>JABXIM010000013.1 GCA_013373085.1 Oceanospirillaceae bacterium | reverse complement strand
TTCCAGGCGTGCTCCTTCGGCCACTCGGACACCTCACCAAATTGTCACTGCGATGTCTTTTCAGACTTCAAACCTGCACGCCTGGCGTGCTCGTTACCGTCGTCGCTAGCTCCGACGTTCTCTCTGGCTAAAGCCTCCGAGTCGGCCACTCGGACACCTCACCAAATTGTGTTGCAACGCTTTCAAGGACTCGCCTCTTGCGGTGCCGCTCAACGTTGTGTGCCGTTGAGGTCGCGTAATTTAATGGATAACTTTATGAAATGCAAACCTTTTGCCGAAAAAAGTTTGCGCCTGCGTCATTCTGGTTATGGTTTAACCAACGCGGCTGAAAAAGCGTTCAGACAGGACCTGTATTGCGTTGCCGACGTAGCGCTAGACGGTACCCGCCATCAGCGTCCCACCGGCATTCGGGAACCGAAACGGAAAAAGCCGCCCCTGCCGGGGCGGCCGAAAAAATCACCAGAGGGACTGCGTCCTGGCCTGTCAGTCGGCCTGGCGACGCAGGAATGCCGGGATATCGAGGAAGTCCATGTCGTCAGTGCCGGTACGCTTGACCGGTTCCGGCTTCTTCTGCACTTCGGCCTCTTCGCGCACGGAACGCTCCTCGGCGCGATTGCGCATCACGGTGGGCAGTTCCAGCTGGCTGTAATCGTTGCTCGGACGGCTGGCGCGGCTGGTCGCCGAGGCGGTACCGCCATTGGCGGCGACGCGGACTTCCTGCTGCTCGAGACGGCCGAGACCGGTGGCCACGACGGTCACCTTGATCTCGTCGCTCATTTCCGGATCGATAACCGTTCCGACCACGATGGTGGCATTCTCCGACGCGTACTGCTCGACGAGATTACCGACTTCGGAGAACTCGCCGAGGCTCAGGTCGAGGCCGGCGGTGATATTCACCAGCACGCCGCGTGCACCCTTGAGGTCGACATCTTCGAGCAGCGGACTGTTGATGGCCGCTTCTGTCGCTTCCTGGGCGCGGCCTTCGCCGCGGGCGGCTCCGGTTCCCATCATCGCCATGCCCATTTCCGACATCACCGTACGGACGTCGGCGAAGTCGACGTTGATCATACCCGGGCGGATGATCAGGTCGGCAATACCCTGCACTGCGCCCTTGAGCACGTCGTTGGCGGCATTGAAGGCGTTGAGCAGGCTGCAGTTCTTGCCCAGTACCGGCAGCAGTTTTTCGTTCGGGATGATGATCAGGGAATCGACGTGATCCTTGAGTTCCCGGATCCCCTCTTCGGCGATCTTGAGACGCTTGCGGCCCTCGAACGGAAACGGTTTGGTCACCACGGCGACGGTCAGAATGCCCAGTTCCCTGGCGACCTCGGCGACGATCGGCGCCGCGCCGGTTCCGGTGCCGCCGCCCATGCCTGCGGTAATGAAGACCATGTCGGCACCGGTGACCATCTGTGCGATCCGGTCCCGGTCTTCCAATGCCGCCTGGCGGCCGACGTCGGGGTTGGCGCCGGCGCCGAGCCCCTTGGTCAGTTCGCCACCGAGCTGGATGACGCTACGCGCCACCAGCCCCGACAACGCTTGCGCATCGGTGTTGGCACAGATGAATTCGACGCCTTCAACATCGGTGGAGACCATGTGCTGCACGGCGTTACCGCCGCCACCGCCCACGCCAATCACCTTGATGACGGCACTCTGCGGAATGCTATCAACGAGTTCGAACATTTTCCTTTTCCCCTCCAGATGCTGCGCCGGCTTCTGGGTCCGGTCGGCAGCGTGTCGTTACGTTCCGTTTAACTGCTTTACTACCTCGGGCAAAGGGCCCGCAACTCAATAGTTTCCTTGAAACCAGGCTTTCATTCGCTCCATGATCCCGGGTCCCTGCCGGGCGGGAGACATCACAACCTCGGCACGCATGCCGCTTTCAGCCGAATCGCGGGTGTCGAGGTTCTGCCGGGCATACAGCAGCAGGCCCATGCCGGTGGCATAGATAGGATCTTGCATAATGTCGTCCATGCCGTGGATACCCTGCGGACTGGACAGGCGCACCGGCATATGGAAAATTTCCTCGGCCAGCTCGACCGCACCTTCCATCTTTGCGGTGCCGCCGGTCAGCACGATGCCGGACGCGACCAGGTCCTCGAAACCGCTGCGACGCAGCTCCGCCTGAATCAGCGTGAACAGCTCGTCGTAGCGCGGCTCCACGACCTCGGCCAACGCCTGGCGCGAAAGGCTGCGCGGCGGCCGCTCGCCGACGCTGGGTACCTTGATGGTTTCGTCAGCCCGGGTCAGCTGCGCCAGTGCGCAGGCATACTTGACCTTCAGTTCCTCGGCATTCTGGGTCGGTGTGCGTAACGCCATGGCGATGTCGCTGGTCACCTGATCGCCCGCCACCGGAATGGAGCTGGAGAAACGGATGGCGCCAGCGGTGAAGACCGCGATATCGGTGGTACCGCCGCCGATATCCACCAGACAAACACCGAGTTCCTTCTCGTCTTCGGTCAGGACCGCGTAGCTCGACGCCAGCGGCTGCAGCACGATGGCATCGACGTCGAGACCGCAGCGGCGGATGCACTTGTCGATATTCTGTACTGCGTTGATCGACCCCGTTACCAGATGAACCTTGGCCTCGAGGCGCACACCGGACATGCCGAGAGGTTCCTTGATCCCCTCCTGGCTGTCGATGAGATATTCCTGCGGCAAGATATGAATGATTTTCTGGTCGGCCGGTATCGCCACTGCGCGGGCGGCATCGATCACACGGTCAAGGTCCTGTTCCGTGACTTCCCGTTCGCGCACCGCGACGATGCCGTGAGAATTAAGGCTGCTGATATGACTGCCGGCAATTCCGACCGTCACCGAGTGTACCTTGCAGCCGGCCATCAGCTCGGCTTCTTCCACCGCCCGCTGAATAGAATTGACGGTGGCTTCAATATTCACCACCACACCGCGTTTTAATCCGTTGGACGGGTGCGAGCCGATTCCAACCAGCTCAAGACGGCCATTCGCACTCTCCTCACCGATCAGGCAGACCACCTTGGAGGTACCGATGTCGAGTCCGACGATCATATTGTTTCCAGTTGCCATCTTGCCATCGTCCGAATAAATAGAGATGCGTTCTAAGGGGCTTTTACGATAAAAGACGCAAGATACGCGCCAATCCTCATCCCACTATTGCCAACAACTTCCATAGCAAGAGATTGGAATAAAATGTACAAAAAAACAACAACCCTTGCCACTTTTTATCGGCAAACGTTTGCCGCTATTTAGCAAAACTCATTGCCTATCAGGCGGATACCTTTTGCCACCTCGTCAACGGTTGTGGCCCTCACCGATATTTAAGCCCGAAAGTTTCTGGGCAGTTAAATAACAAAAATCAAAATTAAATCTTGACAATTTTAACCAACATCAATATTAAATCTTGATTATTCTCAAATAATTCAAAAATGCGTTTTGATTTATCGGCAAAAATATCAGAATCGAATCTTGATTTTCAACGAAAAACTTTATGTTTGACGAGAAAAAGAGCCAGGTTCCTCAGCTGTCACGATAGCCGTAATCGGCGCCGGCTTTGAGCCAGTCCAGTACGGGCTCCCGCTGCGCCAGGTAACGCCTCAGACTGGTTTTGCCGTCGGCAAGAAAGCTGCTGTCCAGGAAATTGTCCAGCACGCCTTCTCCCTGCTCCGCCGCCGCTCTCAGGCAGAAACTCAGATAACGGGGAAACGGCAATATATCGTCGCGCCAGAGCCGTCCACGATAGTAACGCCCGACCCGGCGCTCATATTCCGACTCGGTAATGCATTTATTTAGACGGTATTCGTCGTCGCTATAACGGGTGCAGATTCGACCGGTACTGCAGGAACCGTCTGCCTCCAGGGCCTCCACCTCGATCCAGCGAAAGCGGTGCTCACGCTCATACAGTTCCAGAAACTCGCTTTCGGGACAGTCGAATGCCGAGCAGACGATCTCGCATCCCACGGCGGGTTCCGTCGCGCAGGAGGCGATTTCGAGGCTGTCGCTGCAGGCACCGTGACGACTGAAAAATACCACACCCACCTTATTGAAAATGCGCCGGTAGCCCGGCACCCGCACCAGACGAAAGCGCTCCAGCCCCGGCACGGTCTCCCGCGCCGAGATTTCCGACAGCAGCGATCCATAACCCAGTACCTGAATCAAGCCTCACCTCCATCGAGCCCCAGGGCGGCTTCGTCTTCCTCGTCCATTTCGTCATCAGCGCCGCGCGGCAGCGATTTCTTGCCCACGGCGCCGAGCCGGTGCAGCGCCGCCGCCTGGCTCACCAGGCTGCCGCGACCACTGGTGAGGCGCTTGTGCGCCGTTTCCCAGGCCTGGCGGCCCCGGTCAAGATGACGACCGATATCGTCCACCGACTCGACGAAGCCGGCGAACTTGTCGATCAGTTCGCCTCCGCGACGCGCGATCTCCTGCGCGTTGCGGTTCTGATATTCATTGCGCCAGATATGGTTGATGGTGCGCAGTGTCACCAGCAGCGTGGTCGGGCTGACGAGGATGATATTGCGCTCGTAGGCATAGCGCATCAACTCCGGATCCTGTTCCAGGGCCAGCAGGAAAGCGCCCTCGATCGGGATGAATTGCAGCACGAAGTCCAGCGTACGCACCCCTTCCAGCCCCTGATACGCCTTGTCACCCAGCCCCCGGACATGGTTGCGCAGTGATTGCAGGTGGTCGCGCAACTGGCGTGCCCGTTCGGCCTCGTCTTCGCTGGAGCAGTACTGCTCGTAGGCCGTCAGTGACACCTTGGCGTCGATGATGACGTCCTTGTTGTCCGGCAGGCGCACGATGACGTCGGGCTGGTAGCGCTTGCTGCCCTCGTTGAGCGACACCTGCATTTCAAACTCGTATCCGGCCCGCAGCCCGGAGGACTCCAATACCCGCGCCAGCACGACTTCCCCCCAGTTGCCCTGGGTTTTGCTTTCGCCCTTGAGCGCCCGTGTCAGGTTGATGGCATCCTGGCTCATCTGCTGGTTGAGCTGCTTGAGCTGATGGATCTGCTCCGACAACGCACGCCGGTCCTTGGCTTCGCGGTCGTAGACATCCTCGACACGCCGCTTGAAGTCACCGATCTGCTCGCGCAGCGGCGTCAGCAGCTGGCCGATGCTGTCACGATTGCTGGCGCTGAAGCGCGCGGACTTTTCATCGAAGATACGATTGGCGAGATTCTGGAACTCGGATTTCAGCTGATCGCGCGCCTCGGTCAGGAGCCTGAGTTTTTCCGCCTGCGCCTGACGCTCGACCTCGGTGCGACTTTCCAGCTCGACCAGCTGTTCGTTGCGCCGGCTCAGCAGTTGCTGCGCCGATTCGAGCGAGCGTTCGAGGTCGCCATTCTCCTCCTCCAGCCGCTCCAGCTGATGCACCCGTTCGACCAGTTGCGCCCGCGCCAGCTCCAGCTGCCGGGCTTCCCGGTCCCGCTGCTCGAAGCGTTGCTGCCATTGCGTCTGCAGCGCGCGCGCCTCGGCTGTCTGTTCCTGCAGTTGCTGCTGCCGCTGCTGCAGCAGGGCCAGCTCCTGGCTGACAGCCTGCAGCGGTTCGAGATCGCGGCTGCGACGGACCGAGGCCCAGAGCAATACCAGCACGGCGGCCAGCAGGGCGCCGGCACCGGCACCGGTCAACAGGCTCGGAAGATCCAGCATCGCCATGCCGCGTTACCAGTAGTAAATCAGCGCGACGATGGAGGCCACCACCAGCGGCAGCATCATGAACAGTGTCTTTACCGGCCCCAGCAGGCGCTGCACGAACACCAGGTGCACCACCGGGAAGGTAATGAAGACGCACAGCAGCGGAATCCACCATTCGAGCAGACGAAAGCCATAGGCCAGCGCGAGTATGAGTGTCAAAGCGGCGAGGTTACCGGTCATCACCACGCTGACCAGGCCGTTGCGGGTCTGGGCAATCGCCGGCTTGTCGGCATCGGGCAGTTTGTTGATCGCACCGGCGCTGAGCGCCGCCGACATCGAAACGAAGCCGGTCAGCAGAAAGAGAACGAGGGGATCCAAGTGAAACACTCCTGTCAGTAATCCTGTCTGGCCCGCATTGTACGGGATTTACCGAAAGCGCCCCAGCCCCAGCTCGAGCCGCACGGGCACAAGACCAATGACTAATTGCCCGTTCACAGTGTCCGGGCTAACGTTGGTCCCGGGTATGGACGGGCCGGCGGGTTCCGGAAAACGCTCCAACCCCCGGCAACCGCCCGTCGGGTGCCTTGACCGCGTCACCGGACCGCACCAGCTAGACCCCCGGCGACGCGGTATCTTCTGTTGGGCCGCTGCACGCCAGTTCTGATCCAGTGCTCACCTACCGCCCTCTGCACCCCGGCCCGGCCATTCGCCACTTTGCCCGCTCTGCACCCAGTTGCTAACATCCCCGGCCAGACTCTTCCGAAAGGCTGCAACCGGATGCCGCTGATCAAACGCCTGCGCAAGCTTATTTATCACCATTTCCAGGACCTGAAATGGCAGGGTCTGCTGGTTCTGCTCGCCAGTTATATCCTGATCAACTGGCTGGTGCTGCGCGGACTCGGCGAGACCGCACTGGCCGGAGACGACTACCTTTACTGGCTGGTGGTCACCGCCTCCACCGTCGGGTATGGCGATCTCTCGCCCTCGACCCCGGCAGGCAAACGCTACACCGCCCTGGTGGTGATTCCGTTCGGTCTCGGCCTGTTCGCGATGACCGTCGGCAAGATCGCCGCCTTCAGTGCCTACCAATGGAGAAAAGGGCTTATGGGCCTCAAAGACGTGAACCTCAGCGGCCACATCCTGGTCATCGGCTGGGATCCCGAACGTACGCCGCACCTGCTGCGCCTGCTGCAGATAGAAGCCGAGCACAACCAGCAGCGTACAATCTGCCTCTGTGTCAGCGCCGAAATCGAAAACCCGATGCCCGGCGATATCGAATTCGTCCGCGTAAGCGCCTATAACGACGGCGCCGAAATGGAGCGCGCCTGCATCGATCGGGCATCGAGCATCATCATCGACTGTGCCCGAGACGACAGCACTCTGGCGGCGGCGCTGTACAGCCATAGCCGCAATCCCGGTGCCCATACCATCGCCTACTTCCGCGACGAGGCGCTGGCGCGTCTGCTCAAGCACCACTGCCCGAACATCGAATGCACCCCGTCCGTGGCGGTGGAACTGATGGTCAAGGCCGCGATGGACCCCGGCTCCAGCGCCCTGCACCATCAGTTGCTGAGCGCGGCCGAGGGCATGACGCAGTACGCCATCCGCTACCCCGAAGGGCTGCCGCCACTGCCGGTCCGCAGATTGTTCGCGCCGTTAAAGGAACGGTACCAGGCGACGCTGATCGCGGTCGACGTCGAGGCCGACGGCCAGCCGGAGATCAACCCGGCGCTGGACCTGGAGATCCATACCGGATCGCTGATCTATTACATAGCGCCGCGCCGCATCCGCAGCTTCGACTGGGCGCAGCTGACGGCCGACTGACGCCCGCCGCTTCGCTATCCCCCGGATGGAACAAGGGCCGACGGCCCATATTCCACCGATGCGATACAGGCGGATTTCCCTCCGGAGTGAGCTCGATGACACGCCGGGCGGATCCATGTCCGGAAAAGTGCTAAGATTGCGCCCCCTTTCGCACGACGCCTTTTTGCCGACCATGACCGACTTTATCGTCAACGAAGCCATCGAAGACTATGCCTTTCTCAGTACCGGCGCCGAGCCCGATCTGCTGCGCGAATTGATCGACGCCACCAACGCCAACATGGGCTGGCCGCAAAAACTGTCGGGACGCCTGGTCGGCCGGACGTTGAAAATGCTGGCGGCACTGGCACAGCCGAAGGTGGCGCTGGAAATCGGCATGTTTACCGGATACTCGGCGCTGTCGATCGCCGAAGGCATGCCCGATGATGGCCGCCTGATCTGCTGCGAAACCAACCCACGCGCGATCGAGTTCGCCCAGGGGTTCTTCGATCGGAGCGAACACGGTCACAAGATCGAGGTGATCTTCGGCCGCGCCCTGGACACCCTGGAAACGCTCGATCTGTCACTGGATTTCAGCTTTATCGACGCCGACAAGCGCAATTACCTGGAGTACTACGAACGCGTCAAGACGATGACCCGCCCGGGCGGGCTCATCGTGCTGGACAATGTGCTCTGGTCCGGCAAAGTGCTGCAGCCGGAATCCGAGATCGACGATACGCTGGTCGAACTGAACCGCCGTATCGCCGCGGATGCGGATGTGGAAAACGTATTTCTGACGGTGCGCGACGGCATCAACGTGGTACGCAAACTGCGTTGAGGCCGTCGCAGCTCCGGGCCCCTCAGTGGGCGACCGGTTTCAGGTCGCTCACCAGCGCCTTGCGCAGCTCTTCATTCACCTCTTCGGGCCCGATGTTGTACGCCGGATGATCGACACCGGCGCTGATCGGGGCGCCGGCACAGGCCGCGCCGACCATCTCGGGGGTCAGCTCGAAGCGCAGGAAATGCACGCTCGAGGTCTTGTCGTCGGTGCTGCGTTCCATGTCCTCGTCGGCGATGGGCGTGATCCGGTCGAGATCGCCCACCTGCAGCCAGACCCGCTGCTCAACCCCCACCAGCTCGGCCAGACGGCGGCGGCGTTCGGCGACGTCGGTGTACTCGATCATCATCGTCGCCTTCCAGTTGGCGCCATCGGGGATCAGGGGATTGTAGGCATCGAGCTCATCCTGTATTTCCTGCGCCTCGAACAGTTTTTCGACCCGCAGCATCTCCTGTATCTGGTAGCGGATGGTGGTCCTGTCCTCGAAGAACAGGCGCAGATGCTCGCCAAGGAGCAGCTGCCGCAGGCGCTTGTGGGCCATGGCTTCGGTGCGGAATTCGTTGCGCCGCTGGGCGTAGACTTCCAGCGACCAGAGATCGTCCCGGGTCAGTTTCGTCATGGTGTCCTCCTCGTACTTCGGGGCGGTCAGATTCCGTAGGCCTTGCGCAGCAGCGCCATCGGGCTCTCCGGCTCGCCGGCGGTCTCGCTGAGATGGGCGATATGGGTCGCGGCCATCGGGCAGTCGCTGGCGAAATGATCCGCCGCCTGCTGATCGACCTTGCGCACCACCGGACGCGCAATCTTGACCGACTTGTCCCGCGTTTCCACGCGCACGGCATAGGTGCCATCGTGACCCGAACAGCGTTCCAGCGCCTGTACCCGGGTATCGGGAACCAGGTTCAGCACGTCACGGGTTTTCAGACCGATGTTCTGTACCCTCAGGTGGCACGCCACCTGGTAGCTGATATCGCCCAGACCCTGCTTGAAGTCGGTTTTCAGCTCGCCGCCTTTGTAGCGCAGCCAGAGGTATTCGAACGGATCGAAAAAGGCGTCGCGAACCTTGGCCACCTCGGCGTCGTCCGGGAACATCAGTGGCAGTTCCTGTTTGAACATCAGTACGCAGGACGGCACCGGCGCGATCAGGTCGTAACCCTGGTCGACCAGTTTCGCCAGCACCGGGATATTGGCCTCCTTCGCCCGGGCCACCGACTCCAGATCGCCGATTTCGAGCTTGGGCATCCCGCAGCAGCGCTCCCGCGGCACCAGCTCGATCTGGATGCCGTTGTGCTGATAGACCCGGTACAGGTCCTCTCCGAGGTCCGGCTTGTTGTAGTTGCCGTAGCAGGTGGCGAAAAGCGCCACCTTGCCGCTGGTTCCGTTGACCGCCTTGGGCGTCAGCTGCCGGTCCATCTTCGCCACGCGCTTGCGCAGCGTCTTGCTGTGATACCTGGGCAATGGCGCTTCATGGTGCACCCCGAGCGTTTTTTCCAGCAAGCCGCGCGCCCCGGCATTGGCATTCACCGCGTTGACGGTCACGTCAACCAGAGGGATCGACGCCAACTTGCCCACCCGGTCGGTACTGGTCAGAGTCTTGTCACGAAACGACGCACCCTGCTCGCGAAAACGCAACGCCTTGGCCCGCAACATCAGGTGCGGAAAATCCACATTCCATTCGTGGGGCGGCACGTATGGGCACTTGGTCATGTAGCACATGTCGCAGAGATAGCACTGATCGGCAACCTTCATGTAGTCGGCCTTGTCGACGCCATCCACTTCCATGGTGTCGGATTCGTCCACCAGGTCGAACAGCGTCGGAAAGGCATCGCACAGGCTGACACAGCGACGACACCCGTGACAGATGTCGAACACGCGCTCGAGCTCCGCGTTGAGCGCGTCCTTGTTGTTGAATTCGTCCGATTGCCAGTCGATCGGGTGCCGCGTCGGTGCCTCGAGGCTGCCTTCCCGCGGGGCGTTGCTTTCGCTCTCACTCATGCAGTCTCACCTCACATAAGGGCAGCGGGGCGCCGCTGCCCTGAAAAGCAACATGCCGGGCAAGGCCCCGGCTTGCGTCTGCGTGCCGGTGGGATTTGCCGCGCCCGGTGACAACGCCGTCGGATCAGGCGTCGAGGGCGTCCAGGGCTTTCTGGAAACGGTTGGCGTGGCTGCGCTCCGCCTTGGCCAGGGTTTCGAACCAGTCGGCGATTTCGTCGAACCCTTCCTCGCGTGCCGTTTTCGCCATACCGGGATACATATCGGTGTACTCGTGGGTCTCGCCGGCAATGGCCGATTTCAGGTTGGCGGAGGTGGCGCCGATCGGCAGCCCCGTCGCCGGATCACCGACCTCTTCGAGATATTCGAGGTGTCCGTGGGCATGGCCGGTCTCGCCTTCCGCGGTCGAACGGAACACGGCGGAAACGTCGTTGTAGCCTTCAACATCGGCCTTGGAAGCGAAGTACAGGTAACGACGATTGGCCTGGGATTCGCCGGCAAAAGCATCTTTCAGATTCTGTTCGGTTTGCGAACCTTTGAGTGACATGACGCACCTCCTGCAGGTGTAACGCTGACGGTTTGCTCATAAGAGGCCCGGCACCGCAGTCAAGGTGCACCGGCCTTACTGGTTAAAAAGTAGGCCCACGTCTAGAATCTGTACAATAGATAAATTGAGATGTAGCAATCGAAAATTTCGATGAGCCACCCACCTACGCTGAAACAGCTCAAATACCTTTGCGCCGTCGCCGAGCACCTGCATTTCGGGCGGGCGGCCCGTGCCTGCTTCGTCTCGCAATCGACCCTCAGTTCAGGCATTCAGGAGCTGGAGGAGCATCTCGGCGTGGTACTGCTCGAACGTAACAGCAAACGGGTGCTGCTGACCGACGTCGGACGCGATGCCGTGGCGCGCAGTCACCAGATCCTCAACGCGGTCGACGATCTCGCGGCGCTGTGCGAACGCGCCGCGCTGCCGCTCAGCGGGCGCATGCGCCTGGGCGTGATTCCGACCATCGCGCCCTATATGCTGCCGCGCCTGCTGCAACAGCTGCGCGCCGAGCACCCCGAGTTCCAGCTGTTCATTCGCGAGGACCTGAGCCAGCACCTGGTCGATGCGCTGCACCAGGGCGAGCTCGATCTGCTGCTGCTGGCAATTCCGTTCCCCGCCGAAGGCGTCGAGAGTCTGCACCTGTTCTACGACGACTTCGTGCTCGCCTACCCGCCGCACCATTCGTTGGGCCGTCTCGAGCAGCTAAGGACCCGCGACCTGCGGGGACAGGAACTGCTGCTGCTGGAAGAGGGGCACTGCCTGCGCGGACACGCACTGGCTGCCTGCCAGCTCAGCGCCGGCGATCTCTCGGTGCCCTACCAGGCCACCAGTCTCCATACACTGGTGCAGATGGTCGCCAACGGCATCGGTATTACGCTACTGCCACGCATGGCGCTCGATACGCCGATCCTCTCGGGCACCGGGGTCCGCACCAAGGCATTCGCCGAATCCGGCGTGCGCCGCGCGATCGGCCTGATGTGGCGGCGCCAGGCCGCGCGCAGCGAGGAGTTTCGCCTGTTCGGTGAATTTATCCGTCAGCACGGAGTCCCTTTCAGCGTACCCGCCGCTCACTGAAGGATTCGCCCGATGCGCCGAGGACTCTGGCTGCTGACACCCCTGCTGCTGCTGGCGCTGTTGTATGCCAGTCTGCCCTTGCTGGCCGGCCACTTCGCCACCCGCTGGCTGGAAATGCGGGGCTTCGAACAGGCCGAGCTGACCCTGGAGTATCCCGGTTATCGCCGCTTGCGGATATCGCAACTGGCCTTTGGCCAACGCCGCCCCGGCCGCCATATCGAGCTGCGCGGTGCGGTGGTGGAGATCGGCTACGATCTGCACACGCTGCTGTTCGAGCACCGCCTGTCGTGGCTGCGAGTCCCCCGCATCGATCTGCGCATTACCGACGATGGCTCCGCCTCAGACGGGGCCGAAACGGTCGCGCTGGCGCCACTGTTACCCGCCGCCTGGCTGGCAATGGCGCCGGCCGATCAGGTTCAGATCGGCCAGATGCGCCTGGACTATGCGGCGCCATCACAGCCGCACCGGCGGCTGGAGGGGAACATAGACCTGAGCGGCAATCACCTTAGCAGCCGCCTGCTGTTGTTCGAGAACGATACGTTACAGGCTCAGGCCGACCTGCAATTGCAGCCCGACGTCTTTTCACTGTCGCTGCTGCAGGACAATCTTCCGCTGCTCGAGACAACCGGGCACTTGCGCCCCGAAGACGACCAACTGGTGGTGGATCTGACGCAGCGGCTGTGGCTGTCGCGGGCGCAGGAGTGGCAGCACCGCTGGCTGCCGCAGGCAAACCCGTTACCGAACATCAGCGGGGACCTACAGGCCCGCGGCCGCCTGCGGCTACCACTTGAAATCGACCTCGGGGATGACACGCAGTGGTGGAGCGCGCTCGAACTCGAGCAGACGCTGACCGGGGATCTCGTGGCCGAGCAGCCGCTGCCGGAACTCGAACGGCTCCGCCTAGCGCTGGCGGCCGACCTGCAACTGCAAAACGGCCACGTGCGGTTGCAGGTTCAACCCGGCCGCGATACACATCTCGATCAGCTCGCCCTGAAACCGTTCGCACCGGCCGATGTCCGTATGCGTCTGCTGTCTCCGGCCATGCTGACGGCCGAGCTGAACGATATGCCCGGCAGTGTGCAGCTTTCACCGCTGACACTCGAACTCGCCACCGGACCGTTGCAGCAGCCGACGGGATCGCTGCAGCTGACGCCACTGCGGCTGCAGCTCGAGCGCATCGATCCGGCCCGGTGGCTGGTCTCGGGCAACCTTGAAGTCGAGCGCCTCGACTGGCAGGACAACAAGCGCTCGTTCGGCGTCGCCGACCTCAGCGGCGGCTTCGAGCTGCGCTTGGACGGTGGCCACCTGCGGCTGCAACTGACCGAGGGCAGTGGCGCCCGGGTCGTGCAACTGCCACTGCCGCCGTTCGATCCACTCGACGCCGAACTCCGGCTGTCGACAGCGCTCGATTTCAGCGCTGAAACCGGTTCAGGGGCTCCGAACCCGCGGCTGGGGCCGGTTAACCTGGTACTGTCACCCGCGCCATTGCGATACGCTGCCGGCGAGCTGGAACTGAGCCCGCTGCAACTGCGGCTGGACCACCTTGACCTGCAGCACCGGTCGTTCGATGCCCGTCTGAGCGCCGAACGCATCCACTGGCAGGCACCCGGGCAGCAGGCCCCGGTTGCATCGCTGCAAAGCGACCTCCACCTCGAAGGCGAGACGCTGTCCGGTGGCTTCGAGCTGCGCCTCGACGATCCTGCAGTGACCTTGCGCGGGCGTACCAGCAGCCGGCTCTCACCGCTGAGTGGCGATCTATACTGGCAGGCGACGCCGGTGCCGCTGCAGCAGGCCGCGCGACTCTGGAACCGCTACCACCCGCCCGCACCACCGGAACTCGGCGTCTCCGGCGGCACCCTCCACCTGGAAGGCAGCGTCAACTGGACCGGCGCCGGTACCGCGCTGAGATTCGACCAGCGCATCGAACAGCTGGCGGCGAACTGGGGCGCGACCCGGATCGAGGGGGGCCAGTGGCGGGCACGCACCCTTGTCCGGCGCAGCGGCCGCATCGAGCAGGACGGCTCGCTGCAGCTTGCGCTGCTCGATATCGGCTTTCCCATCGAATCGATCGCCGGCGACTACCGTTACCTGCAGGCGCCGCAACAGGTGCCGGAGCTGCACCTGAGCCAACTGAGCGCGGAGCTGCTCGGCGGCGCCCTGGCGGTCGATTCAGTTACGATAAATCCCCTTGCGCCCAAACTGGCCACGAAAGTGACACTGCAACACCTGGAACTGGCGCGACTGCTGGAACTGCAACAGCAACCCGGACTCAGCGGCGAAGGCCGCCTGAGTGGTATATTGCCACTGCGGTTCGATGACGAAGGCCTGCGGATTAGCGCCGGGCAGATCGGCAACGAAACGCCTGGCTGGCTCAGGTACGAGCCGGATGACCGGGTTGCGGCGCTGGGCCGTTCCAATCAGGGCATGGCCATGGCGCTCGAGGCACTGCGCAACTTCCATTACGACAGGCTGTCGGTGGGGTTGCAGTACGCACCCGACGGCACCGCACAGATGAACACTCGGCTGCGGGGCAGCAATCCCGACTGGAACCGTGGCCAGGCGGTCGATTTCACCATCAACATCGAGCAGAACCTGCTCAAACTGCTGCAGACGCTGCAGTTCACCGGTCAATTGACGGAATCGATCGAGAAACGCTACCGTTGAAGCGGCCCAACAGGGACGGAGAAGGCCCGGAGGACTCTGGATCATGGACATACAACACCGACTGACGACATTGACTCTGCCGGTCGCCCTGACGCTGCTGACCGCCTGCACACCGACGGTCCAGGTCGCGCCTCCCAGCGAGCCGATCACCATCAACCTCAACGTCAAGATCGAGCATGAGATCCTGGTCAAGGTCGACCGCGAGATCGACGACCTGCTCGAAGAAAAGAGCAACCTGTTCTGAGGACGACATGATGAAACAGAGACTCAAACAGCTGCTGGCGCTGGCGAGCCTGGTACTGCTGGCACTGCCGGCCTGGGCGCTGTCCCTCGACGAGGCGAAGGACGGGGGACTGGTGGGCGAGCGCAGCAACGGTTACCTCGGCATTGTCGTCGACAACCCCGGCTCCGATGTCCGGTCGCTGGTGGCCGATATCAACCGCAAACGCAAGGCCGCCTACCAGGACAGCGCCGACAGCGCCGGCGTCGCGCTGCAGGTGATCGAAGCCCGTATCGGCCAGCGCTTGCAGAACAAAGCCGAACCCGGCCACTATATTGAAACCGGCGATGGCCGCTGGCGACGCAAGTAACCGGCAGCGCCAGGCCGCAACCGCTTCTCGAGACGCCGATAAGGACACTACGTGATTCCGAATCCCGACAATGCCGGCCTGTCTTACCGGCTGATCAATTTCATAGGCCTGGTGCTGAGCGCCGGCACGCTCGCTTTCGCCGTGCTCTACCTGCAGGGTGAACTCGGCATCCAGCCCTGCCCGCTCTGCACCATCACCCGCGTCATCCTGCTGATCATGTCAGCGCTGTTCCTGATCGGGTGGCTGCTCAACCCGCGCCCCTGGTTGCAGCGCCTGTTCGCGGGCGTCAATCTGCTGCTGACATTCGGCGGCCTGGCGGCGAGCATCCGCCAGATCTGGCTGCGCACCACCCAGGACCTGCCGTCCTGCGATGAGCTCGAAGGCACCCTGCTGAACGGCGCCCCCGGCATGCCCTCGCTGGCCGATGCCTTTCGCGGCGTCGGCGAGTGCGCGAACAATGGCTGGCGTCTCTTCGGCATCGATTGGCCCTACCTGACGCTCGCGCTGTTCGTGGTGCTTTTCGTGCTACTGTGGCGGCAACTGCGCAAGCGGGAACGCCGCAGTTATTTTTCCTGAGCATGCACCGCCCCCTTCCCCTGGCCCTGTTGCTGGCGGCCCTGTTGCCACCGGGGCTCCAGGCCGCCGAAAACCCGCCCTGGACCTATAACTTCTACCTGGAAAACGACCTCTTCTCCGAAACGGATCGCCACTACACCAATGGCATCCGTTTCTCGGCCGTTTCGCCGGATATCGACAATTACCTCTACGACCCGCGTCTGCCGCGGTGGGTACGGCGCGTCAACGACTGGTTCGAACCCCTCTACCCCGTACCCGAGTCTCGCACCGACGAGGTCCATCGCAACATTGTGCTCACCGCCGGCCAGCTAATCTTCACGCCGGAGGATATCGACCGCACCACGCTCGACCCGGACGACCGGCCCTATGCCGCCTGGCTTTACGGCGGCGTCGGCTACCACGCCAAAACCCGGGAAAAGCTCAATTCCGTGGAACTGAATTTCGGTGTCGTCGGACCCGCCGCCCTCGGCCAGGAAGCGCAGGATTTCATCCACGAGCTGCGCGGCTTCGACAAGTTTCAGGGCTGGGACCACCAGTTAAAGAATGAGCCGGGCCTGCAGCTCGTCTACGAGCACAAGCGCCGCATCCGCGAGCTTCCGCCGGGCACTGGCTGGGGGGCGGACCTGATCTGGCATGACGGCGGCAGCCTCGGCAATGTCGCCACCTACCTCAACGCCGGCGCCGAGCTTCGCGCCGGCTGGCGCCTGCCGGACGACTTCGGCACCTCGGCACTGCGGCCCGGAGGCGACAACAGCGCTCCTGGCCGGGGCGACCCGCGCATGCACGGCGGCCTCGGCATACACGGATTCCTGTCGCTCGACGGCCGCTGGGTGCTTCGCAACATCTTCCTCGACGGGAACACCTGGCGCGACAGTCATTCGGTGGACAAGGAGCCGCTGGTCGGCGAAGCGGCGTATGGCATTTCGGCGGTCTACAAACGCTGGAAGGTATCCTTCGCCCAGGTTCACCGCAGCCGCGAATTCGAAGGCCAGCCCAAGAGCAACAGCTACGGCTCGCTGTCGGTTTCCTACAGCCACTGATGCCGGTCTCGGCTGAACTGACCTATACAGGTCCGCGCCGCATGCGCCTTAACGTCTGACGTCCCCGGGCAAAACTGCTTTACTTAACGGAAAAATGTGAGAGCAGATTGATGAACCTCGATTTCGACGCCGGCGATCACCTCGGCCCCACGCGGATCATTCAGGTCCGCGAACCCGGGATCGGACTGGAGGGTCTGCTGGTCATCGACAACATCGCGGCGGGCCCTGCCATCGGCGGTCTGCGCATGGCGCCGGACGTCAGCCTCGCGGAATGCGCCCGGCTGGCGCGCGCGATGACGCTCAAAAATGCCGCGGCGTCGCTTGCCCACGGCGGCGCCAAGTCGGTACTGGTCGGTAATCCGAAGATGCCGGCAGCCGAGAAGGAGCGCCTTATCCGCGCCTTCGCCTCTGCACTGCGGGACTGCCATGACTATATCTTCGGCCCGGACATGGGGACCGACGAAAGCTGCATGGCCTGGGTAAAGGATGAAACCGGCCGTGCCGTCGGACTGCCGTCGGAACTTGGCGGCATACCGCTCGACGAGCTCGGCGCGACCGGCTGGGGGCTGTTCCAGGCGATTCGGGAAGCCGCTCCGGACTGCGAGCTCGAACTCGATGGGGCCCGGGTGGTGGTGCAGGGATTCGGCGCCGTCGGCCGCCATGTCGCCCGCTTTCTCGCGGCCGAGGGCGCGCGGATCGTGGCCGTCAGCGACTCTCGGGGCGCCATCGTCGACCCCAACGGGCTCGACCTCGAGTGCCTGCAGGAACTGAAGCGGGCCGGACGCTCGGTAGCGGAGCTCGAGGGCGGCACAGCGCTTGCGGCCGAACAAATCATCGACATCGAGTGCGATATCTGGATACCTGCCGCGCGGCCGGACGTGATCGACGAGCGCAACGTCGACCGCCTGCGGACCCGCCTGCTCGCCGAGGGTGCCAATATCCCGGTTACTGCCGGCGCGGAGGCCCGACTGCATGAGAAAGGCGTTCTCACCTTGCCGGATTTCATCGCCAATGCCGGTGGCGTCATCTGCGCCGCGATGGAGTACCGGCACCTGAGCCAAACGGCGGCGTTTGACGCCCTGCGTGACAAGGTACGTGCCAATACCCGGGCCATGCTCGATGCCGCCCGCGTGGCCGGCGTGTCGCCGCGCCAGGCCGCCGAACAGCTGGCGACCACGCGAGTGGAAAAGGCCATGCGCCTGAAACGCTGGTCGCTGTACTGAGGGGGAACGAACGACGATGAACATTCTCTTTCACGGCCAGGGCCTGGACAGCGACACCTGGCTCGCGGCCATCCGCACACAACTGCCGAATGCCGACGCTCGCTGCTGGTCGGACGGGCTCCCGAACGACTGGCAGGCCGACTATGCCCTGCTCTGGCATCCGCCGGCGGAACTGTTCCAGCAACAGACCCGGCTGCGCGCGCTGTTCAATCTCGGTGCCGGTGTCGATGCACTGCTGAGTCTGCCCGGAAGACCGGTCGAGGTGCCGTTGATCCGGCTGCGCAATGCCGGCATGGCCCACTGGATGTGCCAATACGTGCTGTACGGCGTGTTGCATTTCGGTCGCGATTTCGACCGCTACCGGGCCCAGCAACAGCAGCACCAGTGGCGCCCGCTGCAAAGCCGATCACGCGAGTCGTTGCGGCTGGGACTGCTCGGGCTCGGCGCCCTCGGTGCCGAAGTGGCGTGCAGCCTGCAACGCCAGGGTTATGCGCTACAGGGCTGGAGCCGCAGTCCGAAATCGATCGAGGGCGTCGACAGTTACACCGGTCAGCAGTGCCTGGACAGTTTTCTGTCGCGTTGTGACATCGTCGTCAACCTGCTGCCGGCAACCCGCGACACACACAACCTGCTCGATGCCGAACGCCTCGCCGCGCTGCCGTCGGGCGCTGTCGTCATCAACCCCGGGCGCGGCAGCACGCTCGATCTCGACGCGCTGCTGGACGCGCTCGACAGCGGGCATCTGCGCGGCGCGATGCTGGATGTGTTCGCCGAGGAGCCGTTGCCCCCGGAGCATCCGCTGTGGTCCCGCCCCGAGGTGATCATTACGCCGCATGTCGCGGCACCGACGCTGGTCACGGAGGCGCTGGAACAGATCGCCGCGGATATCGAAGCCCTCGAACAGGGGCGGTTCGTGCCGCGTGTCGATGTGGAGAAGGAATACTGAACGGTGAGTGGTGAGTGGTGAGTGGTGAGTGGTATACAGACTGAAGTCTGGCGCTTGAACCTTGCAAATCTTGGCGAAGCAAAACCATGGAATTCAAGGATTACTACAAGATACTCGGTGTCGAACCGGATGCGGACAAAACAGCGATCAAGGCGGCCTATCGCCGGCTGGCGCGCCGTTACCACCCCGATGTCAGCAGCGAGACCGACGCCGAGGCGCACTTCAAGGAAGTGTCCGAAGCCTACGAGGTGTTGAAAGATGCCGAGAAGCGCGCCGAATACGACGAACTGCGCCGCTACGGACGCCACGGTAAACAGTTCGAGCCGCCACCGGGCTGGCATGCCTCGAGTTCGTTTGACGGAGGCGCCGGGGGCTTCGGCGGTTTTTCGGATTTTTTCGAAACGATTTTCGGCGCAGGGCGTTTCCACGAAGAACCCTCGCAGGCGCGCGGCGGCTTTGGTGCCCGCGGTCGGGATATCGAACTCGAGATGCCGATCTTCCTCGAAGACACCCTGTCGGAAGAGTCCAAGCCGGTCAGTTTTGAGGTGACCGAGCTGGACGGCCAGGGGCGGCCCGTACGTCGTCAGCGCAAGCTCAACGTCAAGATACCGGCCGGCGTCACCGACGGCGAACGGATCCGCCTCAAGGGCCAGGGAGCGCCGGGTCTGCACGGTGGTGCCAGTGGCGACCTCTACCTGCGAATCCGCCTGGTGCCCCACCCACTGTATGATGTCGAAGGCCACAACCTGATCATCACGGTACCGCTGGCGCCCTGGGAAGCGGCACTTGGAGCCCGCATCGAGATCCCGACGTTGCATGGACGCATTCAGCTGCGTATCCCGGCCAACAGTCAGTCCGGGCAGCGACTGCGCATTCGCGGGAAAGGCCTGCCCGGCCGTGGCCACCAGGGCGACCTTTTCGCGGTGCTCAAGGTCGTCATGCCTTCCGGCCACGACCAGCGGACCGAGACGCTGTGGCGCGAACTTTCCAGCGCCGCCGCTTTCGACCCGAGACGCGAATGGAGCAAGTGATGAACCCAGTCCTGATCGAGCTGACGTTTGAGGAATTCAGCCAGGCCACGGAGCTGCCAGCCGACAGCCTGCTGCGTATGGTCGAAGAAGGCATTCTGGTGCCCGGCGGGCAGGTGACGGAGGAATGGCGCTTCGAAGCCCGGCTGGTAGCCCGGGCCCGCCGCGCTTCGCGCCTGCACCGGGACCTCGGCATCAACTGGTCCGGTACCGCGCTGGCGCTCGAGCTGCTGGACGAACTGGAGCACACTCGGCTGGAAAACCGCCGGCTGCGCCAGCGGCTGGAGCGGTTCCTCGAACAAGGCTGAGGCGCTTACAACGGCAGGCCGGCGACCTGTGGCGCCAGCCTGCGCTTTTCCGCCTTCATCTTGTACATCCGGCTGTCGGCCAGCGCCATCAGACCTTCGAGATCGTCCGCTTCCTGCGGGAACAGCGCCCAGCCCATGCTGGCACCGATCGAGATACGATCGGCGTCGCACACCACGGGTTCGCGCAGCACCTGCTGCAGCTTGCCCACGATCAGCTCCGCCTCCTGAGCACTGCCCACCCCCGGCAACAGCAGCACAAACTCGTCGCCGCCGGTCCGCGCCACCGTATCCGACGCGCGGGACACCTTGCGCAGACGCGCAGCGACCTCAAGCAGCACCAGGTCACCGGCGTGGTGGCCGTAGGTGTCGTTGACCGGCTTGAAGCCGTTGAGATCGACATAGCAGAGACAGAAATCGAGCCGGCCACGCCGCCCCAGCGCCACCAGCTGATCTGCCCGCTCGAGCAACAGCCGACGGTTGGGCAGCCCGGTCAACGGGTCCCGGGTTGCCCGTCTTTCGACGTTGCGAAAGGTACGCAGCAACTGCAGCAGCAGCGCCACGATGATCAGCAGCAGGCCGTAGGCGAGAATCCGGACACGCATGGCCGCCGCCTCTCCGTCGGCCACCTCGGGCATCACCCCGAGCTGCCAGCGGTTGCGCTGAAAGGTCACCTCCTGGGTCAGGATACCGGCCTCGT
Source organism: Oceanospirillaceae bacterium (assembly GCA_013373085.1). Classification (GTDB taxonomy): domain Bacteria; phylum Pseudomonadota; class Gammaproteobacteria; order Pseudomonadales; family Balneatricaceae; genus Marinobacterium_A. Next base: position 122,271 of record JABXIM010000013.1, on the reverse strand, counting down.
CGAACAGCCCCTCTGGGCCGAAAAACTGTGCACCATCCGCGCCCAGGCCATCGATGCCGCGCATTGCCAGCTTGGCCGGCGCATCGGCATCGAAGACTCCGGCTTCCCGCAGTAACGTTTCCATGTCGATCACGATCGACGCCATGCCCCAGTAACGGGTTTCCTTGCCCTCATCGATAAAGACCGGCGTGCGGGCAATCAGGCCAATCCCCCCCTGCACCAGCGCCAGGGGACCGGCGACCGTGGTGATGCCTTCCTCCATCGCCCGCTTGACCGCCGGCCATTGTGCCGGGTTCTTGCGGTAGTCGAGTCCGAGGGCTTTTTCATTGCCTTCGAGCGGGAAAATGAAGCGGATGATGTTATCCGGTGCCAGCGCGATATTGCGGATTGGCCGACTGCCGCGCACCGTATGCGCCGCGACCAGATCGAACTCGCTTCGGGTAATGTTGGGGCGGAAAAGCAGCAGCGAGGTCATGCCCTGGGTGAAATAGAGCACTGAGTTGATTTCGCCTTCCAGCCGCGCTCGCAGCTCGGAAAGACGTGCCTGAGTTTCACGGCGGTGGGCTTCATACACCCGGTCTGCTGCGAGCCGGGCGACGTATTCGGTCACCAGAATGCCACCGATCATGACCAGCAGAATGCCCATCCCGGGCAACATCAGTTGACGCATCAGCGCCCGAACCCTGAACCCGATCATGTCCTCAACCAGCAGTGAGAGACTTGTTGCGCGACTGAAGCCTCGCCTGGCCAGGCTTGCCGCTGATTGGCTTGGCGGATGGTCTCGTCGCTACGCGAAAGAAACCGACGGTATGATTTTCACTCACGATATCCGGTAAAGTCGGAAATTTCAATCTTATCGGTCACGATGGAGGATGACCATAATACGGGGCACTAAGCGTAAGAATCCATTTTTACGCACCATAGCCCCTGCATTTATGTCGGAATAAGGCGACAAAAAATCTGCTTTTTAATGAATAAATATCAACTGGCAACTAACCCTTGAATACAATGCCATTCCTCGGCTCGCACCGGCTGCACCGACAGCCGTCCCTGCCGCAGCAGCACCATTTCGGAGAGTTCCGGCACCTGCTTCAACGCCTTGAGCGGCAGCACACGGGCAAAACGCTGGGACAGACGCACATCGACACAGTACCAGCGTGGTGCCCCGGGAGCCGCCTTGGTGTCGAACAGCGGGTGATCGGGATCGAACTGACTGGGGTCGGCATAGGGCTCGCTAACCACCTCGGCGATTCCGGCAACGCCGACCTGCCTGCAACTGCTGTGATAGATCAGTACCTGGTCGCCGGGCCGCACCCGGTCACGTAAAAAATTGCGCGCCTGGAAGTTTCTGATTTCGTCCCAGCGCGCAGTCTGCCCGGGCGCGGCAGCGAGATCGTCGATCCCGAAAACATCGGGTTCAGTCTTGAATAGCCAGTAGTGCATGCGGTTACCCGATTGCCGTGATGGGGACGCAGCAGTATAACCGATGCCCGTGCCGCTCCGCGAAGCGCGCCTTCTTCAGCCGGTTTCGTGCTCCGAACCTCATTCAGTAGCAGGCCGTTGGCATAAGGCACCCTGCTGACAGGTGATGAAGGATCGGCTTTATGACATCATGAAATACACGCGAAGAGCCGGTTCTGCATTTGCCCGCTCCGTCCCCTGTCTGGCTTGACGTGCCACAAGCCGCTAACTAGCTTAAATCTTGCCCGCCACGCTGCGCAGGTCCCTCCGACGCCGGCGAATTGGCCCCGTACGGTGGCTGAAAAAACTCGCCGGAGTCGATAAAAAATGTTGGTGTTTTTTTCGCGTTTTGTTCATATTCGGCGCTGTAAAACAGCCGCTGGCGCCGGGCTGGGAGAGGCCCTGCACAGCGGATTGTTTCAGCTTTCTTTGTACTCACTGCAGATGGGGGAGCCCATTCGATGAAGAGCTGGTCTTTTGGTTTGAAAGCGCTTGCCGCCGCCCTTGCACTGGGCGTTGCCGCTCAGGCCACGGCGGAAGAAGAACTGCACGTTTACAACTGGTCCGATTATATCGCCGAAGATACCCTGGATCGGTTCCAGCAGGAGACCGGCATCAAGGTCCTTTACGACGTCTACGACTCCAACGAGGTGCTCGAGGCCAAACTACTGGCCGGTCACAGCGGTTACGACCTGATTTTCCCGACCGCCCGCCCCTTTGCGGACCGCCAGCTCAAGGCCGGTATCCTGCAACCGCTGGACAAGGAAAAACTGAGCAATTACGCCAACCTCGACCCGGTGATCCTCGGCTCCCTCGGTGACATCGACGAAGGCCACAAGTATCTGGTGCCGTACATGTGGGGTACCACCGGCATCGGCATCAACGTCACCAAGGTACGCGAACTACTGGGTGAGGACGCGGCGCTCGACAGCTGGCATCTGCTGTTCGACCCCGAGGTGACGGCCAAGCTGGCCAGCTGTGGCATATCGCTGATGGACGACCCGACCGAAGTGCTGGTCGCGGCCCGCGCCTACCTGGGCAAGGACCCGAACGACTACGGCCGCGAAGCGCTCGACGAAGCCGCTGCGGTCGTCAACGCCGTGCGCCCGAACATCCGTTACTTCCACAGCTCGCAGTACATCAACGACCTGGCCAACGGCGATCTGTGCGTTGCCCACGGCTACAGCGGCGACGTGCTGCAGGCCCGTGACCGCGCCGCCGAAGCCGGCAACAATGTCGAGATCGCTTACCTGGTGCCGTCGGAAGGCGCCGTGGTCTGGACCGACGTCATGGCGATTCCGGCCGACGCCCCGAACCCGGGTGCGGCGCTGAAGTTCATCGATTTCCTGATGCGTCCCGACGTCATCGCACCGATCAGCAACTACGTGGCTTACGCCAACGCCAACGCCGCGGCAACGGACCTGGTCGACGAGGAAATCCGTCAGGATCCGGGCATCTATCCGCCGCAGGCCACCCGCGAACGCTTCATCACGCTGAAAACGCCCAGCGACCGCGAAACCAAGTCGATCAACCGCCTCTGGACCCGGATAAAGACCGGTCAGTAAAACCCTTCCGATGCCCCCGCAAGGGGGCATTCTCGTTCTAGGAGCAAGACCTGAGCCAATGAACCAGGCACGTAACTTGTCCCGCGACACCGACAGGCATTCGAGCGGCGCGGAACCGGCCATCCGGATCGACAGCGTCACCAAGGCTTTTGGCCCGACCTATGCGGTGGACGATGTCAGCCTCGATATCCATCAGGGTGAATTCTTCTCGTTGCTGGGTCCTTCCGGCTGTGGCAAGACCACGCTTTTGCGCATGCTCGCCGGTTTCGAAACACCGACCAGCGGCCGGATACTGATCGACGGCATTGACGTCACTGCGATACCGCCTTACGAACGCCCGATCAACATGATGTTTCAGTCCTACGCGCTGTTTCCGCATATGACTGTTGCGGACAACATCGCCTTTGGTCTGAAGCAGGAAGGCATGCCGCGCAGCGAGCGCGACGCACGGGTCCAGGATATGATGGAGCTGGTGCAGATCAGCGCCTTCGCCCGGCGCAAGCCGAGCCAGCTTTCAGGCGGTCAGCGCCAGCGCGTGGCGCTGGCCCGGGCCCTGGCCAAGCACCCACGCATCCTGCTGCTGGACGAGCCGCTTGGCGCACTGGACAAGAAACTGCGCGAGAAAACCCAGTTCGAGCTGGTCAATATCCAGGAACGCCTCGGCATCACCTTTATCATCGTCACCCACGATCAGGAAGAGGCGATGACGATGTCATCACGCATCGCCCTGATGCGTGAAGGCCGCGTCGAACAGGTCGATGCGCCAAGGCGCCTGTACGAGTTTCCCGCCAGCCGCTATGCCGCCAATTTCATCGGTTCCGTCAATCTGTTCGAAGGCGTGGTGGTCGAACAGCGAGGCGACGAAGTGGTGTTGCAGTGCGACGAGGCCGGCACTCAGCTGCGGGTACGCGACAGCCGCAAGATGGTCGCGGGAATGGAGCTGTGCCTGGCGGTGCGACCGGAAAAAATCCGTCTGCTGCCGCCCGGAGAACAGGGGCCGAACCAGCTCAGCGGCGTGATCCGCGAGATCGCCTACCTCGGCGGTGTCTCGATCTACCACCTGGAACTGCCCGGCGGCAAGCGGGTCCAGTTCACCCAGTCGAACGTGCAGGCGCTGGCCGAACAGCCGCTGACCTGGGACCAGCATGTGACCATCAGCTGGCAGCCCGACAGCTGCGGGGCCCTGGTCGAATGAAGCGGCCCTCACTCCCCCACCCCAATGGTCGCCAGCTAATCATCGGCATCCCCTGGTTCTGGCTTGGCCTGTTCTTCCTGCTGCCATTCCTGTTCGTGCTCAAGCTGAGCCTTTCGGAGTCGGCGCTGGCGCAGCCGCCGTATCTGGATATCGTGCGTGAATTCCAGGACGGTCTGGTGATGCTGGCGGTCAATCTTGGCAACTACCAGCTACTGCTCGAGGACAGCCTCTACGTCAAGGCGCTGATCAGCTCGCTGGAGATCGCCGCTTTCTCGACGCTGCTGACACTGCTGCTCGGTTACCCGATGGCCTACGCCATCGCCCGCGCACCGCGCCACTGGCGCCTGCCGTTGATGATGCTGATCATACTGCCGTTCTGGACCTCGTTCCTGATACGGGTCTATGCCTGGATCGGCATTCTGAAGAACAACGGTCTGATCAACCAGGCATTGATGGCGCTCGGTGTTATCGACAGTCCGCTGGAGATACTGCACACCCCGGTCGCGGTCTACATCGGTATCGTCTACAGCTACCTGCCCTTCATGGTCCTGCCGCTGTATGCGACCCTGATCCGCCTTGACCTTACGCTGCTGGAAGCGGCCGCCGATCTCGGCTGCCGCCCCTGGAAACAGTTCCTGACCATCACGCTGCCGCTGTCGCTGCCGGGCGTGTTCGCCGGCGCCATGTTGGTATTCATCCCGGTCATGGGCGAATTCGTGATTCCGGATCTTCTCGGAGGCCCCAACACCCTGATGCTGGGCAAGCTGATGTGGACCGAATTCTTCAGCAACAAGGACTGGCCGCTGGCATCGGCACTCGCGGCCGTGCTGCTGGTGGTGCTGATCATCCCGTTCATGCTGCTGCGGCATTACGAGCAGCGCAATGAGGAGGTGCAGTGATGCTGAAACGCTCTCCGCTGCTGATGACCGTGCTGCTGTTCGGCTACGCCTTCCTTTACGGGCCGATCCTGTCGCTGATGGTCTATTCGTTCAACGAAAGCCGGCTGGTCACTGTCTGGGGAGGCTTCAGTACCAAGTGGTACTTCGAGCTGCTCGATAACGAGCAGATCCTCGGCGCGGCCTGGCTCAGCGTCAAGATCGCCGCCGTCAACGCCAGCCTCGCCGTAGTACTGGGCACCCTGGCCGCGATGGCGCTGGTGCGCTACCGCCGCTTCCGTGGTCGCACTACCCTCGAAACCATGGTCGCAGCGCCAATGGTGATGCCAGACGTCATCATCGGCCTTTCGCTGCTGTTGCTGTTCGTCTCGATGGAAGACCTGATCGGCTGGCCAGAGGGACGCGGCCAGACCACCATCACGCTGGCGCATATCACCTTTTCGATGGCCTATGTCACGGTGGTGGTACGCAGCCGCCTTGCGCACATGGACAAGTCCCTGGAAGAAGCCGCGCTGGACCTCGGCGCGCGACCGATGACGGTATTTTTCGCCATCACCCTGCCGATTATCGCCCCAGCCCTGGTGGCCGGCTGGCTACTTGCGTTCACACTGTCGATGGACGATCTGGTAATCGCCAGTTTCGTCTCCGGTCCCGGCGCAACCACGCTGCCTATGGTCGTGTATTCGAGTGTACGGCTCGGCGTCAGTCCGCAGATCAATGCACTGGCGACCATTATCGTCGTGATCGTTAGCCTCGCCGTCGCCATTGCCGGCGTTCTGATGTACCGGCAGGAAAAGCGCCAGCAGGTATAGTCGATCCTGCCTTCCAGCCTCATGTCGGGGACGACAGGGCCTCGAGCGAAAGGGGGGGCGCTGTGGGCAAACCGATACTGATGCGGCCCTGGGCGACCGGGCCGCGCAGCTTCAGGCGCCCACCGAAACGCTCGACCACTTCGCATGCCTGCATCTGATCGAGCAACGCCCCGCGCCACTTTAGCGCCGTCGTCAGCCGCTGCATCCCGGGCAGTTCCATCTCGCCGATGTCCTGTACCGTAATCAGCAGCTCGTTCCGGCCCTGGTGCAGCCGGACCAGCAGGCGCCGACAGCGGTGGCGGGCCACCAGCTCCATGCTCAGACAGCGCAGCGCCGACGCCAGTTGCTGGCGGTCGCCACCGACCGGCAGCAGCGGAGTTGGCACCTGAAAAAAGAACTCGGGCCTGCCTGCGAACGGTGGAGCCAGTGCCAGGCGAACCATCTCGAGCGCATCGAAACCCTGCCCATGGATCGATTGGAACTGCTGTCCGTCGTCAGTGCCGGTCAGCGCCCTTAACGCGCGCCGCTCCGCGGCCGGCAGCACCGCCAGCAGCTCGGGCCGGCGACAAAATTCAACCAGCTCACGATGACGCTGCGACAGTTCGGTGGGGCTTTCTGCCAGCGGCTGCACGCTGGGCGTTTTCAGCAGCAGGAATTCGAGCTTCAGCCAGCGTAGCGCAATGGCCGAATGCAGTTGCTGAGTCAGGGGCTGACGCACCACTACCCGCTCGCCCTCTCGGTGCAGAAGGTCGAGCCTGCGACCGGGTGCCAGACCAAGCTGCCACCTGGCTGCCTGGCTCGCCAGCAAAATCTCGCCGCGATCGTTGATTACCACCACCCTGCCATCCAGCAGGTCCAACAGGCGTTGGAAAAACTGCAGCCGCATACAGCACTTGCTCCGGTCAAAATCCTTTTCGAGGGACCGATTTTACCAACTTTTCCGATTTTGGAGAATGACGGCACGTCGGCTGAACCGTCGTACCAGAAGACAGGCTTGAGGGAAAATCGCTCAGGACGCGAGCAGCTGCTCGACGCGCTCGCGAATCAGATCGAAGGGGACGGGCTTAGGCAGTACCTGACATTCGACGCCGACCGGCATGCTTGTCAGCACTTCTTCCGGCTCGAGCGCGGATATCACCATCAACTCCATGCGCTGCAGTACACCGCTCTGCTTGAGCGCCGAAATCATCTGAAAACCATCGATATTCGGCAGGTTGAGGTCGAGAATCAGTAACCTGGGTTCAACCTGACCGATGGTCAGCAGGCCGGAATAGCCATTGTCCGCCAGATGCAGATCCAGTGGCAGCTGCCAGCTTTTAAGGGTGAGTTCGTAGAGCCGCAACAAGGTCGCCTCGTCCTCAACCACCAGCACCGGCATCGGCCGATTTTCATTCTGTTCCTGAATGCCGTTCTGGTCGGATGAGGGCAACACCGGCCCCCGCCCCGCCATCAGCTCCTGAGCCAGCTTGCGCACGTCGGAGAGGCTGAACCGGCGGTGTCCGCCGGGCGTTTTCCAACTCGCCACGACGCCAGCATCCGCCCATAGCTGCACCGTGCGCGCAGAAACGCCCAGCAACTCCGCAGCCTTGCGGCTGGTACAGATGTCATCCTGTCTTATCGTCATCGCCATTCTTTGCCGATCATTGGTTGAATTTTTGCATTTTACACGTATATAACCAATTGTGCTTAAACCGCTTCGGTTTCAGGTTCTTTATTTAGAGTCCAGCGCTTTTGCCCCGAAGCGGAGGCACTGCGAGGGGCTATCGACCCGGCACAGTCCGCCTCACGTCAGATAAAGTGTAAATTTTTTACAGGCCCCAAAATAGACCGTTTTGCCGTTTAGGCCGTACCGCCGCACCCCAACGGGACACAGGCAATACGGTCCTCGTGCGAGGCACGTCTGCCGCCTCAACTGCGCCCTCTAAGCTGCCATGCCTGGCTGAAATCGAGAAAGCACTCCAGTAATGGGCTGCGGAACTTGTCGCGGTGACAGATCAGGCTGAGTTTACGGGGAAAGCGTTGGCTCACCCGTACCTCGTGCAATTCGCCCGCTGCACACAAGCTTTGCGTCGCCAGCCGCGACATGAAACCCAACCCCAGTCCCGCCGCAATGCTGTTGTTGACGGCCTCGTTGGTATTGAGCTCAAGCGCCAGATACCAGCAATCCAGCTGCGGCAGCAACAGTCGTTCGAACTGTTCCCGCGTTCCTGAATGCAACTCACGCAACACCCAGTACTGGTCGTTGAGCGATTCGAGGTCATGGCGCCGGCCATCGGCCAACGGGTGATCCGGCGCTGCCACCACATGCATCTCATCCTGTCCCCAGGGCAAGACGTTCAACTCGTCGTCAGCGGTCCGGCCCTCGACAAGCGCGACATCGAGCTCGAACCGCTTTAGCTGTTCAACGAGCTCGGCCGTACTGCGAATAGTCACGACGGGCCGCCTGCAGCTGAATTCATGCATGAACTGCGCCAGCAATCTTGGCAGCAGGTTGTTGCCGATCGTATTGCTGGCACCGATACGCAGCTGTCCGGCGAAACGGTTGCCGTCGGCGAACAGCTCCCCAATGCCGGCCATCCGCTCCAGCAACTCATCCGCCAGCGGTACCAGCTGCTCCCCCGACGCATTCAACAGCAGCCGGTTGCGCACCCGGTCGAACAGCGGTGTCCTCAACTGCCGTTCCAATTCCTGCAGCGCCATCGATACCGCAGCCTTCGTCAGGTTCAGTTCAAGCGACGCCTTCGCCAGGGAGCCGAGTCTTGCGACGCTGGCGAAGACACGTAATTGCCGGATCGTAACACCATACATGTTCAATTTAACTTAACGCTACATCAAGAATGTTTAGATATTATTTATATCATCACTTCTCTACGATGGCTCCATCAGAACTTCAGCCAGAGGCGCCCATCAATGCTAATTCTCCGTTGCGCCGCGCTTCGCCATATACCAACTCCCCTGGCCGGTCTCGCGCTCGGTATTGCTGCCCTTGGCGCGAGCTGGGACCTGATGCTATCACAAAATGTAGCACGCTACTTTGGCGCCGCATTAGCGGTAATGCTACTGCTGCCTGTACTGGCCAAGTTTCTGTTGCACCCGCTATTGCTCTGGCGCGAGCTCGAGCACCCGGTCGCGGGCGGCGTGGTTCCCACGTTCAGCATGGCCACTATGCTGATCAGCGCTGCGGCCCAATCAGTCGCCCCGGCCATGGCCGGTACCGTCTGGCTGCTGGCAGTCGGTCTGCACCTGACATTCATGCTGCTGTTCGTCCTGCACCGGCTGTGTAGCTTCGAGCTCGCAGAAATGGCGCCGAGCTGGTTTGTGCCACCGGTCGGTATTGTGACCGCAGCCCTGACTTGCCCGCCTGAAGCCCTGGATCTGGCGCATCACCTGATGTGGTTCGGACTCGCCAATTACTGCCTGCTATTGCCGCTGATGCTGTACCGGCTGCTGTTTGCCGGTGCCCTGCCCCGCGCAGCCCGGCCCACGCTGGCCATTCTGGCGGCTCCGGCCAACCTTTGCCTGGCGGGTTACATCAGCGTCACCGATGAACCGTCGCTGCTGCTGGTCACGGTACTGGGGACCCTGGCCCAGGTGATCAGCCTGGTGATCTACGCCGCTTTCATTCAGTTGCTGCGCCTGCCATTCAGCCCGGCCTACGCAGCCTTCACCTTTCCGACGGTGATTGGCGCCACAGCCATGCTAAAGCTCGAAGCACTGCTACAACCGCTCGATATATCGCCACCGTTCATCCATGCGTTAGGCCTGCTGGCCGAGGTCGAGCTGTTCTGTGCCAGCCTGATGGTCGCCTACGTCGCAGTCCGCTACCTGCTCCACTACGCTCCAGCACTGCTTAGCCCAGCGCCGCGTCCTCACGCAACCTGAGTACCGGACGCAGCTGGCGGCAACTGGAATAATCGCGCCACTCGTTTTTTTCTCGCCTTTTATGTCTCGGATTCACCACTCTCCGGCCTTGCCCACCTCCGCACATTGCGGCACCCTTAGGGAAAACCCGCAGCGGACCCTTTCCCATGAATGAAACAGCCTTCCAGGACCAGATCCCCGGCAATCACTGTTTCGGATGCGGGCCGGCCAATGCCGGCGGCCTTCGCATCAAGAGCTACTGGCACAGCGACGATAGCGCCATCTGCCGGTTCCAGCCGTCACCGCACCACTGCGCAGGCCCCGAACGGACGCTCAACGGCGGCATCATCGCGACGTTGATCGACTGTCACTGCGTCTGTACCGCGATCGCAGACGCCTATCGCCGCGACGGCCGGACCATTGGCGAAGGGAAGGCGATCTGGTACGCCACCGGCAAGCTCGAAATCAGCTACCGCGCACCGGCCCCCATCGACGCCGAGCTTGAGCTCAAAGCCCGGATAGATGAAATATCGGAACGCAAAACGATTCTGTCCTGCAGCCTCGGCGCGAACGGTCGCAGCTTCGCCGATGCGCGGGTGGTGGCGGTGCGAGTAGCGGATGACTGGCGCGGTGACTGAGTATGGACGGCACGCTGTTCTATTTCGCCTATGGTTCCAACATGGCGCTGGAACGGCTGCGTGCCCGGATTCCCGAAGCCGAGCCGGTATCGAGCGGTACCCTCAGGGCCCACAGCTTGCGCTTTCACAAAATCGGCCGCGACGGCTCGGCCAAATGCGACGCCTATGCAACCGGTGTGGCCGAGGACCGGATACACGGCATGCTGTATCGTATCGAACGCAGCAGCCGAACGCTGCTGGATAAGGTCGAAGGGCTGGGACGGGGATATGAAATACGAGAGGTCGGGATCGAAATCGCGGACGGCCATACGCTCGAGGCCTTTCTCTATTACGCCACGCTGATCGATCCACAGCTGCGGCCCTTCGACTGGTATCTGGAGCACGTGCTGCGCGGTGCCCGCCAGGCACAACTGCCGCAGGCGTACCTGGAGGCCCTGCAGCGCCAGATCTGCATACCGGACCCCGATGAGGAGCGAGCGGTTCTCGAACGCGCAATTTACAGAACGACGATATTGCGGTAGCCGCCGATACCATCGGGTGTTGAGCGGCGCGGCTTAGCCGCTATACCCAATACCCGAGAACAACACGACCAATCCCGATCATCTCAATGTTCGTGGTGAATCTGCATCAGGCTGTGGTTGCGCCCTTCAAGCAGGTCATCGCCGAACCACGATAGATTTTCGTGCATCGTCACGACTTCACCGACGATCACCAGCGCCGGCGCCGGCAGTTGCGCTTCCTGCTGCAGCTCGGCGAGATTCGCCAGGGTGCCGGTCAGCACTTTCTGATCCGCTGCGGTGCCGCGCGAAACGATGGCCGCGGGGGTTTCGGCCGGCTTGCCATGGGCGATCAGCTTGGCCGTTAAGTCCGCCAGCGTATGCAGCCCCATGTAAAACACAATGGTCTGGTTGGGGTGCACCAGCTCGGCGAAGTTCAGATCCGAGGTGCGGTTCTTCAGCTGACCGGTGACAAACTTCACCGACTGGGCATGGTGGCGATCGGTCAGCGGGATGCCGGCATAGGTGGCGCAGGCACTGGCCGCAGTGATACCCGGCACCACCTGGAACGGGATGCCATGGGGTTTGAGCGACTGCAGCTCTTCCGCGCCGCGACCGAAAATAAAGGGATCGCCGCCCTTCAGGCGCAGCACCCGCTTGCCGTCGAGGGCATGCTTGACCAGCAGATCGTTGATGCCTTCCTGCGGCAGCGTGTGCTGGTCACGTTTCTTGCCGACATAGACCATGTCCGCGTCGCGGCGGCACAGCTCCAGCACCTCCTTCGATACCAGTGCATCGTACAGCACCACGTCGGCCTGCTGCATCAGCCGCAGCGCCTTGAAGGTCAGCAGTTCGGGATCACCGGGACCGGCACCGACGAGGTAAACCTCGCCGATCTGATGCCCGGGGTCCGTCGACTCAATCTTGGACTGCAGCAACGTTTCAGCCTCACCGATACGGCCGGCGAACACCTTCTCGGCGACCTGCCCCTGCAGCACCGACTCCCAGAATTTGCGCCGCTGGTTGACGCCGCTAAAGCGCGCCTTGACCTGATCGCGGAAACGCCCGGCCAGCTCGCCGAGACGGCTGTAACCGTTCGGGATCAGCGTCTCGAGTCGTGCCCTGAGCATCCGCGCCAGCACCGGAGAGGCGCCGCCCGAGGAGATACCGATCACGATCGGGGAGCGATCGACGATGGCGGGAAAAACGAAGGTGCAGAGTTGCGGCGAATCCACCACGTTGACCGGCAGGTTGCGCGCCACGGCGTCGTAGTGAATGCGCTCGTGCAGCGACTCGTCGTCGGTCGCGGCCACCACCAGCACCTGGTCGTCCAGCAGCGCACTGTGGTACTCGCCGACCACCAATTGGCCATCCTGGGCATCGACCATTTCCGCCAGTTCCGGACAGATTTCGTGGGCCACCACCGTCAGACGGGCGCCGGCCCGCAGCAGCAAACGGGCCTTGCGCAGCGCAATCTGACCGCCACCGACAAGCAATGCCGGCCGATCCTGCAGGCGGAAAAATAGAGGTAGGTACTCCACGGTCTAGACTCCTGTGACCCAATTCTTCTGATAAGTGTAAGCCAAGCGACTGCCCCGTGAAGGTTCAGTACTGCGCTTTAATGATGCAAGATTATGGCCAACCCGATACAACCTGTATCAGGGCTGCCTGTCGGGACGGCGACGATACCAATGCACCAACAATAAGCAACCATTTGCACCATTCTGGAGCAAGCTACGCATCCTTTTTTCGCCACGCAACCACCCATGAAACAAAAACGCCGCTGCGGTTTGAAGCGCAACGGCGTTTTCCACGGAATCGGACAAGACCTGCCCGGGTTCCTCAGTTTGACGCTAAGCCTACTTGAACTTCAGCGGGGTGGCCGGATGAAGACCGCACTCGCGGTTTTCCGGATTTTCCCACCACCAGCGGCCGGAACGGACATCCTCGCCCACCGAGATCGCACGGGTGCAGGGCGCGCAGCCGATGCTCGGATAGTGGCGGTCGTGCAGTTCGTTGTACGGCACCTCGTTGGCGCGGATGTAGGCCCAGATCTCTTTCTCGGTCCAGTCCGCCAGCGGGTTGAGCTTCTGCAGACCATTGCCATCGTCCCACTCGCTGAACGCGATCTCGTCACGGGTTACCGACTGCTCGCGGCGCAGCCCGGTGATCCAGGCCTTGTTGCCCGCCAGCGCCCGCTTGAGCGGCTTGATCTTGCGCACGAAGCAGCAGCCCTTGCGCAGCTCCTGGGATTCGTAGAACGCATTGATACCGTTCTCGGCAACGAAGGCTTCGACATCCGCCGCTTCCGGGTAGTAGACCTTGAGTTTCAGGCCCTGATAGTGCGTGCGCACCTGGCCCAGCAGCTTCAGGGTTTCCTCCGGCAGGCGGCCGGTATCCAGCACGAACACGCCGATGCCTGGCGCGTGCTTGCTTATCAGGTCGGTCAGCACCACATCCTCGGCGCCGAGGCTGTTGGCGAACACAACGGCATCGCCATATTCGTTCTGCGCCTTGCTCAGCAGGCCGGCGACGTGCTCGATTTTCGCCTGCAGTTCGGCGCTAATCTGCTCGCTCATGAATCACTCCTCACCTCAAATGACAACGGCCACCGCCAGCCCCGGGGCAGTGCGGCGGCCGTCCGGTTGCTCAGCGACGATAGATTGGACGCTTGTCGTCGGCAGCACCCTGGTAGTAAACGCCGATCTCACCGAACGCGTTCAGCGCTTCCGGATTGAAACGCTCCTCGGGTACCTGCAGGGCATCGAAGCCACAACGGTACAGGTACTCGAAACGGTCGCGGGTGACGTCGCCGACGGCGCGCAGCTGGCCGCTGAATCCGGCACGACGCACCACGCGGGCCTGGCTGAAGCCGCGGCCGTCGCGGAACACCGGAAACTCGACGGCGACCAGCGCCAGCTTGTCCAGGTCCGCCAGCAGCGGTTCGATCTCGTCGTCGCCGTTGAACTGCACGCCCAGAGCGCCGTTACGCGCCAGCAGCGCGTCGCGGTGTTCCAGGTAGAGCGCCAGCGGCACGACGACGTCGCCGTCGGCCGGAAGCTGCTCAATGGTGGCTTCGGCGTCGAGGAACTGCCAGGTATCCTGGTTGACGACTTCGCGATTAATGAGCAGCGGCATAAACCTTCTCCTTGAACGGGGCGACACCGATGCGGCGCACGGTTTCGATAAAGGATTCGTTTTCCACGCGGTTTTCCACGTAGGTCAGCAGGATTTTCTCCAGAGTGTCGGCAACCTCGTCGGCGGCGACCGACTTGCCCAGCACCTTGCCCAGCGACGCGTCTTCCTTGTCGGAGCCGCCGATGGTGATCTGGTACCAGTCCTCGCCGTTTTTGTCGACGCCGAGAATACCGATATGACCGATGTGGTGATGGCCGCAGGCGTTGATGCAGCCGGACATGTTCAGGCGGATCTCGCCAAGATCGAACTGGTAGTCCAGGTTGTCGAACTTCTGGTTGATCTGGTCGGCGATACCCAGCGTCTTGGCGTTGGCCAGGCCGCAGAAGTCGCCGCCCGGGCAGACGATCATGTCGCTGAGCATGTTGATATTCGGGCGCGCCATGTTGTGTTCGGCCAGCACCTGCCAGACCGCATGGAGGTCCGTGTTCTTGACGTCGGCCAGTACCAGGTTCTGGGTATGGGTCACGCGGATCTCGCCCCAGCTGTACTTGTCGGCCAGGTCTGCAACCACGTCCATCTGCAGGTCGGTGGCATCACCGGCCGGCGCCAGCATCGGCTTCAGCGAGACGACCACGCCACGGTAACCGGCGACCTTGTGCTCGACGGTGTTCTTTTCGTACCAGACGCGGAAGTCGCTGTCGCTGGCCAGCTTGTCGGCCAGACTGGTGTCGTTCGCCGCGGAGGCATCGTAGTCGAACGGCTTGAAGAAGCCCTGAACGCGCGCGATCTCTTCGGCGGTCAACTTGAGTTCCGGCTGCTCGACCTTGATCTGCTCCCACTCGGCCTCGACCTGGCGTGCGAACTCTTCGGCCCCCAGCGCCTGCACCAAAATCTTGATGCGGGCCTTGTACTTGTTGTCACGACGTCCCTTGAGGTTATAGACGCGCAGAATCGCCTCGAGGTAGGACAGCAGGTCCTCCTTCGGCAGGAAGTCGCGGATCGTCTTGCCGATGATCGGGGTACGACCCAGGCCACCGCCGACCAGCACTTCGAAGCCGACTTCGCCGGCATCGTTCTTGACCAGGTGCAGACCGATATCGTGTACCTGGGACGCAGCGCGGTCCTCGGGACCGCCGGTTACCGCCATCTTGAACTTGCGCGGCAGGTAGGCGAATTCCGGGTGGAAGGTCGACCACTGGCGGATCAGCTCGCAGTACGGACGCGGATCTTCGATCTCGCTGGCATTGATGCCGGCGAAATGGTCGGTCGTGGTGTTGCGGATACAGTTGCCCGACGTCTGGATGGCATGCATCTGCACCTCGGCCAGCTCCGCCAGGATATCGGGTACTTCTTCCAGCTTCGGCCAGTTGAACTGGATGTTGGTCCGGGTGGTGAAGTGACCGTAACCCTTGTCGTAGGTACGGGCGATGTGCGCCAGCTTGCGCATCTGCTCGGACGACAGCAGGCCGTACGGAATGGCGACACGCAGCATCGGCGCGTGGCGCTGGATGTAAAGGCCATTCATCAGCCGCAGCGGCAGGTACTCCTCGTCCGGCAGCTCACCCGCCAGGAAGCGGCGGGTCTGATCGCGAAACTGGGCGACGCGATCGTCGACCAGCTTCTGGTCTACTTCAGTATATTGATACATGCTCCAACACCTTGCGTGGCGGCTGTGCCGCCATTCACCTCGAATTCTGTGGATATCAACCCGTTCCGGGTTGATATTGTGATGCATGGATGCATCTCCATTGGCTGAAAGCCAATGCTAGCCCTTGAAAATCAAGGGATTTCGCAAAATCACGCCCGATTTTCAAGGGCTACAATTAAATCGGCCGGGACGCCCATTTAATTGAAGGGTCAATACTCCCGCTCAGCCCGCCAGCACGAAGCGCAGGCCAATGGCAAACAGAATGGAACCCATGATCGGCTGCATCACCTTGGGCGAGAGCCGCACACCGACGTGACTGCCCAGGAAGACCCCCGGCAGCGAACCGAGCAGCAAGTATACCAGCAACGACAGGTCGACATTACCCATCGTGTAGTGCCCGGCGCCGGCGATGCTGGTCAGCACCACCGCGTGCACCAGGTCACTGCCGACAATGCCCGGCATGGTCATGCGCGGGTACAGCAGGATCAGCATCGCGGTGCCGAGGGCACCGGCGCCGACCGAAGACAGCGTGACCAGCGCTCCCAGCACCAGCCCCATCAGCACGGTGGCATAGGGGCGGATCTTGCGTGCTGTGTCGGCCAGTGGATGATCCTCGAACGCCAGCGCCCGCTCGCGGATGCGGTTGCGCAGGAACACCGCGACGGAGGTCAGCACCAGCGATACGCCCAGCGTCATGTTCATCAGCGACTCGATGCTTTCGAGGGCATCGAGTCCCTTCAGGAAATTCAGCGTCAGCAGGCTTCCCGGTATGCTGCCGCAGAGCAGCAGACCCACGACCTTCCAGTGCACCATTTTCTTGCGGGCATAGGACCACATACCGCCGAACTTGGTAATCGCGGCGTACAGCAGGTCGGTGCTCACGGCCACGACCGGCGCGATACCAAAAACGACGATCAGGATCGGCGTCATCAGGGCCCCGCCCCCGATACCGGTCAGGCCGACGATGAAGCCCACGACCAAACCCGCGAAACTGTATGCGACTTCCATGCTGGCAACCCACTACTGATAACAGGCGCCCATCATACTGACGCATGTTTATAACGCAAAATACTAATTAGAAATTTTGTTATAACCAATCAGCACAATCTTGCCTCCCCTTCGCGATCCGCGCGACACAAGGTCCATATTCCAGAACAGAATAAATGAAGTTGAATTTATTCTTTTTGATTGTATGAAGAACTTTGTAATAATGCGCCGCAAAATGGCCTGCTGGTAGCGGCCAAGAGTTACATATATTAGGAACAAAGGGCCCGATCCATGAATCAGTTGCCGGAACACCGTCTGACGCACCTCAGACAGCTGGAAGCGGAGAGCATCCATATCATCCGCGAAGTTGCCGCGAGCTTCGACAACCCGGTCATGCTTTACTCCATCGGCAAGGACTCGTCGGTGATGCTGCACCTGGCCCGCAAGGCTTTCCACCCGGGCAAGCCGCCGTTTCCGCTGATGCACATCGACACGACCTGGAAATTCAGGGACATGATCGCCTTCCGCGACCGCATGGCCGAAGAAGCCGGCATGGACCTGATCGTCCATATCAACCCGGAAGGTGTCGAGATGGGCATCAGCCCCTTCGTGCACGGCTCCAAGAAGCACACCGACATCATGAAGACCCAGGGCCTGAAGCAGGCACTGGACAAGTACAAGTTCGACGCGGCGTTCGGCGGCGCGCGCCGCGATGAGGAGAAATCCCGCGCCAAGGAGCGCGTATTCTCGTTCCGCGACAAGCACCACCGCTGGGATCCGAAAAACCAGCGCCCGGAGCTGTGGAACATCTACAACACCCGCGTCGACAAGGGCGAAAGCATCCGCGTTTTCCCGCTGTCAAACTGGACCGAGCTGGACATCTGGCAGTACATCTACCTCGAGAACATCGAAATCGTGCCGCTGTACTACTCCGCGCTGCGCCCGGTAGTCGAGCGCGACGGCATGCAGATCATGGTCGACGACGACCGCATGCCGCTGGAGCCAGGTGAAGAGCCACAGATGAAGAAAGTCCGCTTCCGTACCCTGGGCTGCTATCCGCTGACCGGCGCCATCGAATCCGAAGCCGACACCCTGCCGGAAATCATCCAGGAAATGCTGCTCGCCACCACCTCCGAGCGCCAGGGCCGCGCCATCGACCACGACAGCGCAGGCTCGATGGAACAGAAGAAAATGGAAGGTTATTTCTGACGCGGCAACAGCACGCCCGACATTGGGCGGCAGTTAGAGTTACAGAAGAATTCAGAAGCGCGGCCGCGATGCCGCGTTTCCCATGGAGACACCGATGAGCCATCAAAGCGATCTGATCGCAACCGATATCGAAGCCTACCTGGCACAGCACGAGAACAAGGAACTGCTGCGGTTTCTGACCTGCGGCAGCGTCGACGACGGCAAGTCCACGCTGATCGGCCGCCTGCTGCACGACTCCAAGATGATCTATGAAGATCAGCTGGCGGCAATCCAGAACGACAGCAAGAAAGTCGGCACCACCGGCGACGAGATCGACCTGGCGCTGCTGGTCGACGGCCTGCAGGCGGAACGCGAGCAGGGCATCACCATCGACGTGGCCTACCGCTACTTCTCCACCGCCAAGCGCAAGTTCATCATCGCCGACACCCCGGGGCACGAGCAGTACACCCGCAACATGGCGACCGGCGCCTCGACCTGCGACCTGGCCATCATCCTGATCGACGCCCGCCACGGCGTGCAGGTTCAGACCAAGCGCCACAGCTTCATCGTATCCCTGCTGGGCATCAAGCACGTCATCGTCGCGGTCAACAAGATGGACCTGGTCGACTTCAGCCAGGAGCGCTTCGAGCAGATCAAGGCCGACTACCTCGACTTCACCAAGAACCTGCGACTGCCGGATGTCGAGTTCGTACCGATGTCGGCACTCAAGGGCGACAACGTCGTGTCGCTGTCCGAGAAGTCCCCCTGGTACCAGGGCGAGCCGCTGATGAGCCTGCTCGAGTCGGTCGAGATCGCCAACGACCACAACTTCGACGAGCTGCGCTTCCCGGTGCAGTATGTCAACCGTCCGCACCTGGACTTCCGCGGCTACTGCGGCACCCTGACCGCCGGCACCGTGAAGCCGGGTGATGCCGTGACCGTGCTGCCGTCCGGCAAGTCGAGCAAGGTCAAGTCGATCGTCACCTTCGAGGGCGACCTGGACGAGGCCTTCCCGCCGATGTCCGTAACCCTGACGCTGGAAGACGAAATCGACGTTTCCCGCGGCGACATCCTGGTGCACAGCGACAAGGTACCGGACGTCACCACCCGCTTCGACGCCATGCTGGTATGGATGGCCGAAGCCGAGCTGGTGCCGGGCCGCACCTACGACATCAAGCTGGCGACCCAGACCGTGGCCGGCGGCATCAGCCATATCCGCCACCGCATCGACGTCAACACCCTGGAGCAGTCCGAAACGAGTGGCCTCGGCCTCAACGAGATCGCCCGCTGCGAAATCAGCGTCGAACGCGCGATCATCGCCGACGACTATCGCGCACACCGCGGCACCGGCTCCTTCATCGTCGTCGACCGCCTGAGCAATGCCACTGTCGCGGCCGGCATGATCGTCAACGACGGTGAGCAGGCACTGCTGGACGATATCAAGGACATCAGTGCAGAGCCCCTGGTGAGCCGCGCCGACAAGGAACGCCGCTACGGCCAGCGTGCGGCTATCGTCGCCATCAGCGGCGGCACCGAAGAGGCCCGTGACACCCTGCTCTACAGCGCCGAAAAGCGCCTGTTCGACGCCGGCCGCGCCGTGGCCGTGCTGAGCGAGCGCAATCTGCCGGTGGCGCTCCAGGGCAGCATCGCCGAAACCGCCCAGCTGCTGGCCGACAACGGCCTGGTGGTACTGATCGACGGTGTTGCCGAGGCGGCCGGCGCGCTCAGCGTCGACCTCAATGGCCAGAGCGGCGACCTGCGCATCAACGGCGCAGTTCAGAACCCGACCGAGCAGGTCAAGGCTCTGCTGGCGCTGCTCAAGGCACACGCCCTGGCGTAAGCGTACCGGTGCCGGCCCCGCCGGCGCCGTACTTTCCCGAGGCCCGGGCGCAGTTCACTGCCCCCGGGCCTTGATGTTTGGCCGCTCAGGCCTGCTAAAACCGGTACAGGCCTTACCGGCGCCGGCGCAATCCGGTAAAATTTGGCCCGCTGTTTTCAAAGACTGATCACAATTCGATCAGCCTGCACAATCTAGCTCGCCGACTTTAGAGACTAGACGGATTTACGGAGGGCGTGTGCCGGCACGCGCCCTGAATGGCGGCTCCGGGAGATTGCCCCTCCCATACGACTAGAGCATCGCAATGACGGAATTTCTGCTTATTCTGATCAGCACCGTGCTGGTGAACAACTTTGTCCTGGTCCAGTTCCTGGGCCTGTGTCCCTTCATGGGCGTCTCCAACAAGCTGGAAACGGCGATGGGGATGTCACTGGCCACCACCTTCGTGCTGACTCTGTCCTCCGTCTGCAGTTACCTGGTCTACAGCTACCTGCTGGCGCCGCTGGAGATGGCCTTCCTCAAGACCATCTCCTTCATTCTGGTGATCGCCGTGGTGGTGCAGTTCACCGAGATGGTGGTGCGCAAGACCAGCCCGCTGCTGTACCGCGTACTGGGCATCTTCCTGCCGCTGATCACCACCAACTGCGCGGTGCTCGGCGTGGCGCTGCTGAACATCAAGAAGATGAACGGCTTCATGGAATCGATCGTCTACGGCTTCGGGGCCGCGGTCGGTTTTTCCCTGGCGCTGATCCTGTTCTCGGCGATCCGCGAGCGCGTCGCTGTTGCCGACGTCCCGGTCCCGTTCCGCGGCGCTGCCATCGGCATGGTCACCGCCGGCCTGATGTCGCTCGCTTTCATGGGCTTCACCGGCCTGGTTTCGTTCTGAGCGGGGAAAATTCATGAGCGCTGTTATTATTGCGATACTCGTCCTGCTGGGCCTCGCCACCTTATTCGGCATCCTGCTCGGCTTCGCCTCGGTACGCTTCAAGGTCGAGGGCAACCCCATCGTCGATCAGATCGACGGCCTGCTGCCCCAGACCCAGTGCGGTCAGTGCGGTTACCCGGGCTGCCGTCCCTACGCCGAGGCCATCGCCGGCGGCGACGCCATCAACAAGTGCCCGCCGGGCGGCCAGTCCACCATCGAGGCGCTGGCCGATCTGCTCGACGTGGAGGCGATCCCCCTCGATGACGAGCACGGCGAGGAGAAGCCCCGCTCCGTCGCCTACATTCGCGAAGACGAATGTATCGGCTGTACCAAGTGCATCCAGGCCTGCCCGGTTGACGCCATCCTCGGCGCCGCCAAGCAGATGCACACCGTCATCGCCTCCGAGTGCACCGGTTGCGACCTCTGCGTCGAGCCCTGCCCGGTCGACTGTATCGACATGATCCCGATCGAAACCACCCTGAACACCTGGAAATGGCCGGCGCCGACGCCCGGCGTACAACTGATCGCCACCGACGCAGGACGTGGCCAGATGCAGCACGGAGACGCCGCCTGATGGGCCACGTATTTGCATTCCATGGCGGGGTCCACCCGCCCGAGAACAAGCGCCAGTCCACCCGCAGCCCGATTCGCCAGGCGCCCCTGCCGCAGCACCTGGTGCTGCCGCTGTCGCAGCACATCGGTGCCCCGGCCGAGCCACTGGTCAAGGCTGGCGACACTGTGCTCAAAGGACAGCGTATTGCCGAGGCCGCAGGGCGCGTCAGCGCCGCGCTGCACGCACCGACCTCCGGCGTGATCAGCGCCATCGGCCCCTACCCGGTTCCCCATGCCTCCGGCATGGAGGGCACCTGCATCATGCTCGAGGCTGACGGCGAAGACCGCTGGATCGAACACGCCGGCCTTGCGGACTATCGCCGGGTACCCAAGACCGAACTGATCGACTTCATTCGCAACAGCGGTATCGCCGGGATGGGCGGCGCCGGTTTCCCGACCGACGTCAAGCTGCATCTGAGCGAAGACCATATCGTCAATACCCTGGTCATCAACGCCGCCGAGTGCGAGCCCTATATCACCGCCGACGACATGCTGATGCGCGAGCGCGCAGGCGATATCGTTGCCGGTATCGAAGTGATCGCTCACCTGCTCGAGCCGAGTCATATCCTGATCGGCATTGAGGACAACAAGCCGCAGGCGATCAAGGCGCTGGAGAAGGCGCTCAAGGGCAATCCGCTCAATATCGACATCCGGGTGGTGCCGACCAAATACCCGTCCGGCGGCGAGAAGCAGCTGATCAAGCTGCTCACCGACGTCGAGGTCCCGAGCGGCCGTATCCCTGCCGATGTCGGCATCGTCTGCCAGAACGTCGGTACCGCCCATGCGATTGCCCGTGCGGTGCACCACGGCGAGCCACTGATCTCCCGTATCGTCACCCTGACCGGCGACGCCCTGGGCCAGCCGCAGAATTTCGAAACCCTGCTCGGCACGCCTTACAAACTGCTGCTCGAGGCCAGCCGCATCAATGACCGCAAGCTCTACCGGCTGGTGGTGGGCGGTCCGATGATGGGCTTTTCCGTCGACAACGATCAGATCCCGGTGATCAAATCCACCAACTGCCTGATCGCAGCCACCCACCACGAGATGCCGCCGGCACCGCCGGCGCAGGAATGCATTCGCTGCGGCCTGTGCGAGCAGGTCTGCCCGGCCGAGCTGCTGCCGCAGCAGCTGTACTGGTTCGCCAAGGGACGCGAGCTGGACAAGGCCAAGCACCACAACCTGTTCGACTGCATCGAATGCGGCGCCTGTTCCTACGTCTGCTCCAGCTATATTCCGCTGGTGCAGTACTACCGCAACGCCAAGGCAGAAATCCGCACCGAAGAGGCCGAGCAGCGCAAGGCCGAGCACGCGCGGCAGCGCTTCGAGGCACGCCAGGCACGCCTCGAGGCCGAGAAAGCCGAAAAGGAGGCGCGGCGCAAGGCCCGTGCCGAGGAAGCGGCCCGCAACCAGGCCAAGAAGAAGGACGAGGTCGCCACAGCCGCTCCCGCGGCGAACAACGGCCAAAGCGATATCAAGACGCTGAAAACCGCCGCCGCGGTGGCTCGTACCAAGCTGAAAAAGGCCCAGAAAGCACTCGACAGCGCCCGCGAGAACGGCAACGCCGACCTGGCGACGCTGGAATCAGAGCTGCAGCAGGCGCAGCAGAAAGCGGACGATGCCCAGAAGACACTGGATGCAGCCGAGCGCGGCGAAGCTGCAGGCGCCGGCCAGCCGGACCTGAAGCAGCTCAAGACTGCCGCCGCCGTTGCCCGCACCAAGCTCAAGCAGGCCGAGAAAGCGCTCAAGAACGCCGAAGACAAGGGGCTGGACGGCGTCGAACAGCTGCGCCTCACGGTACAGGAGCTGAGCGCCAAGGCCGAGACCGCGCAACAGGCCTATGACGCCGCGGAGAAGGGCGGAACCGGAGGCGGCGCCGACGCCGCCAGGGTGGCGGAGCTGAAGTCCGACATGGACGCCGCCCGGGGCAAGGTCGAGAAAGCGCAGAAGGCGCTGGATGACGCCATCGCCAGCGGCAGCCCGGCCGCCGAGAAGATGAAAGCCGGCGTTGCCAAGCTGCAGGGCAAGTACGACGAGGCCCGCAAGGCCTGGGAAGCCGCCGCCGGCAACGCCCAGCCCGGCGCGAGCGCTGAAAAGGTTGCCGAACTCAAGGCCGATATGGATGCCGCCAGGGGCAAGGTCGAGAAAGCGCAGCAGGCGCTGGATGGCGCCATCGCCAGCGGTAGCCCTGCCGCCGAGAAGATGAAAGCCGGCGTCGCCAAGCTGCAGGGCAAATATGACGAAGCCCGCAGGGCCTGGGAAGCCGCCGGCGGCCAGGACGAAACGCCTGTCGCAGCCGCAAAGCCCGATCTCAAGGCGCTCAAGCAGCAGGTATCGATCATGCGCACCAAGCTGAAAAAAGCCGAGAAAGCGCTGGACGACGGCGAAGGCAGCGAGGTGGAGGTGCAGGAGCTGCGACAGCGCCACGATGCCGCCAAGGCGGAACTGGATGCTGCCGAGCAGGCCCGCGTCGCCGAAGCTGCCGCTGTCGGCGTCGACCTCAAGCAGCTGCAGATCGATGCCGCCATGGCCCGGGCCGCCGTGACCAAGGCCGAACGTGCCCTGGGCAAGGCCGCCGACGAGGAACGCGCCCCGCTCGAGCAGGCCCTGCGCGAGGCGAGCCGCAAGGCCGACGAACTGAACCAGACCCTCAGCCGTTTCGAATAGGATAGTTACAGCATGGCACTGATCCGTTCCAGTTCACCGCATCTGCATAACGCGGGCAGCACGCCCAAGATCATGCGGCTGCTGCTGATCGCGGCCTTGCCGGGTATCGCGGCAATGACCTTCTTCTTCGGCTGGGGCACGCTGATCCAGATCGGCTGGGCCATGTTGCTGGCAATCGGCTTCGAAGCCGCGATCATGAAGCTGCGCCGCCGCCCGGTCGGTTTCTACCTGCGCGACTCCAGCGCACTGGTCACGGCGCTGCTGCTGGGCCTGGCGCTGCCACCCTTCTCGCCCTGGTGGCTGACGCTGGTGGGGATTTTCGTCGCCATCGTCATCGCCAAGCACCTGTACGGCGGCCTCGGCAACAACCCGTTCAACCCGGCAATGGTCGCCTATGCCCTGCTGCTGGTCTCCTTCCCGGTCGACATGACCCGCTGGACAGCCCCCTTCGTACTGCAGGGCGACGACGGCTGGCACGTGCTGGGACTGATCGATACCTTCAAGGTGATCTTCGGCGCCCTGGACCACAGTGCAATTGACGCCTTCACCTCGGCGACGCCGCTCGACGAGCTGCGCCACCGCGGCGGCCTGACCACCGAGGAGGCGTTCCGCGAGTCCAACGTACTGGCCAACGGCGTCGGCGCCTGGCACGCGGTCGCCGCCGCCTACTTCATGGGCGGCGTCTTTCTGCTCTACCGCAAGGTATTCACCTGGCACACGCCGGTGTCGATGCTCGGCACCCTGGCCGCCATCTCGACGCTGTTCTACCTGTTCGCGCCGGATAGCTTCGCCGATCCGTTCTTCCACCTGACCATGGGCGCCACCATGCTCGGGGCCTTTTTTATCGCCACGGACCCGGTGACCGCCGCCACCAGTAACCGCGGCAAGCTCTACTACGGCGCCGGCATCGGCCTGCTGGTGTTCGTCATCCGCACCTGGGGCAGCTATCCAGATGCGGTGGCCTTCGCGGTACTGCTGATGAACCTGGCCGCGCCCTTTATCGACCAGTACACCCAGCCGCGCACCTATGGCCATGCCCGGCCGAAACGCGGTCTCAAGGAGGACGCCTGATGCAGATGCTTAGCGCCATCAGAAGCAGCACCCTCGGCATCGCGGTTTTCGCCGTCGTCACCGCTGGCCTGATCGCCATCACCCAGGTCGGTACCGCCGAGCGTATCAAGCGCAACGAGCTGGAACAGCAGGCCCGCGCCCTGTACGAGATCGTCTCGCGGGACAGCCTCGACGACGACCTGCTGGATCACCCGGTCGAATTCGTCGCGCCGGCACTGCTCGGTCATGAGCGCCCCGAAACCGGCTACCGCGGCTATCGCAACGGCGAGCCAGCTTTGGTCATCCTGCCGGTGATCGCGCCAGACGGCTACACCGGCGAAATCAGCCTGATCGTCGGCATCAACGCCGATGCCAGCGTCGCCGGCGTGCGCGTGCTGGCGCACAAGGAAACGCCGGGGCTCGGCGACAAGATCGACCTCAAGAAGTCGAAGTGGGTACTGGGCTTCGCCGGGCAGAACAAGGACGGGGAAGATGATCCGAGCTGGGCCGTACGCAAGGACGGCGGCCGCTTCGACCAATTCACCGGCGCCACCATCACCCCGCGCGCCGTCGTCAACGCCGTCGGCCGCGCGGTCGACTACTTCCGCGAACACCGCGCCGAACTGCTGGGCGTGGAGGAAGCCAAGACGCAACAGGAGGCCAGCCATGGCTGATTACAGGAAAATCACCCTCGACGGACTCTGGCACAACAACCCGGGGCTGGTGCAGCTGCTGGGCCTCTGTCCGCTGCTGGCAGTAACCGGCACCGTGGTCAACGCCATGGGGCTGGGCCTCGCCAGCACCCTGGTGCTGACCGGCTCCAACCTGACCGTATCGCTGTTCCGCCATTTCGTGCCGGATGCGGTGCGCTTGCCGATCTTCGTGATGATCATCGCCGCCTTCGTCACCTCGATCGAACTGCTGATGCAGGCGTTCACCTACGAGCTGTATCAGATCCTCGGTATCTTCATCCCGCTCATCGTCACCAACTGCGTCATCATGGGCCGCGCCGACGCTTTCGCCTGCAAGAACCCGGTCAGCGCCTCGGTGCTGGACGGCCTGATGATGGGGCTGGGCTTTACCGCGGTGCTGCTGGTGCTCGGCGCGATGCGCGAGGTGCTGGGCCTGGGTACCCTGTTCTCCGATATGCAACTGCTGTTCGGCCCGGCCGCCGAAAGCTGGAAAATCGTGCTGTTCGAGGATTACTCCGGCTTCCTGTTTGCGATCCTGCCGCCTGGGGCTTTTGTCGGCATGGGCCTGCTGATCGCGCTGAAGAACATCATCGATGCGCGTCTCGAGGAACGCCGCCGTGCCCTCAAGCCGAAAACGGAAGGCGGCGGCATCAAGCGTGCCCGCGTCACCGGCAACGTCGGCTAGACAATGAATGCCGCCAAACGCCACCAAATATTCAGTCGCCTGCGCGACGACAATCCCAATCCGACCACCGAGCTGGAATACCAGACGCCGTTCGAGTTGCTGATCGCGGTGATCCTGTCGGCCCAGGCCACCGATGTCGGTGTCAACAAAGCCACACGCAGGCTGTTCCCGATCGCCAATACGCCCGAGGCGATTCTGGCGCTCGGCGTCGAAGGTCTGAAGGAATACATCAAGACCATCGGCCTGTTCAACAGCAAGGCCGAGAACGTCATCAAGGCGTGCCGCATGCTGGTCGAGCGCCACAACTCAGAGGTACCGGAGACGCGGGAAGCCCTCGAAGCCCTGCCCGGTGTCGGCCGCAAGACCGCCAACGTGGTATTGAACACCGCCTTCGGTCAGCCGACCATGGCGGTCGACACCCATATCTTCCGCGTGTCCAACCGCACCGGCATTGCGCCCGGCAAGACGGTACTGGAAGTGGAGAAGAAGCTGCTGCGCTTCGTTCCCAAGGAATTTCTCAGGGACGCGCATCACTGGCTGATCCTGCACGGCCGCTACATCTGCGTCGCGCGCAAGCCGCGCTGCGGCGCCTGCCTGATCGAAGACCTGTGCGAGTACAAGCACAAAACGGAGCCCGCCTGAGGCGGGCTCGCAGGATGGGCGAAGCGATGCATGGGCACCGGCTTCAAGGCTTACCGTGGTGCATGAGCATCGCGTACCCCATCATCTGGATCCGTTTGGCAAATTGTCCGTATGCGGTTGCCACCAAGATAGGGTGTTGGGTTTTGCGGCTTCGCCGCTCCACCCAACCTACTCCTTACAGGTAGATCGAACGGCCGTCGTCGCGCCAGATAGCGTAGGTTACGCCAATGTTCTGGCTGTTGACGAACATGAACTTGCCGTCCGGCGAGAAGCAGGCGCCGCAGAACTCGCCGGTGTCGACGTTGTTGTGGGCGAACTGGAACAGGCCGCCGCTTTTATCCACACCGACGATGTATTGACCGTAATTCGCGTCACCTTCCTGACCACCGCTACCGTCCTCGCACAGGTACAGGGTGCCGTCGCGCGCCACGGTGATATTGTCCGGACCGTCGAGCAGGGTCTCGTCCGTCGACTCGACCACCAGCTTGATGGTTTCGGTGCGCGGGTTGTAGCACCACACCTGTCCCTCGCCCTCGTCACCGGCGCCGCTGGCGACGAAGTAGATGCTGTTGTGGTGGGTCCAGGCGCCTTCGCCACGCCAGAAGACCGCCGCGCCCTTGGCCTGCGCCTCGAAGCGCAGGGTATCGTCGACCGGGTCCACGTCCTCGAGCTTGACCCAGCGCACCTTCAGTTCCTGGCCCAGGAACGGCAGCATGCTGCCTGCTGCGCCACGGGCCGTGCCGCGGGTGTCGACCTGTACAGTGCCCTGCATGACGCTCTGGGGCAGTTCTGCGCCGTTGCAATCGGAATACTGACCAAGGTCGATCACCATCGCATAAAGATCGCCGCCCTGCTGCAGGTCGCCAAAGCCGTTGGGGCGCACGTGCGGCACGAAGCGGTAGAAGGCGCTGTCACCACGGTCTTCGGTTTCATACACGAAGCCGGTCTGCGGATCGACGGCAATCGCTTCGTGATTCATGCGTCCCATGGCGACCAGCGGCACCGGCTCGACGGCTTCGCCGGCCATCGATGGCACTTCGAAGTTGTAACCATGCTTGACGGTCGCGCGGTCGTCGGTGGCCGGCGTGGTCAGGTTCTCTTCGCAGCTGATCCAGGAACCCCAGGGGGTTTCGCCACCGGCACAGTTGCGGATGGTGCCGCCGAGAGAGACATAATCCTGCACCACCCGGCCATTGCGGTCGACGATCACCGTGGTGGTGCCGCCACCGGCCAGGCCGTCCACAAATTCGTCGTAATTGTAGCCGTTCGGCGCCACGCACTTGAGGCTGCTGCCGATGCTGCACTCGTGGTTGCGCACCAGGATGTAGTTGCCTTCGCGGCCCTGGAAACAGCCCATACCGTCGTGCTTCTCCGGCACCAGGGTACCGTCGCTCATCAGCGAGCCCTTGAGCGAGATAGCGGTGTAACTGAATCCCGGCGGCAGCCTCAGCAGCTCCGAGCCGGCCAGGTCACCGAGCTCCCAGCTGTTGACAGGCAGTCTCGGCGCAATGGGGCCGAAACCCGGGACGCTAAAGCTGGCGGGGAAACAGCCATTCTCGGCCGCCACGGCACGGCGGCTGTGGAAAAGCCCCAGCGGGCTCAGGGCGGTGCCGGCGGCGGCGGCGGACATCAGGCCGACAAACTGGCGACGGGACAGCTTTGACATGGTATTGCCTCTGTTGAGATCGAATTTCATGACGGGATCATGGCCTAGCGGCCGCAATCGGCGTTCACAGGACCACAGCAGCGGTAACGCCACTCCTGGAAACGGATTTCGGCATTGCGCGACTGCGCAACGCCCGCGCCCGATATCGGGCGACGAGAGGCAGATTAAGCTGATGAAAAGTCAGCCGAATGAAAGCGAGGTTAAGCTTTCCTGACATCAAGAAGGCAGCAGTAATTTGAGGTTTCAGGTCTTGACCATCATGTCAGTATGTGTCGGTTTTATTGAAATGCATTCTTGTTCAGTTACCCCCATATTCTGTGGATAAAACTGTGATCTAATTTTGGAAACATGCCCCTAGCGCCCATGGTTACACGCCCTCAGTTAAATTGATCAAAATATATACAGCGCGTTTTTTCTCTTATTTTTCAATATGTTAAGCAAGTCAATATTGAAATATTAAAAACTCGTGGCAACGTTTGTGGATCATCCGGGGGCGCCGCTCAGGATGTGGACGGTAATCAAAGTCGTGGCTTGTCAAGGTTGACTTTGTCGCCAATACCCCACATCCGGACTTGTTATTTATTCATCTTTTTGAAAGGCCCGCCCAAACGACGGAAGCATGCAGACAAGCGTTAGAACGGTTAAATTTCAATCATTTTCGAGCGTTAGATAAACCGGACTGAAAAGCGCGAACTGTATATCTTTTCAACAACCGGATTGCCTGCCGGCTTTGGCATGACAACCGGGGTTGATAGGCTCGAGGGGCTGATGTGGCGATTGTCGGGGAATGACAATCGACGACCTGCCGCCGACACCGGGAAACCATCAATAAGCGCCAGGTAAACACGCTGCGCCACGGAGTCCTGACAGCGGTTGGCTTCGAGGAACGACCGAACCTCGCCCCAACATGGGTCATCCAGGCACCTTTTGGGTGCATGCACAACACGGGCCAGCTAGAAGCGATTACCCACACAAACTGTGCATAACTTGCTGGATAAGTATGGGACACTGAAGCGAAAGCCAGTAATTACGGGCAATTCAGCAAATCGTGCAATTTAACACCAGCACCTTATAAGCACTTATTTTTCAGCAAGTTATGTGCAATAGCCGGGATAAAATCCTGGCAACGCGGCCCCATGCCGAGCTTGACAATACCGTTACAGGAACTGTGCAAAAGAATTCTCGGACGCACCCATACAGGGCAGCGGAATGGCGGCTTGGGCAGGGGTGTAGAGCGTAGTGAGTGCTGCGATAAAAAGGCAGGCACCCGGAGAAGCCATTGGGCCTGCCATCGAACGGCTTAGCAGCCCATCGGGCCTTGCGTCGAGGTTTGTGCCTACTCTTCCGGAAGCTCGATCTCGATATGGGTTTTCGGCTTACAGCAGCAGGTCAGGATCTCGCCTTCCGGCAGATCGACCAGGCTGTCCTGCACCCACTCCACTTCGCCATCGAGAAGCCGGACCTTGCAGCAGCCACAGTAACCGCCGCGGCAGTTGAAGGGCGCCGGCACTTCGTTGGCTTCGAGGGTATCGAGCAGCGAGAATTCGTGCTCGTAGAAGTAGGTCCCGTAGTTGTAGACCTTTATTCGGGGAATCCCGGACATGCTGAATTCCTTGTCTGGTGAGCCCATCGAGGTTGCGGCGGCGATGGGCTCCAGGCTTGAGCCTTAAAGATCGAAATCGTCGAAGTCACCGTCGCCGACTTCGTTGTCGATCTGGCCAACCAGGTAGGAGCTGATCTCGGACTCCTGTGGCGCCACCTGAACGTTGTCACTGACCAGCCAGGCATTCATCCAGGGCAGCGGGTTCTGCTTGCTCGGGAAGAGTTCTTCGAAGCCCAGTGCCTTCATGCGTACGTTGGTGATGTACTCGACGTAATCACTGAGGATCTTGGCGTTGAGACCGATCATTGAGCCGTCACGGAACAGGTACTGCGCCCAGTCCTTCTCCTGCTGCGCCGCCTCGGCAAAGATGCGGCGGGCCTCGTCGCGGCATTCCCGCGCCACTTCCTTCATCTCCGGATCGTCGGCGCCGGAGGCCATCAAATTGAGCATGTGCTGAGTGCCGGTGAGGTGCAGCGCCTCGTCACGGGCGATCAGCTTGATGATCTTGGCATTGCCTTCCATCAGCGCGCGCTCGGCAAACGCGAAGGAGCAGGCGAAACTGACATAGAAGCGGATCGCTTCGAGGACGTTGACGGATACCAGCGTCAGGTACAGCTTGCACTTGAGGTTGCGCAGGCTGGTGTCGAAACGACGTCCGCGGATTTCGTGCTCGCCCTCTCCGTGGGTGACATAGACCTGCACCAGCTCGATGAACTGGTCATACAGCTTGGTCACCGACTCGGCGCGCTTGACGATCTCCTCGTTGGTCACGATCGCATCGAATACCGATGACGGCTCGGTGATGATGTTGCGGATGATATGGGTGTAGGAGCGACTGTGGATCGTCTCGCTGAACGCCCAGGTCTCGAACCAGGTTTCCAGTTCCGGCAACGACACCACCGGTAGAAAGGCGATGTTCGGCGAACGCCCCTGTACCGAATCCAGCAGGGTCTGGTACTTGAGGTTGCTCAGGAAGATGTGTTTCTCATGCTCCGGCATGCCCAGGAAGTCCTTGCGGTCGGTCGACAGGTCGACTTCCTCGGGACGCCAGAAAAAAGACAGCTGCTTCTCGATCAGCTTTTCGAATATCGGGTATTTCTGCTTGTCATAACGGGCAACGTTGACGCTGCGACCGAAAAACATCGGTTCACGGGTCGCATCATGGGTGGAGGTGCTGAATGTGGAGTAAGACATTGTTTCCCTGAAAACTCACTGGCAAGCATACGGACGAGCCAGCCATCCGAGGATGACCGGCCCGCTGCGGTATCGAAGAACCTATAGATTACAGCTTGCAGGCGCCGCCTTCACAGCCGCCATCGTCCTGACCGTCGGACGCACCATCTCGCGTATTGTGGTAGTACAGCGTCTTGACGCCGTACTTGTACGCAGTCAGCAGATCCTTGAGCAGCTGCTTCATCGGCACCTTGTCACCCGGGAACTTGCTCGGGTCGTAGTTGGTGTTGGCCGAGATCGACTGGTCGACGAACTTCTGCATGATCCCCACCAGCTGCAGATAGCCTTCGTTGTTCGGAATGTTCCACAGCAGCTCATAGTGGTTCTTCAGCTCGGTGTACTCCGGCACCACCTGCTTCATGATGCCGTCCTTGCTCGCCTTGACCGAAACGTAGCCACGCGGCGGCTCGATGCCATTGGTCGAGTTGGTGATCTGGGACGAGGTCTCGCACGGCATCAGCGCAGTCAGGGTGCTGTTGCGCAGCCCGAATTCGCGGATGTCCTCGCGCAGGGTTTCCCAGAAGTAGTGCAGCGGCTCGTCGCAGAACTCGTCGACCTCGCGCTTGTAGGTATCGATCGGCAGCAGGCCCTTGGCGTAGGTGGTCTCGTTGAACTTCGGACAGGCGCCACGCTCCTTCGCCAGGTCGTTGGATGCCTTCAGCAAATAGTATTGAATCGCCTCGAAGGTGCGGTGCACCAGGCCGTTGGCGGAACCGTCTGAGTAGCGCACGCCATGCTTGGCCAGGTAGTAGGCGAAGTTGGTAACGCCGACACCCAGGGTACGACGGGCCATGGTCGCGTTGCGCGCCGCTTCGATCGGATAGTCCTGATAATCCAGCAGGCTGTCCAGTGCACGCACGATCAGGTCCGCCAGTTCCTCGAGCTCGTCGAGGTTCTCCAGCGCGCCGAGGTTGAACGCCGACAGCGTACAGAGCGCGATTTCGCCGTTGGGATCGTTGATGTCGGCCAGAGGCTTGGTCGGCAGTGCGATCTCGAGGCAGAGGTTGGACTGCTTGACCGGCGCCACCGTCGGATCGAACGGGCTGTGGGTGTTGCAGTGGTCGACGTTCTGCACGTAGATGCGGCCGGTGGACGCGCGCTCGGACGCCAGCAGGCCGAACAGCTCGACCGCCTTGAGCGTCTTCTTGCGGATGTTCGGGTCCTGTTCGTACTGCACGTACAGGCGTTCGAACTCGGCCTGGTCGGCAAAGAAGGCATCGTACAGCCCCGGCACTTCGTGCGGGCTGAACAGGGTGATGTGCTCGCCTTTGATCAGGCGCTGGTACATCAGCTTGTTGATCTGCACGCCGTAGTCGATGTGGCGAACGCGGTTTTCCTCGACGCCACGGTTGTTCTTGAGGACCAGCAGCGACTCGACCTCCAGGTGCCACATCGGGTAGAACAGCGTCGCCGCGCCACCGCGCACACCGCCCTGGGAGCAGGACTTCACCGCGGTCTGGAAGTGTTTGTAAAACGGAATACAACCGGTGTGGAAGGCTTCGCCGTTGCGAATCGGGCTGCCGAGCGCGCGAATCTTGCCGGCGTTGATACCGATACCGGCACGCTGCGACACGTACTTGACGATGGCGCCAGCGGTGGCATTGATCGAGTCCAGGCTGTCATCGCACTCGATCAGTACGCATGAGCTGAACTGGCGCGTCGGCGTACGTACACCGGACATGATCGGCGTCGGCAGCGACAGCTTGAAGCTGGAGGTGGCATCGTAGAACCGCTTGACGTAGTCGAGGCGGGTCTCACGCGGGTAATCGGCGAACAGGCAGGCCGCCACCAGAATGTACAGGATCTGAGGGCTTTCGAAGATCTCGCCAGTGACACGGTTCTGCGCCAGGTACTTGCCCTCGAGCTGCTTCACCGCGACGTAGGAGAAGTTCATGTCGCGGTCGTGCTTGAGGTAATCGTTCAGTTCATCCCACTCCTGCTCGCTGTAATCCGCGAGCAGGTGCTTGTCGTAGCGGTTGGCTTCGACCATGCGGGTGACGTGTTCGAACAGGCGTGGCGGCTCGTAGCTGCCGAATGCGCGCTTGCGCAGATGGAAGATCGCCAGTCGGGCGGCCAGGTACTGGTAGTCCGGCGCATTCTCGGAGATCAGGTCGGCAGCCGACTTGATCAGCGTTTCGTGGATATCGGATGTCTTGATGCCGTCGTAGAACTGCAGGTGCGCCTTGAGTTCGACCTCAGACGGAGAGACGTTGTCGAGCCCCTCTGCGGCCCAGATCACAACGCGGTGGATCTTCTCCAGGTCAATGTTTTCGCGTCGACCGTCCCGTTTGGTAACCATCAAGTCTTGCTGCATAGCGGCGCGCTACTCCTGCTCTCTGAAATCGTATCGACCGGCTTTGTGCGATCCCTATTCCGCCCGCGCAATGCCCAGAGGATAGCTGAGGCGCAAAAACGGGCAACGGCAAGCGGTGTTCTTGTGGGGTAACCACGCTAAGAACACTATATCTTGTGCACACCGGATTAATCGGCACTAAATATAGTTAGCATCGGTTTTTTTTCAATACTTGATTTGGACGCCCACAGGGTGTAGCCAAGGCCCGACAAAGCCACGAATCTAGGCATTCCGGGAGCTGCGCCGATTCCGCCGCCATAACAAATTTTTGTAAAAAAATTGCTTTACAAATAGAAGGTTTAGACAGATTTACCCGGGCAACGAAAAGGCTGTTCAATACGCAGACAACTGTGTACTTCTGACCTGTTCAGCGACGTCTCCCGCGGCGCCCATCCGTTGCCGAAAACGGCAGCCCCAGTAACCCGTTCAGTCCCAGCTTTTCGGGTGCCTGATAGTCGCTGAGTCCGATCACCATGTGCTCATGACCCGCCTCAGGCTGATCGCGATAGGTGCCGAACAGGCGGTCCCAGATCGACAGAAAAAAACCGAAGTTGCTGTCGGTCTCGGCGGGAACCACCGAATGGTGTACCCGGTGCATGTCCGGCGTGACCAGCAGCAGTCGCAGCCAGCGATCCAGCCGCCTGCCCAGGCGCAGGTTGGCATGACTGAACAGCGCCGCGCCGCTCAGTGTGGCCTCGAACAGCAGAACCGTCCAGGGCGCGACCCCAAGCGCAGCGACCAGTGCGACCTTGTACAGCAACGACAGCAGGATCTCGAAGGGGTGGAAACGAAAGCCCGAACTCAGGTCCAGGTCGAGGTCCGTGTGGTGCACCCGGTGGATGCGCCACAGCAGCGGCACTGCATGAAAGAGCACATGCTGGAAATAGATCGCTAGGTCGAGCAGCACGAAGCCTGCCACTGCCGCGATGCCCGGCGGCCACTCCAGCAGGCGCAGCAATCCCCAGCCCTGCGACTCGGCATGCATGGCCATCAGATAGGCTGCCGCCCCGAGAGTCAGACGCTGCGCCGCCACATCGACCAGCAACAGGCCGGCATTGATGCGCCAGCGTATGGCCCGTGTCTGACGCCGATGGCGGCGGGGCCGCCAGGCCTCGAGTAGCGCCAATACGCCAAAACAGGCGCCAAATAGCAGAATCCGCCAGGCGATTTCAGACATTACGACCTCCTGCGGCTGTGTGCCTGCCATGCCAGACGCCCACCGCAGCACAATGCGGCACCGGCACAGGCGGGTCGATTGAGACTTGTACCCCGCTTCCGTAAGCTGGAGTGCAACTGTTCTGACACCGCAACAAACGGAAGGATACTGCTGTGATATTCGACCTCGACACCTTGTCCCCGAACCGCCGCTATCATCTGATGACCCAGGGCATCCTGCCAAGACCGATCGCCTGGGTGCTGTCCCGCAACGAGGACCGAAGTCTGAACCTGGCGCCCTTTTCGTTCTTCAACGCCATCTGCTCGGACCCGCCGCTGGTGATGCTGTCTATCGGACACAAGGCCGACGGCGAAATCAAGGACTCGCGGCGCAATATTCTCAGCGAGCGGGACTTCGTCATCCATATTCCGTCCCGGCAACACGCAGAGGCGGTCAACGCCAGCGCCGCCACGCTGAAGTATGGTGAGTCGGAACTCGAGGGTCTGGACCTGCAACTGACCGACTTTCCGGGTTGCGACGTACCGCGCATCGCCGATGCCGGCATCGCCCTCCACTGCATCAAGCACGACGTCCACCTGCTGGGGCCGGCGCAACAGGCGATCGTCTACGCCGAAATCCGGCAGTACTTCGTTGACGACCGGCTGCTGCGGGAAGAGGATGGCCGCCACTACATTGATGCAGAGGGGCTCGATCCGCTGGCGCGCCTGGGCGGCGCCCAGTTCGCGGGGATTACCGAACCCTTCGCACTCAAGCGCCCGGCCTAAACCCGGGATGACTGCGCCGCCCGCTCAGCGGCCGGTTTCGGCCGCTGCAGCAGCCAGCGCCAGCGGTTTATCAGCAACGCCAGGAATATCAGCGAGCAGCCAACGACCTGCAGCGTGCCCATGCGCTCACCGAGCCAGATCATGCCGACGATCGCGGTCCACACCGGCTCGAGCGTCAGGATGATGGCGGCGTGGCTGGCCGATGCCATTCCCTGAGCCTTGATCTGCAGAAAGAATCGCAGACTGGTCGCAATCAAAACGCTGGCCATCAGCCAACCGATGGCATCCCAGCCCGGCGCAAAACGCCAGGACTCCAGCAGCGATGAGACCACCAGGGCAATGAGCCCGACCACCGATAGCTGGATGCCCGTCAGCGCCACCGGCGGAATACTGACGACATAGCGGCTGTTGAGGTTGAAGTGCACCGCGAGCATGACGGCCGAGGCGACAAAGAAGGCATCGGAGGGGGTGAAATGAAAGCCCCCCTGCAGTGACAGACATCCCATCCCGAGGCTTGCCACCAGAACGGCAACCCAGGTACTCGCGGTCGGGGTGAGACGGAAAAACAGCCAGCCGACCACCGGTACCAGCACCACGCCGAGACTGGTTATAAAGGCGCCGACCCCCAGGTGCGTGGCATGGAACAGTCCCAGAATCCAGCACAGCATCGCCACGCCCATGACGGCGCCGGTCGCCACGGCACGGCGCCAGGCGGAAGGCGCCAGGCCGCGGACCTGCTGCCATCCTGCGGCGCTTACAAGCAGCCCCGCCAACAAAAAACGCACGCCTATGAAGCCCATGGGCGGCAACGTTTGCAACGCCTCGTGGGAAAAGACCCAGCCCATGGCCGCCAGCAGCGTGACCAGCACCATAAGTAAATCGGCCTGCAGATTCCTGGTGATCATCCCGACTCCCTTGATTCGTTCACGCGCGCGGTCCGGTGACCCGCACGCGGCCCCCTATACTATGCGGCCGACCGGCAAATTGGCATTCGGGCGGATTCCGCACCCGTCCGGAACCCGGGTGGGATTCTGCGCAGACAGCTGTCCTGACCTGCCCCGACTGGCGCACTGCAGGCTCTGAAGCACAGCCGGCCCCCCCGGAACCGGACAGGAACCCGACAGAAGCCCCCGGTTCTCTTATAATGGGCGCAAGCAACGTACAGGAGTAACAATACGCATGCAGTTCGAAGTAGGCGCCCACCGCACCGACCGGCCCGCCGGGCGCATCCGGCAACAGAACGAGAAGCTGATCCTCGACGCCGCCGAACAGGAGTTCGCCCGTCACGGCTTCAAGGGCACCAGCATGCAGCAGGTGGCAGACCGCGCCGGCCTGCCCAAGGCCAATATCCATTACTATTTCAACAACAAGCTTGGCCTCTACTACGCCGTGCTATCCAACATCATCGAGCTTTGGGACAGCACCTTCAACGAACTCAGTGGCGATGACGACCCGGCCGAGGTGCTGCCGCGCTATATCGCCACCAAGATCGACTTTTCCCGTCGCTACCCGCAGGCATCAAGGGTATTCGCGATGGAAATCCTCAGCGGCGGAACGCACCTGAGCGAGTACTTTCAGCAGGACTACCGTGAATGGTTCCGCTCCCGCGCAGCCGTGTTCGAGCGCTGGATCGCCGACGGAAAAATGAAGCCGATCGACCCGGCCCACCTTATTTTCCTGCTCTGGGGCAGCACCCAGCACTACGCCGACTTCGCCATTCAGGTCCAGGCGGCGCTGGGCAAGGAGGAATTGGAAGAGGACGTATTCGAAACCGCCGCCCGGACGCTGACCGAGATCATTCTCGGTGGCTGCGGCATTCGCCGGGACTGAGAACCCGTTCAAGATCGTTATGCCTGCAGCGCCCCTGAAGACACCATCAACAGTTTAACAAGCTCTGAGGGGCTTTCAGCCCCTTGCGACTGATCGCAAGCTGTCAGGTCTCAGGCGGCGCTGACCACCCGATCGCGACCCTCGTGCTTGGCCCGGTACAGCGCCTCGTCTGCTTCCTTGAGCAACTGCTGCGGGCGGGCATCCAGCGACGGCACCATGCTCGCGACGCCCATACTGATGGTGACCAGATCGCTGACCTTCGACCCCCGGTGCAAGATCCCCAGAGCCTTGACCGATTCTCGCATCTCATCGGCCAGTCGCAGCGCGGCGTCGAGCTGAGTGCCCGGAAGCAGCACGGCAAATTCCTCGCCACCGAATCGAGCCACCGAGTCACCGGCTCGCCGGGCATGCAGGTCGAGCTCCCGGGCCACCGCCTTGAGGCATTCGTCGCCGACCAGGTGCCCATACTGGTCGTTGAAGTCCTTGAAATAATCAATATCGCAGATGATCAGCGACAGCACCGTGCCGCTACGCAGCGCACGGCTCCACTCTTCCGCCAGCAGCTCGTCGAAATAGCGGCGGTTGGGAATCTCCGTCAGGCCGTCGATCGACGACAGTTCGTAGAGCTTTTCCGCCAGCGCCTCCGCCCGCTGTTTTTCGGTCCGCAACTGCTTCTCGGTATTGATGCGTTTAACCAGGTCCTCTCGCAGTTGGTCGTTCAGTTTCAACACCCGCCGCTGCTCCTGCCGCAGCTCGCGCAGCAACTGTTCGTTGACCAGGTTGCTGCTCATAAAGCCTTCGAAGACCTGATATATCCGGAAGGTCGAGCGCTGGGTGAAGATGAAGAAAGCAATGCAGATCAGCCCCATCGCTACCTTCTGCGCCTGCAATGACACCAGCAGCACAAACGAAAGCGGCAATAGCGTAATAGCGGAAAAGCTCAGATAGAGTCGTGGCGAGACCGATGCCGTACTGGCCACGCTACCGGCGACCATACCGGCCAGGCAAACGTAGATGAACGCCGACTCATCGAATGGCAGGGTCAGTTCAACAAAAAGCCCGATTGCGGCCCAACTGACGGCCGCGACAATGACACTGGAAAAATACAGCCGCTGCCAGTGAAGCTCGTCCAGCGATTGCGACCTGTTTCGCTGCCGCTCAAGCGTCAGATAGATTGCCAGCCGGGCAATCACCAGCGCCAGAGACGCCAGCAGCCAGACCGGGAAAAACAGCTCCTCTGTCAGCCACCAGTAGTATCCGCCGGCACAGAGAGCGACAAAAGCGCTACCGGCCAGTGCGACCGGTGTCTGCTCGTGCTGCGCTTCCAGAAGCCTCCGGCGCAAATAACGAGCATCCAGACGACTCATCGAATAAGACCCGAGAGGTAATGTAACGTCTTCCTGTACCGGAAAAATCCGTAAAAGCGCGGCAGACGGATTTTCTGTCCTGTCCTATTGACCATAGACCCTCCATCAAGCCGCTGTCATCTATTGGCGACAAATATTGCCCAGACCCGCCCTTTTGGAGCTAAAGATGCCGTGAATAAGTCCTGCTCGTTCTCTTGGGACCCAGGGGCTGTTGACGTTTGTGGATACGTCCTGCCAAGACTGTTTTCGCACAAGTCAAGGCGCGAGTTGTGCGGCTGGGTTGCGCCAAAAAAGCGACGAGCAACGGAAAACAGCCCCTCATACCCGGAGCGACAGCTGCTGTTATCTGAGCGTCATGCCTATTGACGAACACTAACATATATAGATAATACATCTTCTCTAACATGTATAAACATTACACCTTTAGGAGAATGGCGATGCTATCCCGGCACCAGATCGAAATCGTACAGTCCACCCTGCCACTGCTGGAATCCGCCGGCACCGCAATCACCGAGCACTTCTATGGCCGCATGTTTCGGGAAAACCCCGAACTCAAGGACATCTTCAATCTGTCGCATCAGCACTCTGGCCAGCAACCGG
Organism: Oceanospirillaceae bacterium; assembly: GCA_013373085.1. Lineage (GTDB taxonomy): Bacteria > Pseudomonadota > Gammaproteobacteria > Pseudomonadales > Balneatricaceae > Marinobacterium_A. The sequence continues at coordinate 82,685 of JABXIM010000013.1, read as the reverse complement.
TCGCGCTGTTCAACGCCATTCTTGCCTATGCCCGCTACCTCGACAATCCGGCGGTGCTCGCACAGGCGATCGAGCGCATTGCGCACAAGCACACCGGATTCCAGATCCGCCCGGAACAGTATGACATCGTCGGCCATCACCTGCTGGAAACTATTCGCGAGCTGGCACCGGATGCCGCCACGCCCGAGGTGCTGGACGCCTGGGGACAGGCTTACGGCCAGCTGGCAGCGATTTTTATCGGCCGGGAAGAGGAAATCTATGCCAGTGCCGAGCAGGCAGCGGGCGGCTGGCGCGGCAAGCGACGCTTCCGTCTGGTGGCCAAGACCGCCGAAAGCGAACTGGTCACATCCTTTGTCTGGTCGCCGGTCGACGGAGGACCGGTCATGGACTTCAAACCGGGCCAGTATCTGAGCCTGTCGGTGTCCCACCCGTCGCTGGCGCATCACGAATACCGCCAGTATTCGCTATCCGACGCGCCAAACGGCAACACCTATCGCATCAGCGTCAAGCGGGAATCCGGAACGCCGGCGGGACAGATCTCGAACTACCTGCACGACCACGTCGACGTCGGCGATGAGCTTGATCTGCTGCCGCCCGCCGGCGACTTCTTCCTCGATGTCGACGCCGATACCCCGGTCGTACTGCTGTCGGGCGGCGTTGGCCTGACACCGTTGCTGAGCATGCTCAACCAGCTGTCGCGGTCGGGTCACCGGGCGCCGGTTCATTACCTGCACGCCTGCGAAAACGGACGTCAGCATGCCTTCCGCGACCAGGTGGCATCTCTGGCGCGGGACCAGGAGCATATACACAGTTTCGTCTGGTACCGTGAGCCGTTGGCCGAAGACCGGATCGACCAGGATTACGACGCCACCGGACTGATCGATCTCGCGCCGTTGCGAGACTCTATTCTGCGGGACGATACGCAGTTCTATTTCTGCGGCCCCCTGGCGTTCATGCGCGCGGTATACCGTCAGTTGAAAGACTGGGACGTCGACGATGCCCGTCTGCACTACGAGCTGTTCGGTCCACACCAAACCCTGACCGGGGAGTGAGGCGAAATACCCTCTGGGGTGGCAATGAGCGAAGCGAATTCCACCGGATCTGTCCGGTGGAATTGGTACTTTCGGTGCTCATTCCAGCCTACGGCTGAATACGCTGCCAGTCCTGGCGCCAGTACGTATCGAGCTGCGGCACCAGCGGCCGCACCACCGCCATGTCCGCCGGGTCCACCGCTGCCAGGGTACGTGCCAGCAGCTGCACCTGTTTTACGCGAGCCTGCATCGCCGGCGGCATCAGCGCCAGCATTTGCGGATCCATGCCCGCCGCCATGGCCAGCAGCTCCGGGCTGGCCTGCTCCGCCTTGAGCGCGGCATACCCCAGCATCACCCGGTCGCCGGCGCTGGCCCAGGCCTCGGCGCTGGGGAAGCCGCCGGACTCGACCAGCTGCGACAGCGACCGGTAATTGTCCGGCTGGCGCTGTTTCAGCATTGCCAGCCCCTTGCTGTGGGGCGCAAACGCCTCCCCTTCCGTTGGCTGCAGCTCACGTTGCAGCTCGGTACCGAGTTCCGTGCCAAGACGCTGTGAAAAAGCCCGAACGTCAGGTAACAAGCTGACATAACCCGCCACCTGCTGCGACGTCAGCCCAGGGTTGGCCTGGACCTGCAGTACGCAACCGAACAGCGCCAGCGACAGCAGCCAGAGGCGAAACGAGAAGAGCCTGAATGAGGGCATTGGATACCTCGTGAGTGGTGAGTAATCAGTGGTGAGCAGTCAGTCGTAAACCCTTTTTACCACTCACGACTCACCACTTACTATATCCCTCCTGTACCGCACCTGACTTGCCCTATCTCCCTCCTGTACGCACCTGACTTGCCGCCCTTGCAGCCCGCCCGGCCGCATCGCATAATGCGTACCGTATACACCTTTTCTGTATACAGACTCATGGCGAAGGGTTCACGCCTTAAACAACCCGATCGGCCCGGCAGCACGACTGCGCGCGGTGCTGTCGGTAGGCAAATTTCTCGAGGAACCCCACATGAGCAAAAGACTCTGGATTAAGAATCCCCTGGCCATATACACCGGTACCGATATCGATGCCCGCGGCGGTATCGTTGTGGACGGCACCCGGATCGTCGAACTGATCGGCCGCGGCCAGTATCCATCGGCGCCCTGTAACGAGACATTCGATGCCGGCGAGCACGTGTTGTTGCCCGGCCTGATCAATACCCATCATCACTTCTATCAGACGCTGACCCGCGCCTATCCGGATGCCCTTAACAAGGAACTCTTCCCCTGGCTCAAAAGCCTCTATGGTGTCTGGGCGCACCTGGAACCGGAGATGCATGCTCTGGCCACACGCCTGGCATTGACCGAACTACTTCTGTCCGGTTGCACCACCGCCTCCGACCACCACTACCTTTTCCCGGGCGGCATGGAGAATGCGATCGACGTGCAGGTGGAGCAGGCCCGGGCGGTCGGTATCCGGGTAATGCTGACCCGCGGCTCGATGAGCCTGGGCGAGAAAGACGGCGGTCTGCCGCCGCAGAGTACCGTGCAGACGGAAGCCCAGATTCTGGAAGACAGCGAACGGCTGATCCGGCGCTATCACGAGCGCGGCGACGGTGCCCGAACCCAGATCGCGTTGGCGCCCTGCTCGCCCTTTTCGGTGACCAGCGAAATCATGCGCGAGAGCGCCGCCCTGGCTGAACGCCTCGATGTGCGGCTACACACCCACCTGGCCGAAACGCTCGACGAAGAAGCCTTCTGCGAACAACGTTTCGGCATGCGTACGGTGGATTATCTGGAAAGCGTCGGCTGGCTCAGTGACCGTACCTGGCTGGCCCACGGCATCCACTTCAACGATGATGAGATCCGTCGTCTCGGGGCGGCCGGCGTCGGCATCTGCCACTGTCCCAGCTCCAACATGATGCTGGCCTCGGGCATCTGCCGCAACCTCGAGCTCGAGGCCGCCGGTGCGCCGGTCGGGCTCGGCGTCGACGGCTCGGCCTCCAACGACGGCTCCAACCTGATCAACGAGGTCCGCCAGGGTATGTACCTGCAACGGCTGCGCTATGGTTCATCCAAGGTGACCCACTTCGACGCCTACCGCTGGGCCACCGCCGGCTCGGCACGCGTGCTGGGGCGCGACGATATCGGCATACTGGCATCTGGCAAGCAGGCAGACCTGGCACTTTTCCGCCTCGACGAGCTGCGCTTCTCCGGCAGTCACGACCCGCTCGCCGCCCTGCTACTCTGTGGCGCGCAGCAGGCCGACCGCGTCATGGTCGGCGGCGACTGGAAGGTGATCGACGGCACCCTGCCGAACACCGATCTTGCGCAACTCGTCGCCGACCACAGGGCCGCCGCGCGCAGGCTGGCACAGAAGGCACAGGCTTAAGTCGTGACGGGTGACGGGTGACGCGCCTTCGACACTCCACCCTACACCTAATCCTGACGCTTCAGTTAGAATACGACGGTCGCTATTAGCTTTTGATGGAGAACGACCGATGGCCTCCGTGCCCTATCGCAAAGATTTTCCGGTTTCCTGGGAAGAACTGCACCGCAATGCCCGGGCATTATCGTGGCGCTTGCTGGAACTAGGCCCCTGGAAAGGCATCATCGCCATTACCCGCGGCGGCATGGTGCCGGCCGCGATCCTCGCCCGCGAGCTGGACATCCGCCTGATCGACACCGTCTGCGTGACCAGCTACGGTAAAAGCGAGGACGGCGCCGAAATGGCCCAGGGCAAGTTGAATATCCTCAAGCGCGTCGAAGGCGACGGTGAAGGGATGATTCTGGTGGACGACCTGGTCGACACCGGCAAGACAGCTCAGTGCGTGCGCGATATGCTGCCAAAGGCGCATTTCGCGACCATCTACGCCAAACCCGCCGGCAAGCCGCTGGTCGACACCTTCATCACCGAAGTCAGCCAGGACACCTGGATCCGTTTTCCCTGGGATATGGACTACACCTTCTCGACGCCGCTGGCGGAACGATAAGGCGTCAGACGGGACCTCCCTGCCGTTGCGCGCACAACACCCGACCACCCGCGCCCGGGCGCCCCACACCCAGTGGGGCTTCCGGGACGTCTCTCTTGTTTCCGTCTTGCGACGCTGGTAACCGCCCGTCATTTCGGTTTTACTCAAAGAAGATCGAAGCGGCAAACGTCAGGCGCAACGCCGCACGAGCGGCACCGGTCGCTTGTAACCGGAGGCCTGCCGCTAAGAGCTTTTTTCACAGGAAGGAGATAGCGTATGGAACACTTTCTCAGCAGTATGCCCAAAGCCGAGCTGCACATGCACCTCGAAGGCAGCCTGGAACCGGAGCTCATGTTCGCCCTGGCCAATCGCAACGGTATCGAACTGCCCTGGGATACCGTCGATCAGGTTCGAGCCGCCTACGATTTCGGCAACTTGCAGGACTTCCTCGATATCTACTACCAGGGCGCCGGCGTGCTACAGACCGAGCAGGACTTCTACGACCTGACCTGGGCCTACCTGAAACAGTGTGAAACCCAGAACGTCATCCACACCGAACCCTTCTTCGACCCCCAGACCCACACCGCCCGCGGCATCGATATCGGCGTTCAGATCCGCGGCATCGAGCGCGCCTTGCAGCATGGCCGCGAGCAGCTCGGCATCAGCAGCCGACTGATCCTGAGCTTCCTGCGTCACCTCAGCGAAGAGGAGGCGTTCCACGTCTTCGAGCAGGCATTGCCCTACCGCGACAGTTTCGTTGCCGTTGGCCTCGACAGCTCCGAAGCCGGCAACCCGCCGGCCAAATTCCAGCGTGTTTTCGAAAAAGCGCTCGCCGAGGGCTTCCTGACCGTGGCCCACGCCGGCGAGGAAGGGCCAGCCGAGTATGTGCGTCAGGCACTGGACCTGCTCAAGGTCTCGCGCATCGACCACGGCGTGCGATCGGCGGAGGATCCGGCGCTGATCGACCGACTGGTGGAGGAACAGATCCCGCTGACGGTCTGCCCGCTCTCCAACGTCCGATTGCGGGTGTTCCAGAGCCTCGACCAGCATAACATCCTCGCGATGCTGGAACGGGGCGTTAAGGTTACGGTGAACTCCGACGATCCGGCCTACTTTGGCGGCTACATGGGAGAGAATTTCGTCGAGATGCATCGCCAGCTCGGCATGAGCCGGGAGCAGGCCGTGGCGCTCAGCCGCAACGCCTTCGAAGCGGCTTTTCTACCCGACGAGGAAAAAGCCGCGCTGATCAAGCGCCTGGACGACTTCGTCGTCAACTACGACAACGCCTGAGACCTCACAGGCAGCGCACAGGGTGGAATGAGCGCCGCAGGCGTGAATTCCACCGCTGGTTGCCGAATTCGAGCGCTCCGCAGATGCCAGGACCGGGGGAGTTCGCACGTTCATTCCACCCTACGCCCAGCCGAAATTTATCGTTTTCAGAACAGGTCCAGCTGCGGCGCGATCAGCGAGTCGAAGTCCTGGCCGAGAAACGGCAGGATGGTATCGACCACCGGCCTGAGCTGACGGTCGACGTAATGCTGGTAATCGATCGGCGAAGCGTGAAACTCCAGCGGTTCCGGCCCGCTTACGGTGATCAGGTACTCGATCCGGGAGCCGGCGCGCAGGCGACTCTTGCGGCCCGCCCGCCGTAGCGCCTGCTCGGCCTTCAGCGCCGCCTGAACCTGGGGCGGCCGGTTGCGCTGATACTCGTCGAGCGGCCGTCGCAGCCGCTTGCGGTAGACCAGCTCTCCGTCCAGCTCGCCGGCAAAGACCCGCGCCACCGTGTCACGCAGGAACGCCTCGTACGGCTGCCCCCGGAACACCCGCTCGTAAAGTTCGTGCTGTACCCGCCGCGCCAGCGGCGTCCAGTCGGTGCGCACGTTTTCCAGCCCCTTGAACACCAGGCAGTCACCGCCGTCGGGTTGCCGCTTCAACCCGGCGTACCGCTTCTTGCTGCCCTGCTCCGAGTGGCGCATGCGCGGCATCAGGAAGCGGCGAAAATGACTCTCGTACTGAATCTCGAGGAAGCTCGGCAGCCCGAAGCGAGCCGCAAGCTGCTGCCGCCACCAGCCGTTGAGGTGGTGGGCCAGCGCCTCGCCATGGGCGTGGGCCTGCTCATCGCTGCAATCGTCGCCGAGCCAGACGAACACCGAATCGGTATCGCCGTAAATCACCGTGAAGCCGAAATGACGCTCTATTTCATCGCGGGTTCGGGTCAGAATTTCGTGACCGCGCAGGGTGATGGAGCCGGACAGCCGCTGATCGTAGAAACGGCAGAGATTGGAACCGAGCACACCGTAAAAGGAGTTCATGATGATCTTGATGGCCTGGGACAACGGCGCGTTGCGTTCGCGTTTGGCCTCGTCCCGCGCCTGCCACAGGCGCTCGATGATCGCCGGCAGGATGCTGCGGCTGCGGGCGAAGATGGCACCGTTGAAACCCGGCACCAGATCGTCCGGATTGGCCCCTTCACGCAGCCCCTCGGCCAGACCGCAGGGATCGACGCAGAAGGTGCGGATGATGCTCGGGTACAGGCTCTTGAAGTCCAGCACCAACACCTGGCGGTAAAGCCCCGGCCGCGACTCCATGACGAAACCGCCCGGAATCGACAGGCCGCTGACGCCGGAGGCGTACTCGGCGGCAACGTAGCCGGCACGGTGCAGCCGCGGCAGGTACTGGTTGTCGAACGCCGCCGCCGAGCCACCGACCTTGTCCAGCGGCAGGCCGGTCAGGCGACCGCGCTCGATCAGGTAGTGCAGCAGCTGGGCATGGGCGAAGATATCCTGCACGAGCGCGCAGTCTTCCAGGTTGTAGCGGGCCAGGGCCACCGGGTCCTCGCGGTACAGACGCTGGATTTCGGTACCTCGATTGTCGACATGGTCGATCAGCTTGCCGCGCCCAAGCAGCTCCCGGGCGACGAATTCGAGGGAAAAACTCTCGAACTGGAAGGTGGCACCGCGCAGGGTGTCGATCCCGTCGACCACCAGCCGCCCGCCAAGACGCACGAACGACTTGCCCTGGCCGCCGCGCACCAGCTGCAGCGGGTCCCGGTCCCGCCCCAGCCGCAGCTTGAGCCCGAGCGCCCGGGCACGCTGATCCAGCACCCGGAAATCGAAATCGATGACGTTCCAGCCGATGAAGATATCGGGATCGACGGATTCGACCTCCTCCATCAGCCGTTCCAGCAGTCGGCGCTCGTCGGGCACGAACTCGAGCCAGTCGAGATCGACACCCTGGCCGCACAGCAGCACCCGGTTGTAGCTCCCGCCGCTGAGGCCGATGGAAAGAATTCGGTCGGCACTGAGCGTGGTTTCGAGGTCGATCGACAACATTCGCAGGCGTGGTCGGTAATCGCTGGGACGCAAGCGGGGTGTGCCGCCGTCGAGGCCCTGCACCTCGACCCCGCCCTGGATGAAACGCTCCATCAGGTAGCGATCCACCGGCCGGATATCGTCCTCCAGCAGCGCTACCTCTGCACCCTGCAGCCGCTCGATCACCTGCCGGAACAGCTTCAGGCTGCGGCAGTACAACGCCGCGACCGGCGCCCCGGTGAGGTCCTTCAGCGGGCGGGCCTCCAGGCGCCAGCCTTCAAGTCCCGCCAGCGCGCTGGCGACCCGCACCTCGTCGCCCTCGCGCACGAACAGCACCGCTTCCTGCGCCGGCAGCGAAACCGGCAGCGCGCCGGCATCGGTACTGAGCCAATAGCGCAGTTCGATGCCGTCGCGGGTGTCCCGCTGCTGGCGGCTCAGCACGAAGCCCGTTACGGCATCGGTCATCTCAGTCGCCGAACGGGGCCACGACTTCGAGGCCGGGGAAAGCCTGCTCGACCGCGTCGCGGTCCCGGGCTTGGAACAGCAGCTTGAGGTTGGGGCCGGCATCCATGGTGAAATACAGGTCCAGCCCCTGCTCACGCAGCTGCCAGACCTGCTGCATCGCCGCCACCGACTCCGGCTGCCAGTACAGCAGCGGCGGCCAGGAGGCGATCATGGTGGCGTGCATCGACAGCGCATTCTGCTCCGCGGTCTGCCCCAGCAGAGCGAAGTCTGCCGAGTCGATCGCCCGGTGCAGTTTATCGAGGTCCGCGGCCGCCTGCAGCGGCCAGCTCTGGTACAGGTGTGCGGTTTCGATCGTGCGTTGCATACCGGCGCGGCTGCCCACCGACTTTTCGCCGGTGGCAACCTTGACCAGGCCAATCTGCAAGCCCGGCCAGTGCGCCGCGAGCGGTACACCATGGGAGTCCATGCCATCGTCGTGGATACCGTCACGCCATTCGACAAAACCCTCGAACACCGAGCGACAGGCGCTTCCGCTGCCCATGCGGGCGAAGGCCGACAGTACCTCCGGCGCCAATCCCAGCTGCAACCAGCGGTCGAGCGCCAGCGTCAGGGCGGCGAAGCCCGAAGCGGACGACGCCAGTCCCGCGGCGGTGGGAATATTGTTCTCGGTATGAACGTGCACCGGCAGCGCGCGCCCTGCCCGGAACAGCTCCACGAAGGCCAGTAGCTTGGCCGCGAACGGCGTGTCGCGCGCCTGCTCGACACCATTGAGGAACACCCGGTCGACGCCGTCGGCGGCATTCTGCAGCAGTGTGCGGGTACCCAGGTGCCCAAGCGAAACCGACAGGCTGTTGTTGATCGGCAGGTTCAGCTCGGCATCGCGCTTGCCCCAGTACTTGCACAGCGCGATATTGCTCGGCGCGAACGCCTCGGCCTGGTCCAGCGGCACCAGCGCCGCGGGCAGGCGCGCCTGAATAACCTCTTGCTTAGTGATACTCAACGCTAACCCCCTCCGGGCTGACCGCCACCGGAATCCGTTCATAGTCGTTCGCCAGCGTTACGTCCGCACCCAGCGCCAGCACGCAGTCGCCAAGCCCAGAACCGCTGATCTTGCTGCCGAGCACCTGCGGGTTCTGACGCAACCGGTAGACCATCTGCGCCAGGGTGGCATCGTTGACGCCCAGCGCGTCCATCAGCCCCTGGTAGACATTCATCAGCCGGCCAAGCGCGGCCCAATCCTGCCGCGAGATCGCATCCTCCGCCTGCTCGCAGGTTGCGCCCATCAGACGGTAAAGCCCGCGGTGAAGCCCTTCGTAGCCTTTCGCTGCCGCCTCGACCCGTGCCAGTACCTCGGGCGTGCGGGTCTTGTAGCCGCTGTAGTAAAGACTGATGGCGGGCAGCCCCGGTAGCCGGTCGATACGCCGCGGCGACACCGTATAGCTTATCAGGCCACCGTATACGCTCGCCGCCAGATCGGTACCGGAACCGCGCCCCTGCACCGCGTGAATAACACCGAGCGCGGCATCGAAAACGGCTTCCGGCGCGGTATCTGAAGCGGAATAAGCCTGCAACGCCGCGACCAATGCCGCCGTCACCGCGGCCGAGGAACCGAGGCCGACGGTATGGGAAAATTCCGATGCGACCTCCAGCTCGAATCCGGCCGGCAGGCGATCGGCATAGCGTTCGATGGTGGCCAGCACGAAGCTCAGTTGCGGCTCTTGCGGCAGGGAATCGAGCGTGCCATGGGCGTTCGCCAGTGCCGAGCGCACCCACACTTCACGGTCGTTGCGACGAACAATACGCACCCGCATGTAGCGGTCGACAGCGCAGGCGATCGCCCGTTCGCCGAACAGCACCGCGTGCTCCCCCATCAGCATGATGCTGCCCGGCGCCGAAACCCGGATTTCGTTCCAGTTATCCGCCTGTGTCAAAGCAAATCTCCCAAAGCGTCCCGATGTTTTGGGTCATGCAGGGTGGAATTCGCTGCGCTCATTCCATCCTACGATTCGAAGCGCACGCCCTGGCGGTCTTCGTGCAACGGGCCCCAGCGCCAGTCACGTGGCAGCTGCAGCGACTGCGGCGAGCCCTCGGGCAGCCAGACCAGCATCAGTCCGCCCCTGTCGCCGGAAACGGCGCCGGCGCCGCAGATCTTGGCCGCGCCACCGCGCTGCTCCACACGCTCGGCGAAGCGGCCGCATTCGGCCGGCACCACCCCGATCCGTGTCAGTAGCCGGTGATTGGCGCGCAGCAGCTCCGCAACCGGCTCGTCCTGCCCCAGCGCAGCTTCGAAACGCGCGCTGATATCGGCGAACTCGCTCCAGATATCGGAGTCCGCAAAGCCCGTACGGACATGCTCGACGCAGGTACCGGTGCTGCTGGACGGTGTACCGGTGTAGACCCAGTACCAGCCTTCGCCGAGGCCTCCCGGCGGCAGCGGCAGAGAATCGATGGACTCGCCCTGTACCCGTACCAAGCCGCCGAGGCAGACGGTTGCGGCATCGATAAGGCTGCCGCGCCCGTGTTGCAGGCGTTCGCAATGACGTACCTGCCGCACCAGTTCGTCGCGGTTGTCGAAATGTCCGAAAAGTTTAAGCAGGCAGGCGATCAGCGCGGCGGAGGACCCCATACCTGCGCCAATGGGAATGTCGGAATCGATGCGCACCCGGCCCTTCGGCAGTTGTTCCAGCCCCGACAACAGACGCGCCATGTCGACGGCGTAGAAGACCAGCTCGCCGGGCTTGCGCAGGATCTGGCCGATGCTCAATTCGCCCCTGAGATAACGCTCGAAGTAACTGTCGAGCCGGCGCCGCAGCGAGGAAAACTTGTCGAGGCCGAGGCTGTGGGCACGCTCCCCGGTATGCCAGCTAAGGCGTGGCAACCGGTCCGGCTCGAAGCTCACGTGCATGCGGCGGTCTACGGCCAGCGCCAGGGCCGGCTTGCCGTAGACGACCGCGTGTTCCCCGCTGAGGATGATCTTGCCCGGGGCGCAGACCCGTTTCAGCACTCGATATATTCACGCTTGTGGTGGGATATCGCCGCCAGGCGGAAGCGGCCGCGGGTACTGGCCGGAATCTCCAGATGCTCACCGTCGCGCGGATCCGGATAACGGTACAGCTCAAGGTACTCCTCGTAGCCGATCTCCTGGCGGGCATCGAGCATCTGCTGGTGCCTGTCGCGGTGCAGGTGACGCTCATAACCCTCGACCACCCGGCCGGAAAAGAATTCGGCGACGCAGCCTGAGCCGTAACTGAAGAAGCCAATACGCTTGCCGGCGAGGTTGTGACCGCAGTTCTCCAGTAGCGATGTCAGGCCGATGTACATGGAGGCGGTATAGCTGTTACCGATGATGCGGTTGTAGGACAGGGTGTCTTCGATCTGCTGTTCCAGCTGCCCGGCATCGAGTCCGCTCTTGTTGAGCTTGGCCAGCTGCTGGTGCGCTTTCTGCGCCATGCGCCCGAACGGCAGGTGATAGCAGAAATGGCTGAAGTCATCGAATGTCAGCGGGCTGGCCTCACGGAAATGCTCCCAGGCCTTCTTCAGCGACTTGAGATAGATCTTGGTCGAATACTTGCCGTCCACCAGTGCGGTCACGCGGTAGTTCGGACGCCAGAAGTCCATGACATCCTCGGTGTAATTGCCGACCTCTGGATCGATTTCGACCAGCCGCGGATTGGCGGTGATCATGATCGCCACGGCGCCGCAGCCCTGGGTCGCCTCGCCCGGCGTATTGAGCTCGTAGCGGGCCACGTCCGACGCCACCACCAGCACTTTCTGCTCCGGCTGGCGTGCGACCAGGGCGCAGGCCATCTGAATCGCCGCCGTGGCGCTGTAGCAAGCCTGTTTGAGCTCGACCACGCGACAGTTAGGGTTCAGGCCCAGCAATCGATGCACGTAAACGCCAGCGGCCTTGGACTGATCGATGCCGGTTTCGGTGGCGAACATCAGGGTGCTGATGCGCTCGGAGCCCACCGCTTCCACCAGCGGCAGCGCAGCATTGGCCGCCATCGTGACGATATCCTCGTCCGGCGCCGCCATGCCCATTTTCTCCTGCCCTATACCGACGTAATACTTGTCCGGATCAGTCTGCTGGGCCAGTGCCAGCGACCGCAGATCCAGGAAGTAATTCGAGGTATAGAAGCTTATTTCATCAATACCGACTGACATAGGTGGTTTGGTTCCTCAACGCTCCTCAAGAATGAGAGCCTGATTCTTGAACAACGACGCGATATCCGGAGTGCCAAGCAGAAACATGGCGATTGTAAAGTCTCTGCGCAGCTGTTCGATGACCTTGACCACGGCGTCCGCAGAGTCCATCGCCGGGCGCAGAAAGGGCGCCGCCAGGCCGCACAGCGAGGCGCCGAGTATAACAGATTTCGCCATATCAATCCCATCTCTGAGCCCCCCGCTGGCGATCAGAGTGGCGCGATCGGCAAAGGGCTGTGCCAGCCGCAGCGCGGTGGGCGTGGGGATGCCCCAGTCCTGGAAACGCAGCCCTGCGCTGTCGTCGCGGTCACCGCGACGATGGTGTTCGATACGGCTCCAGGAGGTGCCGCCGCTGCCCGCCAGGTCGAAATACTGCACGCCCTGCCCGAGCCCTGCAGCAATATCCTCCGGCGCCAGCCCGCAGCCGACCTCCTTGAGGATCACAGGTACCGGGAGCTGATCGACCAGTTCGCCGATGCGTGACGCGAGACCGGCGAAATTGGTATCCCCTTCCGGCTGGATCGCTTCCTGAAGCGGATTGAGATGCAGGTAAAGCCCGTCGCCGCCGAGTACCGCCACCGCTTCCTCGCATTGTGGCAAACCGAAACCGTAGTTGAGCTGAACGGCGCCAATATTGCCGAGCAGTACGGTCGTCGGCGCCAGGCTGCGCAGTTCGAAGCTGGCACGCGCCTCGGGCTGAGTGAACATCACCCGCTGCGACCCAACCGCCAGTGCCACCTGACAGCGTTCGGCGGCTTCGGCCAGATTGCAGTTGATGCGCCGGACCAGTTCGTGGTCGCCGCCGGTCATCGACGAGATCAGCAGCGGGAAGCTCAGGCGCTTGCCGAGGAAGGTCGTCGACGGGTCTACCGCCGCCAGGTCAAGCTGCGGCAACGCCCGGTGCCGCAGCCGTATGCGATCGAAGTGGGCACCGTTGCGCTCGATCTCGGGGTCGCGCTCGATGGCACGGATATGCTCGATCTTGCGCTCGTTGGTCGGGTCCGACATTATCGCTCCAGCTTGAGGTGAGCCTCCATCAGCTCGCCCGGATTGGTCTGGGCCGCCAGCAGCGACAGTTCGCCGCAGAGGACGGTGGCGCCGCAAATGGCCGCCAGCCGGCGGGCATTGGCGCCGGGCTCGCGCTCCTCGCGGCAGCCGAGCAGTTCCAGATTGCGCTCGACGAAGTCCAGCCCCTTGCCGTTGCCGACGGTGCCGACAATGAGATTCGGCAGCGTACAGGAGAAATAAAGATCGCCGTCTCGCACCTCGGCGTGCACCACACCCTGAGACCCCTCGATGATGTTCGCTGCGTCCTGCCCTGTGGCCAGGTAGAACGCCAGCAGCATGTTGGCGTAGTGTGCGTTGGCGCTGCGGATGCCGCCGGCGATCAGGGTTCCGATGAGATTTTTCTTGATATTGAGGTCGACGATCTTTTCAGGTGTCGTATGCAGCCGGCGTTCGCACAGCTCGCGCGGCACCAGCAGTTCGGTGACGACGTACTTGCCGCGCCCGAGGATACCGTTGACCGCGGTGGCCTTCTTGTCGGAGCAGTAGTTGGCGGAAATCGACGAATAACGCAGCTGTGGATACTGCGTCAGAATCCAGGGGATCAGCCTGTCGGCGGCATTGGTCACCATGTTGTGACCCGAGGCGTCGCCGGTGGTGAACTCCAGCCGCAGGTAAATCAGATTGGCCACCACCTGTGAATGCATGTCAATGAGCTTGGCGAAGCGGCTGCTCTGCGCCACGACCTCGTTGAGCTCCTGCTGGCGAGCCTTGAGCGATTCGATCGCCTGATGCGCCGCCAGGGCATCGTCCGCCTCGAGCAGAATTGATCGGGTCATGCGTTCGTCGATGACGGAGGTCCGGATACCGCCGGCGAGCACCGAAATGCGGGCGCCACGCCCGACCGAGTGCCAGAGCGGCGTTTCATAGGTCGCCAGCGGAACCGTGACCTTGTCATCGACGATATGGCCGGTCATCCGCAGCGGCCCGACCAGCCGCATCGGCACCGGGGCCTCGAGGAGCTTGTGTGATTTCATCGCGTGCGCCGCACCCTAAAATAAAAAGGGTTGCGCCATGCAACCCTGGGGATCCATATGTTTAGGCAGCGCGGATTCTATCCAGCCACCTTTACAGATGCAAACCGGCCCGTTACTGGCCGGCCTCCGCCATTTCGGCGGACTCGTTCACGACCACGTCCGCAGGCGGCTGGATTTCGAGCGCCTCGAGCAGCTGGCCCATGCCGTTGTAGACGCGGTACTGCGACAGCAGATAGTCGAACGAGGTGTCGGTGAGGCTGTTCTGCGCCGAGAACACCTCGTTTTCGGTATCGAGCAGGTCGAGCAGCGAGCGCTGTCCGATATCGAACTGCTTCTTGTACGAATCGCGGGTTTGCTCGGCAGTGCTGACATAGGTCTCGAGGAATCCCACCTGCTGTCCGAGAATCTCGTAGGCGTTCCAGGACAGGCCCAGCGACTGCTCGACCTGGCGGTCGGCGCTGTTACGAATCTCTTCCGCCTCGTGGATCTGGTGCTGGGTGCGGCGAATGCGCGCCTTGTCGGTGCCGCCGTTGAAAATGTTGTAGCGCAGCCGCAGCATGGCGGTCAGATCTTCATTCTGCCCCTCGATACCGTCGATATCGTGGTACCAGGTACGTTCCGCCTCGAAGTGCAGCGTCGGGTACAGACGGCTGTAGGCCGCATCATACTGCGCCTGGGCCGCCTCGATATCCGCCTCGGCGACCTGCAGCGTCGGCTGGGTCGTGGCAGCCGCCTCCCGCGCCGCCTCGAAGCTCGCCGGCATTACGAGGTCCATTGGCACTTCATAATCCGTCGGCGGCTCGGCGCCGACGACGCGGATGTAGTTCGCGCGCGCATCGCGCAGGTTGTTCTCGGCCGCCAGCACATTGACTTCCGCCAGCGCCAGACGGCTCTCCGCCTGCTGGATCGACGCCAGACTGCCGAGACCGGACTCCGAGCGGCGCCGGATTTGGTCATAGATGGTGACGTGATTCTCGAGCGTCAGCTTCGCCAGACGCAACAGCTCCTGGCGGCGCACCACGTCGAGGTAATGCCGGGTGGCGTCGAGCGCAAACCGTTCCGCAGCCTCACGCACCCGCGCATCGGCTGAGCGCAGCCGTGCTTCCTGACGCGCCACCTCGCTCTGGGTACCCAGTCCGTCAAACAACATCTGGCGGAAGCTGAGCGTCGCCTCGCTGCGCCACAGATCCACATCGCCATCGCCGCCGAACGGTTCTTCCGCCGCCCGGGTGCTCGGGTCATCGGTCCATTCACGTCCCCATCCCAGCAGGGCATCGATATCGGGATACAGCCCCCCCATGGCCTCCCGCACCTCTTCCCGAACCGCATTGCGGGCATTGAGCGCCGCGGCCACCTCCGGGTTCCTGACCATATTGTCCGTAATTACATCCGTTATAGAGGTGGCGTTGGCCACCTGAATCGCCGACATCAATGCCGTTCCGGCGATAATCCCTGTCCTGAGGCCCATTTTTCCTGTCTCCTTCGGGTTCCCGCTAACACTTCAGTGTAGACGCTCCTGCTCCTTTGCCATAAGGATCAGCGAGACACGGTCGCCCGCGCCCGTTTTTCTCAGTATGGCACTGATGTGCGCCTTTACCGT
The DNA here is from genome assembly GCA_013373085.1 of Oceanospirillaceae bacterium. Lineage (GTDB taxonomy): Bacteria > Pseudomonadota > Gammaproteobacteria > Pseudomonadales > Balneatricaceae > Marinobacterium_A. Next base: position 67,087 of record JABXIM010000013.1, on the reverse strand, counting down.
TCTTTCGGTTATTTCCAATTTTCGTGCAATAAGCTTGTTGCTGGCGCCGGTCACGAGTATGTCCATGACCTGTTGCTCGCGCTCGCTGAGATTGGCCACGATGCCAAGCCGTTCGGCCTGGACCGACAGCAATTCCGCCGGCTGACCGTTCAACAAACGCCTGAGCAGCTTCTGCATCACCACCGGGCTCGCCCAGATATCCCCGCGACACAGCGTCTCGATCAGCTGCTGCAGCAACGAACCGGTGATGAAGGTGCTGGCATAGCCCCGGGCCCCGAGAGCGAGGAGCCTGATACCCTCGTCATCCTGCGGGCGGTCGGTCAACACCGCGTAAAGCTGCCCGCGGACCTGCAATGCCTGGAACAGCGTTTTGCGCCGCTCCGGCGACAGCGACTCCAGATGGATCAGCAGCACCCCGTCCTTTACACCCTCCGACAGCGCCGCTTCGGACAGCTGTAGCGGTGTGACGTCGGCCAGCAAGCGCTGCCAGCGCTCCAGCACATTTCCCTGTGTAGTGTATATCCCTAGCTGCATCTCAGCGTTCCGTCAGGGCCCTGTTGCGGGCTTTGAGAATCGGCTTCAGCAGGTAGTCCATGACGGTCTTCTTGCCGGTCATGATATCGACGCTCACGGTCATGCCCGCGATCAGCGGCAACGGTTTGTCACTGTTACCGAGATAGGGGTTGTCCGTCTCCAGCCGCACCCGGTAGTACGCCTGCTTTTCCTCGTCAAGGATAGTACTCGGCGAGACGAACACCACCCTGGCGTCCAGGCCGCCGTAAATCGAGAAGTCATAGGCCGACACCTTGACCACCGCCGGCAAGCCGGCGCGGATCTGGGCGATATCGGACGGACGGATACGTGCCTCCACCAGCAGGCGGTCCTCCCAGGGAACGATATTGAGCAGCTCGTCACCGGGCTGCACCACACCGCCGACCGTATTGACCATCAGCTCCTTGACCGTCCCCTTGACCGGCGAACGCACCTCGGTGCGGGTAATCCTGTCCTGCATGCCTTCCATTGCTTCGCGCAGCCGTGCCAGCTCGCCGCTGACTTCGTTCAGTTCGCTGCGCGCCTCGGTACGAAACTGCAGTTCCCCCTCGTCGAGCCGGCTTTCCTGCTCGGCGATGGCCGACTCGATGCGCGGGACGCTGAGCCGGGTGGCGGAGAGGTCGCCTTTCAGATCATTGACCTGGCGCTGGGTGCGCAGGTACTCGACTTCCGAGATCACCCCTTCCCCGACCAGCGGCCTCATGATGTTGAGTTCTTTGAGCAGCAGATTGTAGCTGCTCTGCAGCTGATCGATCCGCGAATGGGCCTCCTTCAGCTCCTGGCGCCGCTGCTCCAGCTGACGCTGGGTGATCTGCTGGCCGGTGTAAAGCTCCTGTGTCCGGGCATTATAGAGGTTGCGTTCACGTTCCAGCAGGTGCCGATAAGCAGCGGGAAAATCGTCCGGGACCTCGAAGCTGGCGCCATCGGCTTCGGCCTGCAGGCGCAGCTGCTTGGCAATAAGTTCGTACTCGCGCACCCGGTTTTCGTTGAACGAGCTGGAGAAACGGGTGTCATCGATGCGCAGCAGCACCTGTCCCTTTTCCACCAGGTCCCCTTCGTGGACCATGATCTCGGAAACGATACCGCCTTCCAGGTTTTGCACCACCTGCAGCTGGCTGGACGGGATGATTTCACCGTCGCCACGGCTGATTTCATCCAGTTCCGCCACGTTGGCCCAGACGATCGCCAGCAGCACGAACAGCGCCATTGCCCACAGCAGGACACGGGCACTGCGCGGCGTCTGCTCCAGCATCGCCTCGCTGATGCTGGCCATAAAACGGGTATCCTGCTTCGACACTGACCTTTTCATCACGTCCCTGACTACTTGCGGATCTGCAGGCGTCCCTGCTTCAGCGCTTCCAGTACGGCCTGCTTGGGCCCGTCGGCCACGACCTTGCCGCCATCGATCACGATCAACCGGTCCACCAGCGTCAGCAACGACATCTTGTGGGTCACCAGCAACAGCGTCCGCTCGCGAGCATAGTCCGTCAGTTGCTGTTTCAACAGCTCTTCCGACGAGTTGTCCATCGCATTCGACGGCTCATCGAGGATCAGCACCGAAGGGTCGTGAATCAGCGCCCGAGCCACCGCTACCGCCTGCCGCTGGCCGCCCGACAGCGCCGCGCCGCGCTCGCCGACCTGCATGTCGAAACCGAGCGGATGCCGGTTGACGAAGTGATCGACGCCGGCCAGCTGCGCCACCTTCACCACCTGTTCGTCGCTGGCGTAGGGCGTTCCGAGGGTGATGTTGTCGCGCAGGGTGCCGGCGAACAGCATGATATCCTGCGGAACGTAGCCAAAGTGACGCCGCAGGTCGACCGGGTCGATCTGGTTGATATCGATACCGTCGACGCGAATCGCGCCTTCACCGGCGCTGTACAGCCCCATCAACAGCTTCTCGATGGTCGACTTGCCGGAGCCGATGCGTCCGATCAGCGCTACTTTCTCCCCCGCCTTGATACGGAAGGAGACGTCATCGAGCGCCTTCTGCTGCTCACCCGGATAGCCGAAGCTGACCTGGTTGAACTCGATATCGCCCTTGAGCTCAGGCCGGTGTACGAAGTGACGCTCGGCGTCGCGCTCCTCGGGCAGATCCATGATCTGATTGAGCGTCTTCAATGCGGTGGAAGCCTGGTGGAAGTTGGTCACCAGCCCGGCCAGCTGCCCCATCGGCGCGATTACCCGTCCCGAGAGGATAACGCAGGCGATCAGGGCGCCGAGGGTGAGTTCGCGCTCGGTAATCAGGTAGACGCCGAAGATCACAAGCGCGGTCGAAGTCAGTTGCTGGATCAGGCCGGCGAAGTTGACCACCGAGGACGACAACATGCGAGAGCGCAACCCCCAGCGCGCGATATAGCCGCCGGCCTGCTCCCAGCGCAACTGCAACGGCGAGGCGGCGCGTTGAGTCTTGACCGTTTCCATCGCCGTCAGGCTTTCGACCAGGGTCGCGTTCTTCTGCGACGCCGACTCGAAGGTTTTCTCCACCGATTCGCGCAGCCGCGGCCGCACGAGCAGCGAAAAGAGGTAGATCACCGGAATCGCCGCCACCGGCACGATGACCAGCGGACCGCCAATCAGCAGGATGACGCCAAGGAAAATCAACGCGAACGGGATATCGATCAGCACCGTGTTGACGGTTGAGCTGAGCATCGCGCGAATGCTCTCGAATTCCCGCAGATTACTGGCAAATGAACCCACCGACCGGGGCATGGCGCTGTACTTGAGCGACAGCACCTTCTCGAACAGCATGGCCGACAGCAGCACATCGGTCTTTTTGCCGGCCACCTCGATGAAATAGGCCCGGAGCATCTTCAGGCCGAAGTCGAACAGGTAGACCACGAACAGGCCGACCGCCAGCACCCAGAGCGTTTCGATGGCACTGTTGGGCACCACCCGGTCGTAGACGTTCATCACGAACAGCGGGCTTGCCAGCACGAACAGGTTGATCAGAAACGACGCCAGCAGCACGTCCCGGTAGATATGAAAGGAGCGTTTCAGCGTGCCCCAGAACCAGTGACCCTCGCGGTCCTCGAGCACCTTGGAGACGCGCTCGCTGAAGCGGTACTCGAGCCGCACGAAAATCGCATAACCGGTGTAATGCTGCTCGAGTTCGTCGAGTCGGATACGATGCTTGCCGCCGCTTTCCGACTGAATGATCAGTGCGGAATCGTCGTCGAGATCGAGTTCCTGCAGAATACAGGCGCCGCCGTCCTCCAGCAGCAGCACAGCCGGCAACACCAGCGGCGATATCTGGCGCAGCTCGCGGGGCAGTACCCGCGCCTTGAGGCCGGCACGCTGTGCTGCGCGCACGAAAAGTCTCGGCGTCAGCCGGTTGTTCTCAAGCGGCAATCCCGCGCTGAGCACCTCGGCCGACAGTGGATTGTGATTCTGCCTGGTCAGCTCGACCAGACAGCTGAGGAGGGGATCCTGAATGTCGTCCATTTCCTTGACCTGCTCGGATCGCGAACCCCATACTAGCACGCGACCCCACTAACTTATTATTAAATCGTGACCTGATGCTCTACGCCATACGCAACCCGGAAGGCCGGATCGTCGGACTGACCGAAACCGCCGAAACTGGCGCAGAAGCGGTCGACATGAAGGATCGCGAGGTTCTCGACTTCCTGTCGATCAATGACAGTTCATTTTCGCCGGAGGAGTTCCTCGAGCGCTCGGACGCCGGCACGATTCGTATCATCGAAGACATCGTAGAGATACTTATCGCCAAAAATATCATTCTATTCACCGACTTCCCGCAGGCATCGCAGAAAAAACTGCTGAGCCGGAAGCTGGCCCGCAATTTCATGCGCCCCGAGACCGAAGGCACACAAGATAGCGAACGTTCGACGCCAGAACAATCCCGGATACTGATAGAAGACGACGAATCTTTCCTCTGATCACCACCCTCAGACAGCTGTTTCGGCACCGCCCCCGCGCCGCGCCCGGTTGAGATCACCCAGACGCTGACAGAGCGACCGATAGCGTTCCTGCTGACGTTGGCTGAGCGCACCGATCTGCGAGCCGTAGAGCAGCTCATCACAATGACGGAGTATGTCCGGAGCGCGTGGCGACTGATGACGGGCCACCTCCAGACCCGCCTGCACCAGATTGAGCATCACTCCCGGGTTGCCTCCGCGCAGCCGCTCTGCCTCGCAGAAGCCGTCGTAGGCCTTCTCATATTCCTTCTTTCGATAACTGAGCATCGCCGCCAGGTTGCTGCGCCCCCAATCGAGCGAGACCAGCGCCCGCATCGCTTCCTGACGCTTTTGCTGCGCAGCTTCCGCCAGCGAGCTGGAATCGAGCCCATCGACCAGCAGGTCAGCCAGCTCCGCCTGTTCCGACACCGTCAACTGAGCAAAACGCTCGAACGCATAGCGCGCCGCCTGCTCGGCCATCGCGGTATTACCGCTGCGCCGGTAGAGGCGCGCCGCCAGCAGACGACTGCGAAAGATCACCGCCGGCTCGCCGTCGAAATCCCGCACCGCACTCTCGAGCGTGCGCACGCATTCGGCCTCCGCCGCGGCCGATGACGGGGAAACGCCCTGCTCCACCTGCTGCAGCAGCGATTCGACCAACCCGTAGTAGCAATCGACTCGCTGAAACGGCGAATGACGGCCATGGACGACCGCCCCCCGATACGCCGTTGCAGCCTGCGACCAGTCGCCGCTCAGCGCCAGCAAACAGGCAAGGTCCGCCTGCAACTGCGGCATCGCCGGCTGCAGTATCGTCGCCTTGCGCAACAGCATTTGCGCCTCCTGCCAGCGACCCAGCACCCGCTCGCAGCGGGCCTGCATCAGAAAGGCCTCGGATACCGTCTGATTCTGTCCGGTCAGGTGCGCCAGGCATTCCCGGGCTTCTCGGTAACGCCCCTGATGATAAAGCGCCACCCCCTGTCCGATATCGGCCCAGTCACAGACGCGTTCCTGCGCCAGTTCGGCAAATAGCGCCTCCGCCTCGCGGTAACGCTGAAGGTGCAATAGCGCGATTCCCCGCAGCCGCTGCAGGTAGGGCCGCACCCCGGGATACTGCGCCTGCGCCTGTTCGCCCCGCTCCAGCGCGCCTTGCCAGTTCCTCTGGTCGAGGCACTCCTCGAGTGGCAGCAACAATGTCTTGACCTGGCCGAGCCGGTCGAGACACTGGCGCAACCGCTGCATATCGAAGGGCTTGGCAAGGCAGGCATCGGGGGCGTACTCCAGAGCGCCCGCCAAAACCTGCGCCTGCTCTGCACCGGCTATCAGCACGAAACAGTCACGATAGCGACGGGAGCCGTCGAGCGTCGCCTCCTGTATCACCTGCAGTCCGTTCTTGGCCTGCAGGCCCAGGTCGTAGGCGACGAAACAGAAATCGAAGGACTGGGCAGCGAGATAACTGACCGCCATATTGGCGGACGTCGCCGCCGCCACCGACGCCAGGCCAAGCTGTCCCAACAGCCCGCGCAGGTTGCTCAGATCATCGCGATTGCTGTCAACGACAAGCGCTGTTTTGCCTTCGAGGTAGGAATCCATAGAACCGCAGACAGAAAAGGGGCCGCAAAGTTACCACAGCCGATGCGCCGATTGCAGTAAACGCCTGCTAGCAGTATGGGTTAGACCGCACTGAACAGACACAAAAAAGCCCGCTGAGCGGGCTTTTTTCGGGATATTTACGGCGATGGGTCAGTCTTCCAGCAGGTTGCGGCCCTTGCTGGCGGCGATCCGCATACGCAGTGCGTTGAGCTTGATAAAGCCCTCGGCGTCCTTCTGGTTGTAGGAACCGGCATCGTCCTCGAAAGTGGCGATGCTCTCGTCGAACAGGCTGCCGGCGGAGCGACGGCCGACGACTTCGACATTGCCCTTGTACAGCTTCAGGCGGACGTCGCCGTTGACATTGCGCTGGCTGTAGTCGATCAGCTGCTGCAACATCTTGCGCTCTTCCGACCACCAGAAACCGTTGTAGATGACCTCGGCGTAGCGCGGCATCAGCTCATCCTTCAGGTGCGCGGCCTCGCGGTCGAGCGTGATCGACTCGATGGCACGGTGGGCGCGCAGCATGATGGTGCCCCCCGGCGTCTCGTAGCAGCCACGGGACTTCATGCCAACGAAGCGGTTCTCGACGATGTCGAGACGGCCGATACCGTTGGCGCCGCCGATCTTGTTCAGCGTTTCCAGCACGGTGGCCGGGCTCATCGGCTGGCCGTCGATGGCGACGATGTCGCCCTTTTCGTAAGTCAGCTCGATGTAGGTCGGCTGATCCGGCGCCTGCTCCGGCGATACCGACCAGCGCCACATGTCCTCTTCGGCCTCGGCCCAGGGATCTTCCAGAATGCCGCCCTCGTAGGAGATGTGCAGCAGATTGGCGTCCATCGAGTACGGCGACTTTTTCTTCTTGCCAGAGAAATCGACCGGGATATTGTGGTCTTCGCAGTACTTCATCAGCGTTTCGCGGGACGTCAGATCCCACTCGCGCCAGGGCGCAATGACCTTGACGCCCGGCTTCAGCGCATAGGCGCCCAGCTCGAAGCGAACCTGGTCGTTACCCTTGCCGGTGGCGCCGTGAGAGATGGCATCTGCGCCGGTTTCGTTGGCGATCTCGATCAGACGCTTGGCGATCAACGGACGCGCGATCGAAGTACCGAGCAGGTACTCGCCCTCGTAAATGGTGTTGGCACGGAACATCGGAAACACGAAATCGCGCACGAACTCTTCGCGAAGGTCCTCGATGTAGATTTCCTTGACACCCAGCGCCTGGGCCTTGGCGCGGGCCGGCTCGACCTCTTCACCCTGCCCCAGATCGGCGGTGAAGGTAACGACTTCGCAGTTATAGGTATCCTGCAACCAGCGGACGATAACGGAAGTATCGAGTCCGCCGGAGTAGGCCAGCACAACCTTTTTGATATCGGACATGTCAGCTCCAGATGAGATCACCCGACCGCCACTAACGGGCCGCCGGGAACGGGAATCTGTCGTTCGGAAAAGACGTCGAGGGGACAGCATTGAAGGTCCGGCCATCGAGACGCCTGGAAAAAGCGCCGCATTATAGCAGAAAAGCCGGGGATTCAGGAACCACAAGGAACCTGGGAACAAGCCCCAGAGACGCATTGGGACTTACTTCCTTCGCAGATTCCTTACTCTCGCTCCAGCCGCACGGTGACGCGACGATTGCGATCGCGATTGGCGGCGGAGCTGTTGGGTACCACCGGATAACGCTCGCCATGAAAACGGGTGATGATCATGGCCTCGTCAACCCCCTGATCCACCAGATACCGGGTCACGCTCTCGGCGCGCTTCTTCGACAGATCGCGGTTGAGCAGACGACGCCCGAGACTGTCCGAATGACCGTCGACATAGACCGACCGCACCTCGCTATCATTGCGAATGTAGAGGGCAATGAGGTCCAGGCGCTGACGGGCTGCGTCCGACAGCTCGGTGGTTGCGGACGGAAACAGCAGCGCGGTACGGGCCACCTGGGTGTAGTTGACCGGCAGCAGACCTTCCACACAGCCGCTGTATTCGCGGTATGCCGACGGAAAATTCGCCGCCGATACACCGACGCGCAACGGTTCCGATGTTCCCTGCCAGCCCGCGCGAGTAAAGGTCGGCACCAGGCCCTGATGCAGAAAAGCCAGCATCTGGCGCGCATAAGGCGGATCGACGCTGATCTCGCCACTGGCGCTGTCGACGCGAACCGAACCGATCACGTGCGTCGCCGCGCCCGGCCGCCAGGGCGGCGCTTCGGCTACCAGCAGCGCCTCAGTCTCCGCGAGGCTGCGCAGCACCGGCTGCAGCCGGAAACGCACCTCCTCGCCCGCCTCCTGCTCGAACAGCGCACGGCCGTAATCCGGTACCGGCTGGCTCAGACGGCAGTTAAACTTGGACGCTTCGAGATCCCAGCGCGAGTCGTCGATCGCCGCCCGGAAGGTGACGCCCCAGGCCAACTGGGCGAAGAGCCCGGCGCACAACAGGACTGAAAATCGCGATATCAAAGCACCCACCTCAACGTTCGGCAATCTGCTGCCAGTTTATCGACCGGCGCCCGCGGTTCTTTAGTAGGGAGCCTGTGTATAAGTCCCAATAATTCTCTGGCGTTCAGCGCGACCCGGAATCGCGGCGCAGTTTCGAAGGCATGCCGGGGCCTGTTGAGAAGCTGCAACAAAGAGTCCGGTTCGCACTGAACGCCCCGCAGGGCGGGATCTGAAGCATGCATCTGCGTTGTTGCAGCGCTTGACAAGGACTAAGGCCATTGCCTGCACGCTGCGCCTAGCAGCTGCACGCTTCAGAACCCGCAGAGGACAATTGAGACTTATGCACAGGCTCCTTAGCTTCAGGCGCCTGCACGGGAGATTCCTTCGCCTCACCCCTGAAGTTGGTCGCACCGGAGCCGGACTGGTAGAATGACGTCTGATTCGATCACCGCCCGCAGCATTAAGGATATTACTTGAGTAACAGCACCACTGCGCAAATGATGGCCGACCGTTTCCGCGGCTTTCTGCCCGTCGTTGTCGACGTCGAAACCGCCGGATTCAACCCCCGCACCGATGCCCTGCTCGAAGTGGCCGCCGTGACGCTGACCATGGACGAAACCGGCTACCTGATGATCGACCAGTGCTTCGACGAGGCGGTCGACCCGTTCGAGGGTGCCAATTTTGAGCGCTCCGCGCTCGAGTTTACCGGAATCGACCCCTTCGATCCCGAGCGCGATGCGATACCGGAAGCGCTGGCGCTGGAAAACATCTTCAAGCCGATTCGCAAGTCCATCAAGGCCCATAGCTGCAAACGCGCCATCCTGGTCGGGCACAATGCCGCCTTCGACCACAGCTTCATCCAGGCCGCCTCGGCCCGTGCCGACATCAAACGCAATCCGTTCCATCCGTTCTCGACCTTCGATACCGCCACCCTTGCCGGCCTCGCCTATGGCCAGACGGTGCTGGCCCGCGCCTGCGACGTTGCCGGAATCGACTTCGATGGCAAGAAAGCGCACTCCGCGCTATACGATACCTGCAAGACCGCGGAGCTGTTCTGCTCCATCGTCAACCGCTGGAAAGACCTCGGCGGCTGGGACATGGTGCTCGAAGCACGCCATTACGAGGATTGACCGGGTGGATTGAGGTAGATTGGGTCCAGGGGCGCTAGGACAACCATGCGATTCAACACCCGCGATGCCAGCCGACACCAATCGATCTGCACTACGATCGATATTGCGGGTTACGCGATGCCCGCATCATGCAGAACACGGCCAGATTCTGCCTATGCATCGCTAAACCCACCCTCCGATCCGGGGGTTCGTCCAGCGACCTGCCAAGCGGTCCGCAATTAGGTCGAAATTAGGCTCACCGCGCAACCCAGAAACAAAAAAGGCCCGTCGATCGACGGGCCTTTTTGCATTTCAGGGGCTGCTTACAGCTTGCCGGATTCTTCGGCCAGGTAAGAGGCAACGCCTTCCGGAGAAGCGTTCATGCCCTTGTCGCCCTTGTTCCAGCCAGCCGGGCAGACGTCGCCGTGCTCTTCGTGGAACTGCAGCGCGTCGACCAGACGGATCAGCTCGTCCATGTTACGGCCCAGCGGCAGGTCGTTGACGATCTGGGAACGAACAACGCCGTTCTGGTCGATCAGGAAGGCACCACGGAAGGCGACGCCGGCGTCGGCTTCAACGTCGTATGCCTGGCAGATTTCGTGCTTGACGTCGGCAACCAGGGTGTATTCGACCGGGCCGATACCACCTTCGTTGACCGGGGTGTTGCGCCATGCGTTGTGGGTGAACTGAGAGTCGATGGACACACCGATCACTTCGACGTTGCGCTCTTTGAACGCAGCCATGCGGTTGTTCAGTGCGATCAGCTCAGAGGGGCAGACGAAAGTAAAATCCAGCGGGTAGAAGAATACGAGACCGTACTTACCGCTGATCGCTTCTTTCAGGCTGAATCCTTCGACGATCTGACCGTCGCCCAGAACCGCTGCAGCAGTGAAGTCCGGTGCTTGCTTTCCTACGAGTACGCCCATTGCTTATCTTCTCCGTAAATAGTCAGATTTGAGCACTAAAATCCATCGGCGCGCCCGGACAGTCCGGGCGCGCCGATGAAAGGGGTATTGGCAAACCGCGCTCAGGCGCGGCCTGCCGGAAAATCAGGATTCGTCCGAGCCCAGCTCGGCGGCGACCTGCTTGATCAAGGTCTCGAGCTCGCCGCTCGCCGACATCTCGCAGATGATGTCGCAGCCGCCGACCAGCTCACCCTTGACCCACAGCTGCGGAAAGGTCGGCCAGTTGGCGTATTTAGGCAGTTCGGCACGAATCTCCGGATTCTCCAGAATGTTGACGAAGGCAAAACGCTCGCCGCAGTTCATGACCGCCTCGGCCGCGCGGGACGAGAAGCCGCACTGCGGGAATCGCGGGGTGCCTTTCATGTAGAGCAGAATGGGGTTTTTCTCGATCTGCTCCTGGATGGTATCGACTACGCTCATTGATACACCTTTGAATGCCTGGGTATGCTGACGCTCGCAAAGCGCGAACACCGTGGTGGCGATAGCCTACCACATATCCGACCATTATGGTCAGGTAAAAAACGACAGGCAACATCGTTGTCCCGCACAGGAGTGGATATTGGGCCCCACAACGGCATTACAACCCCCCAGGATTAAAATCCCGTTACCGATGCAGGTGCATTGCCAAAGCACGGCCATCTACATAGAATGCCTTTCTTTTGTCTGGCAGCCGGGGCTGCCTTTTTGCGTTGTAGGGAGAGGGAGATGGCCGCGACACCGATCATGAATACGTACAACCGCCTTTCCGTGGCCTTCGATCACGGTGAAGGTTCCTGGCTGTACGATACCGACGGCAACAAATATCTGGACGCCCTGTCCGGAATCGCCGTCTGCGGTCTCGGGCATGCCCATCCGGCAGTGACCCACGCGATCACCGAGCAGGCCTCGAAGCTGATCCATACCTCCAACCTTTACAGCATCCCGTTGCAGGAGCATCTGGCTGCGCGCCTGACCGCCATCTCCGGCATGGACAACGTGTTCTTCGGCAACTCCGGCGCCGAAGCCAACGAAGCCGCGATCAAGCTGGCCCGGCGCTACGGCCATCAGAAAGGCATCGACAACCCGGTTATCGTCGTCATGGAAGGCGCCTTCCACGGCCGCACCCTGGCAACCCTCAGCGCCACCGGCAACCGCGCCGTCCAGGTTGGTTTCGAGCCGCTGGTCGGCGGTTTCGTCCGCGCGCCCTACAACGACGCCGCCGCCATCCGCACGATTGCCGCCAACAACCCCAATGTGGTTGCGATCCTGGTGGAACCGGTGCAGGGCGAGGCCGGCATCCGCATCCCGGCTGACGATTACCTGAACCAGCTGCGCGAAATCTGCGACAGCAACGACTGGCTGCTGATGCTCGACGAAGTCCAGACCGGCAACGGCCGTACCGGCGAATATTTCGCCTATCAGCACAACGGCATCCTGCCGGACGTCGTGACCACCGCCAAGGGGTTGGGCAATGGCGTACCGATCGGCGCCTGCCTGGCTCGCGGCAAGGCTGCAGAGGTACTGACGCCCGGCACCCACGGTTCTACCTACGGCGGCAACCCGCTGGCCTGCGCCGCGGCGCTGGCAGTGGTCGACACCATCCGTGACGAAAACCTCTGCACCCGCGCACGGCTGCTGGGCGATCGCATCTGCGACGGCTTCCGTGAGCAGCTGGCCGGTTCCGACTACGTGCGCGAAATCCGCAACAAGGGGCTGATGATCGCCATCGAACTGAACGAGGCCGGCAGCGAACTCGCGGTACTGGCCAAGGTCAAGGGCATCCTGCTGAACATCACCGGCGGCGGTCGCGTCGTGCGCCTGCTGCCGCCGCTGACCATGACCGACGGCGAGGCGGACTTGCTCGTAAACACGCTTTCCAAACTGATCCAGATCTACGCGGCGGATGATCGGGAAGCCTGATTTCGATCCCGAATGGGATAACAATCCAATAAACAATTGCCGCACTCAGAGGACCTGCACGAGCAGATACCACCTATGAGCACGAGACACTTTTTGACGTTGAACGACCTGACCCCCGATGAGCTCAAGCGGCTGATCGAACGGGCCGGGGAACTGAAACAGATGCGCAATGCAGGCCAGGTCTACGAGCCGCTGCAGAATCACGTGATGGCCATGATCTTCGAAAAGGCCTCCACCCGTACGCGCGTCTCCTTCGAGGCCGGCATGGCGCAGCTCGGCGGCCACGCCATGTTCCTGTCGTCCCGCGATACCCAGCTGGGCCGCGGCGAACCGATCGAGGACAGTGCCCGCGTGATCTCCAGCATGGTCGACGTGGTGATGATCCGCACCTTCGAGCATGCCACCGTCGAGACATTCGCCAAATACTCGCGCGTGCCGGTGATCAACGCCCTGACCGACGACTTCCACCCTTGTCAGCTGCTCGCCGACATGCAGGCCTACCACGAAAGCCGCGGTTCGATTCAGGGCAAGACCGCGGTCTGGATAGGCGACGGCAACAACATGTGCAACTCCTGGATCAACGCCGCGGCGCTGCTCGATTTCCGCCTGCACATTTGCTGCCCGGAAGGCTTCGAGCCGATGCAGTCGTTGCTGGAGAAACATGCCGATCGCGTGCAGCTGTTCCGCGACCCCGAGGAAGCGGTCAAGGGCACCGACCTCGTCTCCACCGACGTCTGGGCCTCGATGGGTCAGGAAGAAGAGGCCAAGGTGCGCGAAAAGCAGTTCACCGGTTTTCAGGTCAGCCCGAAACTGATGGACCTCGCGAACCCGGACGCCGTTTTCCTGCACTGCCTGCCAGCCCACCGCGGCGAAGAGGTCAGCGAGGACATGCTCGACGACCCCCGCTCCATCGTCTTCGACGAAGCCGAAAACCGACTCCACGCCCAGAAGGCGCTGCTGGAGTTCCTGCTGGTCAAGTGACCCCGGATCGGGCGGCCCCGCCGGGGTATCGCCCGAACGACACAGGCTGCGGCCCGCAGCCGACTCTTTCCCGCATACAAGCACTGCCGCAGCCACGTCATCGCACGCCGTGCGCGAATACCGCTATAATTCTTTTCACTACACCAGGACGGGAGTGAGGCATGATCGAACTGAGGCACCTGAAGACGCTGGCCGCACTGCGAGATGCCGGCAGTCTGGTCGAAGCGGCCGAGCGGGTGCACCTGACGCAGTCGGCCCTGTCCCACCAGATCAAGGATCTCGAAGACCGCCTCAGCTGCTCGCTTTTCATCCGCAAGACCAAGCCGATCTGCTTCACCTCATCCGGCCAGCGCCTGCTGACCCTGGCCGACGACGTGCTGCCGATGATCCGCAACGCCGAACGCGACATCGCGCGCCTGGCCGGTGGCGAGGCCGGGCGGCTCAATATCTGCATCGAATGCCACAGCTGCTTCGACTGGCTGATGCCGACCATCGACCATTTCCGCCAGCATTGGCCGGAAGTCGAGCTGGACCTGTCCAGCGGCTTCAGCTTTCAGCCCTTGCCGGCACTGGCCCGCGGCGACCTTGATCTGGTCATCACCTCCGATCCCGAACAGCGCAACGGCATCACCTATATCCCGCTCTTCAGCTACGAGTCGGTACTGGCGATCGCCAAACAGCACCGTCTGGTGGCACGACGCTTCATCCATCCGGAGGATCTGGCACAGGAGACCCTGATCACCTATCCGGTGGACCACGGCAAACTGGATATCTTCAACCACTTCCTCGACCCTGCCGCCGTCGAACCGGCCGACATACGCACGGCCGAACTCACGGTCATGATTCTGCAGCTGGTTGCCAGCGGCCGCGGCGTCTCGGCATTGCCGAACTGGGCGATTCACGAATACCTTGAGCGCGACTACGTCGCCGCGCGCCCGCTGGGCGAGAAAGGCGTCTGGTGCACACTCTACGGTGCTATACGCGAGGATCAGAAGAACGCCGAGTTCATGGTGGATTTCCTCAACACCGCCAAGGAAGTCTCGTTCCGCAACCTCAGCGGCATCAAGACAGCCTGAATGGTTATGCGTTACCGCTCCTCCCAGGCGTCGATCACTTCCTTCGCCGCGCGAAAGGCCTCCTGCGCCGCCGGCGCGCCACAATAGATCATCGAGTGCAGCAGCACCTCGCGGATCTCGTCGCGGCTGCAGCCGTTCCGCAGCGCGCCACGCACATGTCCCTTTAGCTCGGTCGGCGCCTTGAGCGCCGCCAGCATTGCTATGGTGATCAAGCTGCGAGTCTGCCGCGACAGCCCTTCCCGCTGCCAGGTGGAGCCCCAGGCATGCTCGTTGATCCACTCCTGCATCGGCTCGGTGAAGTCGTCAGCCGTGCCCATGGCACGCTCGACGAACGCTTCGCCCATTACCTCGGTACGAACTCTGAGCCCTTTTTCGCGATCTTCAGCCGACATCTCACGCCCTCCTTTGTTTCAGCGCAGACCAGTATGGCACGGAAGCCGGAGGAGCTGTTGCGGCTTGTTTCTTGTGCCTGTTGCCGTAAACTGGGGCCACCCTTCAAGAACCGTTCGAGCAAGAAGCCAACAAGATGCAAGACTGGAGCCCCGGCAGCTGGCGCGAAAAACCGATCGTGCAGCAGCCCACCTATACAGACCCGAGCGCGGTACGCGCCGTGGAAGACGAACTCGGCAGGCTACCGCCACTGGTGTTCGCCGGTGAAATCCGCTCGCTGCACCAGCAGCTGGGCCAGGTGGCCGAGGGCCGTGCGTTTTTGCTGCAGGGCGGTGACTGCGCCGAGAGCTTCGCCGAGTTCAACGCCAACAAGATTCGCGATACCTTTCAGCTGATGCTGCAGATGGCCGTGGTGCTGACCTTTGCCGGCAGCTGTCCGGTGGTCAAAATCGGCCGCATGGCCGGCCAGTTCGCCAAGCCGCGCTCGGCCGATACCGAAACACGCGAAGGCATCGAGCTGCCGAGCTACCGTGGCGATATCATCAACGATTTCGCCTTCACCAGCGAAGCCCGGATACCGGACCCGCAGCGTCTGCTGCGCGCCTATCACCAGGCATCGGCCACCCTGAACCTGCTGCGCGCCTTCGCCCAGGGCGGTTTCGCCGACCTGCACCAGGTGCACAAGTGGAACCTCAGCTTCGTCGAGAAGAGCCCTCTGGGTGAGAAGTACCAGCATCTGGCGAACCAGATCGACCAGACGCTGGCGTTCATGGAAGCCTGCGGCGTCCATGCCGAAAATACCCCTCAGATCCGCGAGACCAGCCTGTACACCTCCCACGAGGCACTGCTTCTGGGCTACGAACAGGCCCTCACCCGCCGCGACAGCCTGACCAATGACTGGTACGACTGCTCGGCGCACATGCTCTGGATCGGCGATCGCACGCGGCAGCCCGATCATGCCCACGTCGAGTTCCTGCGCGGCGTCAAGAACCCGGTCGGCGTAAAGGTGGGACCGAGCACCAGCATCGATGACCTGATGCGGCTGATCGACATTCTCAACCCGGAGAACCTGCCGGGGCGGCTGACACTGATTGCCCGCATGGGCGCCGACAAGGTCCTCGACAAGCTGCCGCCGCTGGTGCGCGCAGTCAAGGCCTCCGGCCGCTCGGTGGTGTGGAGCTCCGACCCGATGCACGGTAACACCACCACCGCATCCAGCGGCTACAAGACCCGCAGCGTCGATGCCATTCTGCGCGAGATGAAGGGGTTCTTCGAGGTACACCATGCCGAAGGCACCTACGCCGGCGGCGTCCACTTCGAAATGACCGGCAACAACGTCACCGAGTGTGTCGGCGGCGCCTACCAGATTACCGAAGAGGGACTCGCGGACCGCTACCAGACCCAGTGCGACCCGCGCCTCAACGGCGAGCAGGCCCTGGAACTGGCGTTCCTGATCGCCGATACCCTGAAGCAGGCAAGGAGCGGCAGCCGATGAACCAGCACCAGCAGCTGGAGCGACTGCTGCGCGAGGTCGAGCGTGAAATGCGCGCGCTCGATCTCTGGCAGGGCTCGGCACCTTCGCCGCAGGCCCTCGCCAGCACCGAGCCTTTCTGCGTCGACACCCTCGCTTTCTGCGAGTGGGTGCAATGGATCATGATTCCGCGCTTCGACATGATGGTCGAGCAGCAGCAGCCGTTGCCGACGAACAGCGATATCGCCAGCATGGCGGAGGAGGCGTTCAAGGAACTGAATGCCGATACCGATCCGCTGCTCGAACTGATCGCCGATATCGACCGAACGCTACGCGCGCTACACTGAGTCAACTTGATCCCGGGCATTGCAGCGATGCCCGGTTTGCCGGATAAAGGCACTCAGACAACCTCAACCCACCGGTTCATCATGGAACAGGGATTTTTCCAGCAGTTTCTGACCATCATCGCTTCGGCGGTCGTGGCCATCACCCTTTTCCGGCGGGTGCAATTGCCGCCGATCCTGGCCTACCTCGGCGTCGGCATACTGCTGGGCCCCCACACCCTGGGCATCGTCGCCAACGACGCCACGATTCATTTGCTCAGCGAACTCGGCGTGGTGTTCCTGCTGTTCATGCTCGGGCTCGAGTTTTCCCTGCCGCGCATGATCGCGATGCGACGCACAGTGTTCGGCCTGGGGTCGTTGCAGGTGGTGCTGACCGCTGCGCTGATCATACTGGTCGCCTGGCTGCTGGGCATGCCTCTGCCCACCAGTCTGGTGATTGCCGGTGCCCTGGCGCTGTCGTCGACGGCCATCGTCACGCGTGAGCTGATCCGTCGCAACGAAATCAACGCCGTACACGGCCGCCTGTCCGTCGGCATCCTGATTTTCCAGGACCTCGCTGCAGTCTTCTTTCTCATCGTGGTGCCAACCCTGGGCGGCAGCCAGCAAACGCTCGACAGTCGCGAGCTGGTGACGATGCTGCTGCAGGGGTCGGCACTGCTGGTGGCTTTGTTGGTATTCGGCCGTACCGTTCTGCCGATGCTGTTCAACGAAGTTGCCAAGTCGCGCTCGGACGAACTGTTCGTGCTGACCACCCTGGTGGCCGCGCTGGCCGCGGCCTGGCTGACCCATGCCGCAGGGCTGTCGATGGCGCTCGGCGGTTTTCTCGCTGGCATGATGCTGGGTGAAAGTCGCTACCGGCACCAGCTCGAAGCCGATATCCGCCCGTTTCGCGATGTCCTGCTGGGTCTCTTTTTCGTTTCGGTCGGCATGCAGCTGGACCTCGACGCCCTGCTCGAGCATCTCCACTGGGTACTGGCGACGACTCTGGCCCTGGTCGTGGTCAAGGCCGGCCTGATCGCCATCGCCGCCTGGCTACTGCACCGGGATTCGCAGAACGCATTGCGGGCCGGCATCTGCCTGTCCCAGGGCGGCGAGTTTGGCTTCGCGCTGCTGGCGCTGGCGTTCAATCACCAGCTCATCAGCTCCGAACTGCACGCACTGGTGATCGCGGTGATCATCCTCAGCATGCTCACCACACCGATCCTGATCCGTTACAGCGAATCGCTAAGCCGGCTGCTGCTGCGCTTTTCGCGCAGCACCCAGCGCACCGACCACCTGCCTCACCCCACTGACGAGCTGGAGGACCTTTCGGATCACGTCATCCTCTGCGGCTATGGCCGCGTCGGCCAGGTGATCGCACGCTTCCTGCGGCCCTTGCAGATCCCCTATGTAACCATCGACAACGATCCGCTGCGGGTACAGGAAGCCGCGATGGCGGGCGAACGGATTTTTTATGGCGATGCCCGCCGTACCGACCTGCTCAAGTCCCTGGGCTCCGAACGCGCACGGCTGATGATTCTGACCTTTCCCGATGACGGCGACGCGCTCAAGGCCCTGCAGGGCCTCAAGCACCACTTCCCGGAACTGCCGGTACTGGTGCGCACCAAGGACGACGGCCGTCTCGAGCAGCTGCAGCAGGCCGGCGCCACCGAGGTGATACCGGAAGCGCTGGAAGGGAGCCTGATGCTGGTATCCCATGTACTGACCCTGCTGGACGTCCCCCGCGACGCCATCGAGACCCGTATCGGCCGGGTGCGGGAAGAGCGTTACCGCCTGCTGCACGGCTACTACCACGGCGGCCAGTCCAGCAAGCTCGACAAACACGGAGCCCCGGCGCAGGTCATGCACCCGGTGATCCTGACTCCCGGCAGCCACGGGCCCGGGCACAGCCTCGGCGAACTGGAACTGAAGGTGGACATTGAGTCCATCAGGCGCGACGACGAGCTGCTCAGCATGCCCGACGCGGATACCCGGTTGCAGGACAATGACATCGTCATATTGCGGGGCACCGTCACCGAGGTGGAAAAGGCCGAGTCGCGGCTGTTGGCCGGCTGATCAGCTGTCACCCGGCCGCCGGGGCTGGTAAAATCCGCCGTTTTGACCGGTCGCCGCTGCCACATCCCCTGCTGCCGGCGCCCAAGACTGCAGAAAGGAGCCGCCCTTGACCCGGATACACACGCTGCTGGAACTGATCGACCAGACCGGTGCCCGTTGTCGCCTGTTTGACCTGGGCCGCCGGGTGAGCAAACTGTCGTCCGCGACCTTCGCCAAGGTCGAGCAGGGACAGGCCCCCTATCCGCTGCCCTACCTGCATCACGCCTGGGTCGGCCTGTTGCTGTGGCACCCTGATACCCCTGAGCGCAATGCGGTCTGGTTCCTGAAACTGCCACTCGACGAGCAGGGCTTTCTGGTGCAGGCGGCCCGCGACGACCTGCTGCAGCGGCTGCTGCAAAACATCGGCGGCCTGGTCGAAGACGGCAACGACGCACTCAAGGACAATCCCTTCTCGTTCAAGCCCGACGACGAAAAGATGGCGCTATTCCACGCCCATGCGGGGCTGGTGTTGCGCCAGCCGGCGTCGCGCTACTACGAATACGCCCAGCATTACTTCGCCGGCCAGCTCGAACCGGAGCTGTGGGTCAACCTTGGCTACCAGGGTATCGCCGATCTGGTGGTGCGGCTTGACCAGGGGCGCAACGAGGCGCTGCTCACCGAAGCGGTCGCCTGGCTGCCGACCGAACCGCTGTGCGCCCTCGGCCGGGCACTGGAGCACGTCGAGCCGGGGCACAAGCTGATCCAGGCGCTATTACCCCGCCTCGACGCCGCTATCGCCGCAGGGCGCGGGGAAGACGGCGGCGTGCTCGCGGCACTGGTACGGGCTCTGTCGAACAGCCCGTCACAATCGCTGCGCAAGGCGGCGCTGCAGCGGGTGCTGGCCAGCCCGCGGGCTGAGGAGGCCGAAGTGATCGTCGCCATCGCCACCCGTTGCTGCGAAAGCCTGAAGGATCCGGAACTGCTGTCCGCCTTCCTCGAACGCCTCGCCGCCGGAGAGGCGGGCCAGGCAGGCTTTTCCCGGGTACTGGCGGATCTGATGTTCATGCCGTCGCTGCGCGGCCCGATCATGACGGCGCTGCGCAACCCCGAGCGCAGCGAAACCCTGTCCAAGGCGATAGGCAAGATGTTCGGGCAGGGAATGGGTGAGGCGTAAGTCACCAGACCGAGCCGCCCGGAATCCCCGGCCCGGAGGGTGGCTGGAGCGATGCATCGCAAACAGCCGAAACGTTTCGCACCTTGTACAGGCATCGTGAAAGCCGCCCTATCGACCGTAGTTCAGATCGATTGGCTTAGGCTGGCGGAGAGCGGGCGCGGCTTCAGTGGGAACGGCGCAGCCAGAGGGCACTTCCACGTCGCGAATGGGGTGGCTCGGTGCCGGCCGGGTTCGCCGCGGGACAGGGCCCCTGCGCGGAAGAACGGCAGCGCCACCCGATTATTGATAATCCTCCGGCAGCTCGATATCGAGCCCCTTGTCCCGTGCTTCCTGCTGAGCGTGGGCGCGGAAGCGCGCCCGCGTTTTGGACCCCTTCGGCTTGGTCAGGTAGTACAGCAAGGATGCCGCCACCTCCGGTTCCAGTCCCTGCTCTTTCCCCCAGCGCTGGATGAAGGCCACCAGGGTATTGTCGCGCTTGTCCGGCAGCGCCACCGGTACCGGCACCGTCAGGTCCTCACCGTCACGCACGCGGCGCACCATCACGCCATAGTGATAACGGAAGTCCGGGAACACCTGTTCCTGCTCCTCGGTGCGCAGGCGGAACCAACCGGTGGCGCGGCCGGCGTGATAAACAGCCGCATGACTCCACTGGTGCCGGGTTGGATGATCGGCATTCATGCAGGCCTCTTCATAGGCCCGCTGCAGCCCCGGCAGACCGCGCGTGCCCAGGTCCTGAAGGATCTTGAGAAACTCCGAGATGGTCGGCATCCAGGCCAGCCGTTCCTTGCAGTGGTCGATGGCCGCGACCAGTTCCGCCTCGCCATAGCCACGCAGGCTCAGCGCCCATTCACGTTTGGCGATGCGGATCTCGTCCTGGGTTTCGAAACAGCTCTTGAACTTGTGGCCATAGATCGCCATGAAGCGCGCGAACAGCATGTTCACCAGCGCCTTGGTTTCGACCGGCAGCGCGTTCGCCTGATCGTTGCCGCGCGCTCGGTCTTCACCAGTCGGTGTCGCGGATGTCCATGATTGCTGCGGTAACCTGTTTGCGTTTTTCCCGAGAATCTCGGCGGGTGTCTTCATGCTGATAGCCTGTCTTTTGCGCCTGATCGCCGCGTGACGCGGCATCTTTCACGCCGCCGTCCCGCGACTGCTTGCGGACCCACTCCCGCTTGACCCAGGCCAGGAATTTCTGGTCCCAGTTGGTTTCCTTGCGGTCCTTCGCCATCCAGTAGAGGACGAATTCGTCGAGCAGCTCCTCGGCGAACTCTTCGGGAATCTGATGCCGCGGAAGCAGCGCAAAGAAGGTTTCCGATGGCCGCCAGCCAAGCTCCATCGGCTTGAGCTGCTGATTGCGCACTTCGTGCTGCTCGAACAGCACCTGCAGTTCGTCCTTGTGGCGGCGCCAGCCGCTGGCACCGCCAAAGGTCGGGGCCGGGCCCCGCTCTTCGATCATGCGAGGCTGACTCTGCGGGCGCAAGGCCTGTCGCGTCAACGGTCGCGGCGGCGATTCGTGCACCGGCAGACGACTCAGGGGCTCGGCCGTGTCCGGCTCCGGTGCGGGTGCCGAGGCAGCAGTTACCGGCTCGGCCCGCGGCTGTTGCCGCTCCGCTTCGCCTTCCGGCAACAGTCGCAGACGTACCAGATTGCCATCGCAGGAGGCTTCCAGGCAGCCCTGGCGCACCAGGCTCTCCGTCGTGGCGCGCAGATGCGCCTCCTCCCAGAAGCCCGCGAGCTGCAGCCACTGACTGCGACTGATCAGCAGCTCGCCCGGCTCCGACCGTCCGCCATTGCGGGCACGGTCATGATAGATCGCCAGCAACAGCGCTTCGTCGCTGCCCAGACGCTTTGCCAGCGAGGGATAGAAAGGGATCGGTTGTTCCGGGAAAGAATATCCCATGGGACTCCAGTAAACAGACTGCGGGGCCGGGCCTTGGCCCGTCCCTGATGATATCGGCATCCTGTCCTGTGGTACAGACGTCCTGTCCTCTGCAGCATCAGGTTAATAGTAGTTCAGCGCGCTGTCGGCAGGGCTCAGTTGAATACGACAGTCTTGTTGCCGTGTACCAGGATCCTGTCCTCGAGGTGCCAGCGCAGTCCCCTCGCCAGACAGGTCTTCTCGGCATCGCGACCGAGACGGACCATGTCTTCTGGCAGGTCGCGATGGCTGATGCGGATCACATCCTGATCGATGATGGGACCCGCGTCGAGCTCCTCGGTGACGTAGTGACAGGTGGCGCCAATCAGTTTCACACCCCGCTCGTGCGCCTGGTGGTAGGGTCGGGCACCGGCGAACGATGGCAGGAAACTGTGGTGGATATTGATGATCCTATGCGGAAAGAGCCCGCACAGCTCCTGGGGCAGAATTTGCATATAGCGCGCCAGAACCACCACATCGGCACGGTGATCCTGCACCAGTTCCAGTATGCGGTCGAAATGCGGCTGTTTGTCGGCCGGGTCGACCGGCACGTGAAAATAGGGAATATCGTGCCATTCCACCATGCTGCGTAGCGCATCGTGGTTGGAGATCACGCACGGAATCTCGCAGTCGAGTTCACCGGCATGGTAGCGGTACAACAGGTCAGCCAGGCAGTGGGCTTCTTTGCTCGCCATCAGCACCACCCGCTTGGGCGCGGAGGAATCGGTGATCTGCCACTCCATCTGGAACGACTGGGCGATGGGCGCGAACTGCTCCCGCAGCCGTTCCAGGCTGAACGGCAGTGACGCGGCGAATATTTCCACGCGCATAAAGAACCAGCCGGTCGTCGGGTCGGAATGCTGGTTCGCATCGGCGATGGAACCGCCGTGGCTGGAGATGAAGTTACTGACCATGGACACTATCCCGACGCGGTCGGGGCAGGCAAGCTGCAGCCGGTATCGATGTTCCATCAGGTTCCCTTACACAGGTATCTTACTGGGCGCAGCGATTCTAGCAGTTGCGGCTGCTGCAAATAAGTCCCAATCCCGCAGTACCGGCATTTCACCACTCAGGCCACTCCGCCGGGCGGTCCTCGATGACAGCCCAAGGTTCCTCGCCCATCCCTCCTGACCTCCAACCTGTCGTGGCCTCAGCGTCATGCTAAAGTGGTGATAACAAGCACAGGGACGGAACCGCACCATGATTCAACTCTCCGACCGCATGCTGCCGCTCGAAGCTCGCCGCCTTGGCATCGACACCCGGCAGGAACCCATCGTGTTCATGCGATCCGACTGCCCGGTGTGCCGCTCAGAGGGCTTTGCCGCTCTCTCACGGGTGCTGGTCTCGAGTGACTCTCAGCACATCATTGCCACCCTCAATATCGTCACCAGCGACATGGTGGCGCCGGGCCAGATCGGCTTTTCCGAGTCTGCCTGGCGGCGGCTCGATCTCGTCGAAGGCACACCGATTCACGTCTCGCACCCGCCGCCGATACAGTCACTGTCCTACGTCCGCGCCAAGGTATATGGCCATACCCTCGACGAGATGCAGCTGCAGAGCATCATCAACGATATCGTCGACGGCCGCTACGCCGATGTCCAGGTAGCGGCGTTCATCACCGCCTGCGGCAGCGATCGCCTCGACCTGGGGGAAATCACCGCCCTCACCCGGGCCATGATCAAGGCCGGTGAGACCATCGACTGGGGGCTGCCGATGGTGATCGACAAGCATTGCGTCGGCGGCCTGCCCGGTAACCGCACCACCCCGATCCTGGTGCCCATCCTGGCCGCCTGCGGTCTGACGGTACCGAAAACCTCGTCGCGCGCCATCACCTCGCCGGCTGGTACCGCCGATACCATGGAGGTTCTGACCAACGTCAGCCTGAGCCAGGAGCAGATCCGCGACGTGGTGAAACGCGAGGGGGCCTGCCTGGCCTGGGGCGGCTCGGTAAGATTGAGTCCGGCTGACGACTTGCTGATTCAAGTCGAACGCGCCCTCGATATCGACAGCGAGGGGCAACTGGTTGCCTCGGTACTGTCGAAAAAAATTGCCGCCGGCGCCACCCACGTGCTGATCGACATCCCCGTCGGCCCTACCGCCAAGGTCCGAAGCCAGGCCCAGGCCGACAAGCTGGCCGCTACCTTCGAGGACGTCGCCGCGGCACTGGGGCTCAATATACGGGTAATCTGCACCGACGGCAGCCAACCGATCGGACGCGGTGTCGGCCCGGGCCTGGAGGCCAAGGACCTGCTGGCGGTACTGCAATGCAAGCCGGACGCACCGGCGGAGCTGCGTACGCGCGCCTGCCTGCTGGCCGGCGCGCTGCTGGAGATGGCCGGGAAGGCGGCGGAAGGACGGGGCCAGGCCCTCGCTCGGGAAACCTTGGACAGCGGGCTGGCCTGGCAGAAGTTCCAGGCAATCTGCCGTGCCCAGGGCGCACTCAAGCGTCCGCCGGTGGCCCCTTATCGCTATAGCCTGACGACACCGCGGGCCGGCCAGGTGCTCAGCATCGACAACCGCCTGCTGTCGAAGATCGCCAAGCTGGCCGGTGCGCCCCTGGACCCTGCAGCCGGGGTCGAGATTTCGGTCAGGCTCGGCGACAGCGTCGAACCCAACGACGTGCTGCTGATGATTCACGCCGAGAGCTCGGGCGAACTGAACTATGCCGTCGATTACCTGGAGGCGCATCCCGACGTCATTCAACTGACCCCGGAAGGAAACACACCTTGATTCCACTGTTGTTCAACCTTGCATCGGATGCCGCGCTCGGCTCCCGCCTGGCGCGGCAGCTCGATGCCGAAAGCGGCGAGCTGGAACAGCACCGTTTTCCGGATGGCGAAACCTACCTGCGCATCCACAACGGCTGTCAGGGACGGGACTGCTTGCTGTTCTGCAACCTGAACGACCCGGATGCCAAGCTGCTGCCGCTGTTGTTCGCCGCCGCCACGCTCCGCGACCTCGGCGCCGCCCGCTTGCTGCTGGTGGCGCCGTACCTGCCCTACATGCGCCAGGACATCCGCTTCAATCCCGGCGAATGCCTGACCTCGGCAATTTTCGCCGACCTATTGTCGAACGCCTTCGACGGCCTCGTAACGCTGGACCCTCACCTGCACCGCTATGCCTCGCTGGACGAGATATACCGCCTGTCCAGCCTCGTGGTCCCGTCGGCACCACTGATCGCCGACTGGGTCGTGCGCCACGTCGAAAAGCCGCTGCTGATCGGTCCGGACAGCGAGAGCGAACAGTGGGTCAGCGAGGTTGCCAGCCTTGCCGCCGCCCCTAGCCTGGTGCTGGATAAACAGCGCCATGGCGATTTCGATGTCGACATCGCGATACCCGACATGGATGCCTGGCGAGACCACCGGCCGGTGCTGATCGACGATATCGCTTCCAGCGGCAGAACCCTGCTCGGCGTGCTGGGGCCGCTGCGCGAAGCCGGCTTGCCCCGGGCAACCTGTATCGCCGTCCACGGTCTTTTCGCCGGAGACGCCTACGAGCAACTGCAGCGGCACGCCGATATCCTGACCACCAATACCGTGCCGCACCCGAGCAACGCCATCTGCATCGCCGATGCATTGGCCGAGGCTTGCCGGCAATGGCTGGCGCATTGATGGATTTCGAGCGTATCGTGCTAGCGGACGCCGAGTTGCTGCTGTACCGGGACTTTGTGGCGGCGGACGAACAGCAACGGCTATTGCAGCGCCTGCTGGACGAAGTGAGCTGGCGCCAGGACCTTATCCGCTTGTTCGGACGCGACTGCCGGATTCCGCGGCTGCAGCAGTTTCAGGGCGACCCGGGGCTCGGCTACCGTTACTCCGGCCTGCGTCTGGAAGCCACCCCCTGGCACCCGCTGATCGCATCACTGCGCCAGCGAATCGCCGCGATCGAGCCGACGGCGTTCAATTGCGTGCTGCTGAACCTGTACCGGGACGGCGACGACAGCATGGGCTGGCACAGCGACGACGAGCCCGAACTCGGTCTCAACCCGGTGATCGCCTCGCTCAGCCTCGGCGCGGCCCGCGACTTCGTGCTGCGCCATCGGCAGAATCCGGAACAACCCCGGGTTTCGCTGCGTCTCGAACCCGGCTCGCTGCTGCTGATGCGTGGCCCGACCCAGCATCATTGGCAGCACGCTCTGCCCCGCCGGCGCCGGGTGCAGGAGCCCCGTGCCAACCTGACCTTTCGTCGCATACTCGACGAGTGAACGGTAAGCGGTAAGTAGTCAGTGGTAAACGGTAGGTGGTAGGGTTGACCTGAGCGCGACAACCGCCATGAATGGTGTGCGGATCGGTCTTGCACCGACGAACTGCACCAGCAAGATGACACGTAGCTCTGCGCTCAGCGAACCCACACGCTTTTACAATTCACCAGTGAACGCCTACCCAAAATGAACGAAACCATCGAACTGCTGAATTCCCACCGCTCGATCCGCAAATTCAAGGGCGAACGCCTTGGACAGGCGACAATCGAGGAGCTGGTCCGCGCCGGTCAGGCTGCCGCGACGTCCAGCTTTCTGCAGGCCTGTACGGTCATTCAGGTGGAGGACCCGGACAAGCGTGCGCAGCTGGCCGAGTGCGCCGGCGGACAGGCCTACGTTGCCGACGCCGCCGCCTTTCTGGTGTTCTGCGCCGATATGAAACGCCATCAGCTGTGTTGCGAGATGCACCATGCCGAGATGCAGTCGGGATTCACCGAACAGTTCATCACCGCTACCGCGGACTGCGCCCTGTTCGCCCAGAACGTGGCCATCGCCGCCGAGTCGCTGGGCCTGGGTATCGTCTATATCGGCGGCCTGCGCAACCGCATCGACCGTGTCGCGGAGCTGCTGAAGCTGCCGGACCTGGTTTACCCGGTGTTCGGACTGTGCCTTGGCTACCCGGATCAGGATCCGGAAGTAAAACCACGCCTACCACTGGACGTGGTGCTGAAAAAGGACGGCTATGACGATAGCGGCGACCTTGAACGCATCCGCGCTTACGACGACAACGTGCGCGAGTACTACCGTACCCGCACCGGCGGCAACAAGGAGATGAGCTGGAGCGAACAGATCTCCGGCATGCTGATCAAGGAGGCACGCCCGCATATGCTGGCCTTCCTGCAGCGCCAGGGGTTTCTGAAGCGATAAACAAAAGGACACGGGCAGGATCTTTACCATTTTCTCCTGGATACGGGCATCGCCTAACCCATCAGCGAACTCCCTGCGTGCCAATAGTGCTTCGTGCCAGCGGAGGCGCAGGTGCCAACGGCACCTGCGATGGGTTTCGCCGCCGCAAACCCCGGTGAGCTACCGCGACAATAATACCCTGGCGACTGCCCCCATCCTAAGGCCCTGCGCCTTTGGCGATTAAAGCACCTCGGCCAGTCCCTGCACCCAGGCATCGACCTCGGCTTCCGGGTCCATGGTTTCGCAGGCGTCGAGAAACAGTGGCGGCACCAGCTCGCGCAGCTGCAGTTCGCGCAGCAGGTCCGCAACCTGGCGACCCCCTTCGGCAAAGTCCTCATAGGAGCTGTCGCCGCGGGCTATCAGCGCAAAACTGGCGTGGGGCATCAGCGGGAAGCGGTCCCGCAGCTCAAGGTAAAGCGGCAGCAGGCTATCGGGTACCTCGCCCTGACCGATGGTGGCTGAGCAGACCAGCAACACCTGGGGATCGTTACTGACCACCTCATCGTATTTCGGCTGCCGCAATATGCAGGCCTCATGCCCGAGGGCATTTAGCTGCGCTGCACAATCCTCAGCGACTTCCTGACTGGTGCCATACGTCGTGCCCACTAAAATCTTGATCTTGGCCATCTATTGCGCCTTTTTCCGTTATTTTGCAAATGCAACATTCTAAAGCCCTGGCACAGGAACGTCACGGCTGCTCCCGCTCGCCAAACCTGCGCCGCTGGACTACCTTGAAACTGTAGTCATCAAAGGAGTTGGATCATGCCGACCAGTCATGTCTCCGAGTTGCTAGACGCGCTCGAATCCAAAGCCCATCTGCAGGAAAGCCTTACCGACCTCATGGTAACCATCAGCAAAGAAGACCAGGTTCGTCTCGAGGCCCTGGCATGCGCCTTTGGGCTGAGCCGCGAAGAGGTCTGCAGCTCGCTGCTGCACACCATTTTGATGGAAGTCGAGGCGAAGATGCCGTACCGGCCGGGGCCCAAGGTCATCCGTATCGAAGACGGTGACCCCATCTACGAGGACGTGGGTCCGATGCCCCGCTACCTTGAAGCCAAACGCCGCCTCGAAAAGGAACAACTCGACTGCGCCTGAGCCTGCAGGATCAGCGATGAAGGACAGGCCGCGCCGTCGAGGCAGGGTTCCTGCAGATCGAGCAGGCGGAACCCGCTGACGTCGAGCAACTGCAGCCAACTTGCCAGGGTACGGAAGTACCAGGGGGCCGGCGCGCCGAATCCCTCGCCGCAGCCGTTCCAGGGAGCAGTACGCCAGCCATCGCGGTATGCGCCGCCCAGGCCGGGAGGATTTCGCGCTCACCCTTTTCCGCCACCGCAAACCTCCATCAAAACCCTGCTCCTGTGCCTCCATGCG
The DNA here is from genome assembly GCA_013373085.1 of Oceanospirillaceae bacterium. Taxonomy (GTDB): domain Bacteria; phylum Pseudomonadota; class Gammaproteobacteria; order Pseudomonadales; family Balneatricaceae; genus Marinobacterium_A. The sequence continues at coordinate 38,700 of JABXIM010000013.1, read as the reverse complement.
CCCGCAGGATCACCGCCATGGATGGCGGAAATCCTGAAAACGCAGGAGCAGTTTTCAGGGAAGTACGTCCCTGTACAAAAAAAGGCAGGCCCGGGGGCTCCGCCTTTTTCCGTCGATCGCCGTCAGCCTCAGGCCGACTTGGCGATGATCTCTTTCCACTTGGCAGGGCCGGTGGTGTGCACCGACTCACCGTTGACGTCGACCGCCACCGTCACCGGCATGTCCTTGACCTCGAACTCGTAAATCGCTTCCATGCCCAGTTCCGGGAAGGCCAGTACCTTGGCCGAAGTGATCGCCTTGGATACCAGGTAAGCGGCGCCACCGACCGCCATCAGGTAGACGGCCTTGTTGTCCTTGATTGCCTCAATCGCCACCGGACCGCGCTCGGATTTGCCGATCATGCCCAGCAGACCGGTTTGCTCCAGGATCTGGCGGGTAAACTTGTCCATGCGGGTCGAGGTCGTCGGACCGGCCGGACCGACAACTTCGTCACGTACCGGATCGACCGGGCCGACGTAGTAGATGAAACGCCCCTTGAGATCCACCGGCAGCTGCTCGCCGTTGTTCAGCATCTCGATCATGCGCTTGTGCGCAGCGTCACGACCAGTCAGCATCTTGCCGTTGAGCAGGATGGTGTCGCCGACATTCCAGGTCGCCACCTCTTCCGGCGTGATTTCGTCGAGGTTGACGCGACGGGTGCTGGCACCGACTTCGAAGGTAACCTCCGGCCAGTCTTCCAGGCTCGGCGGAGTCAATACGGCCGGGCCGTCTCCCTTGAGCTTGAAGTGGGTGTGGCGGGTGGCGGCGCAGTTCGGGATCATGCACACCGGCAGCGAGGCGGCGTGGGTCGGATAATCCTTGATCTTGACGTCCAGCACGGTGGTCAGACCGCCAAGACCCTGGGCGCCGATGCCCAGGGCGTTGACCGCATCCATGATCTCCAGACGCAGCTCCTCGACCCGGTTCTGCGGGCCGCGCTCGCGCAGCTCGTGGATGTCGATCGGGTCCATCAGCGACTCCTTCGCCAGCACCGCGGCCTTCTCGGCGGTGCCGCCGATACCGAGACCGAGCATGCCCGGCGGACACCAGCCGGCACCCATGGTCGGTACGGTCTTGACGACCCAGTCGACGATGCTGTCGGACGGGTTCAGCATCACCATCTTGGACTTGTTCTCGGAGCCGCCACCCTTGGCTGCGATGTGCACTTCGACCTCGTCGCCTTCGACGATTTCGTAGTGGATCACCGCGGGGGTGTTGTCCTTGGTGTTCTGGCGCTTGCCGGCGGGGTCCGCCAGGATGGACGCGCGCAACAGGTTATCGGGGTTGTTGTAGGCCTGGCGCACGCCTTCGTTGATCATGTCGGTGACGCTCATCTTGGCGTCCCAGGTCACGTTCATGCCGACCTTGCAGAACACGGTGACAATACCGGTATCCTGACAGATCGGACGGTGGCCTTCGGCACTCATTCGCGAGTTGATCAGAATCTGGGCCATGGCGTCCTTGGCGGCCGGGTTCTGCTCTTTCAGGTAGGCTTCGTGAACGCCCTGAACAAAGTCGATCGGGTGGTAGTAGGAGATGAACTGCAGCGCATCTGCAACGCTGCTGATGAAATCGTCTTGGCGAATCACGCTCATTGAGACTCTCCGTCAGGCTCCGGGTCAATTAGGGGCAGCTCTTGTCAGGCCGGCTGCTTGTATGGTTGCGGCGCGATTATACACGAAATAGACGCGGACGTTGTTAGGCCCTTGGTATAAGCGCCCCAGTCCGGGAGCCCGGCCCCGTCCCACCGGCGGGTCAACACCCGGTGAAATCAGCCAACCACCCTCACTGTCTCGGGCCAGTCGTGAGATCGCCTCAAGATCGCGGATAGCCGGTGCCATCGTTAAGGCGATACGGCGGCCCGGATGGGCCGCCGGGACGACGTACGTCATTCAGCCGGAGCCGAGACGCTGATCAGATCGCGGTTTTTGTCTACCGTCGCGCTACCGATGCCTTTGACCGAACTGAGCTGCTCGATGCTGTTGAAAGGTCCGTTAGCATCCCTGTAATCAACGATGGCCTTGGCCTTGGCGGGGCCGACTCCGACCATGACGCTCGCCAACTGATCGGCATTCGCGGTGTTGATATCAAGGGTTTCGGCATTGACCGCAGAAATGGGCAGAAAGACGAGGCAAAAAGCCAACGCCAGCGCCCGAACGAAGGGACTGTTCATAATAAACCTCCATGTAGTGTCGTCGCGAAACCGGGCATCCGACCCGGTCCCTTCAACGAATAGCACAGAGATTATCGGCTTGCCAACAAACAGCCGTTCACCGGGCTCGTGAATATCTGGTTACTATTGCTTCACCGGTACCGCCGTCAAGCTCTAGGCGGGCGCCTGGACTGCGTCAGCCGGCGCGTGCCGCAACGATTTCCCGCTGGATCGCGGCAAGCGTTGCAAGCGGATCCTGTGCCCGCGTAATCGGGCGCCCGATCACCAGATAATCGCTGCCGGTCGCTACCGCTTCACCGGGTGTCATGATCCGGCGCTGGTCGCCGGCGTCGGCGTCGGCCGGCCGAATTCCGGGCGTCACCAGCTTGAAGGACGGATCGATGACCTCCCGCAGCGGTGCGACCTCCTGCGCCGAACAGACGACACCGTCGAGCCCGCTTTGCTCGGTCAGCAAGGCCAGCCGCTTAACCTGTTCCAGCGGCTCCAGGTCGATACCGATTTCGCGCAGGTCCTGCTGCTCCATGCTGGTCAGCACTGTGACCGCGATCAGCAGCGTCCGGTGCGAGCCTGCGACCTTCTCCAGTTCGTTTCGAGCGGCCTCCATCATTCGCCGTCCGCCGGAGGCGTGGACGTTGACCATCCAGACGCCGAGTTCGGCCGCTGCGCGCACTGCCATTGCAGTGGTGTTGGGAATATCGTGAAACTTGAGATCCAGAAAGACATCGAAACCACGCGCCTGCAGCGCCTCGACAACCGCCGGGCCGCTGCGCGTGAACAGTTCTTTGCCCACCTTGACCCGGCACTGCGCCGAATCGAGCCGTTGCGCCATCGCCAGCGCCTGTGCCTGATCGGGATAATCAAGCGCCACCAGTATCTGTTTCGAATCTTTGCTCATCGTTCTCTCGCTAGCAGGGTGCGCCGGCTGCCACTGCGCCGTGCGCCCGCTGTATTCGTTGCAATCTTACTCGCCCTCGAGCCCCTGTATGGGCCGGGTCGTGCCCCACTGCCGACAGGAAGGACACTGCCATAGCAGCAAGCGACCGGAAAAGCCGCACTGGCAACAGCGGTAGCGCGGCTTGCTCTGCTCCAGCTGACCGATCAGGCCACGCAGCACCTGCAGGCTCTCCCGCGCACTGCGGGCGCCATGCTCGATATGCATGTCGATCAATCGGTTGAACCCTTTTACCGAGGGCCGCTTTTTCAACTCTTCAGTGATGAAGACCCCGGCGCTGTAAACGCCGCGCTCTTCACGAATACGCTCCGCCAGTGCCAGAATCAGGCTGGTGGAGGGTGCCCGCGCCATCAGCTCGCTCAGACGCTGCTGGTAATCGTCGAGCCTGCCCAGCGCGCGATAACAACTCAGTAGCGGGGCCAGCGTTTCGGAAACGAACTGCGGGTCCTGTTCCACCACCTGTTGCAGGGCGCGCAATGCCGGGCGCCACTGCTCCTGCTCCATGCGCACACGCGCCTGCAGCAGGCTGGCCCGAACCGCTGCCGGATCCCGCTTCAGCGCCTGTCGCAACCAGCCCTCTGCGATGGCATGCTCAGACTGCCGAATATGCTGTTCCGCCAGCTCGCAGCAGTAATGCGACAACTCGTGGCGGACAGCCTCCGCGTCCGGCTTGTCCAGCCTGTCGGCCACCTCAAGCGCGCGCAGCCACTCGCCTTCTTTCTCGTACAGCTTGATCAGCAGCAAACGCGCTTCCGACAGCATCTCCGTCGAAGGCCGGTCCGCAATGATAGCCTGCAGCAGGGATTCGGCACGGTCCAGCAGGCCGATAGCATCGTAGTCCCGGGCCTGCGCCATCTGTATCCTGAGTCGGTCGTGACGGGCCAGGTCCGGCCGCTGCAGCAGATCCTGGTGCAGCTTGATGGCCCGCTCGACATCGCCTTTCTTGCGCAGCAGCTTGGCCAGTGCAAGATGGGCGGACAGGGTGTCGGGATTGAGTTCGAGCGCCCGGATGAAGCTCTCGATCGCATCATCGGTACGTTCGTTGACGAGGTAGTCGAGCCCGGTGAAATAGTCACGACTCAGGGCCTGCTCGCGAGCCAGGCTGCTTAGCCCGGCTTCGCGCCGCCCCAGCCACCAGCCGGCGGCGACCGCCAGGAACAGCGGCACGATCAGCAGGTAGTCGACCATCTCAGGCGTGGTCTTTACCGCCCGCCGTCCGCAATTGGTCGAGTTCCCGACTAGCCTGGATGGCCCGTCGCCGCGCCGAGCGCAGACGTGTTTTGAGTCCGAGAACCGCAAAGCCGCTCAGCACGACACCGAGGATGCCGCCGCATACGAAGCTGGCGATCAGCCAGAGCGACAGGCTTGCCTGTGGCAGCTGCACGAAGATAAGGTCGATGGCGACCTTGTCGGTATTGTGGATAGTGAACAGTATACCGATCAACAGGATCAGCAGGCATATAAGCCCTGTCAGCAAAGATCTCAACCAGCGCACTTGATAGGGCCTCCGGCATGAATAACTAGTAACCCGGGCGTTCGTCCATGCTGTCGTTGACCTGCTCTCGCAGCTCTTTGCCCGGCTTGAAATGGGGTACATGCTTGGCGGTCAGGGGGACCGACTCACCGGTTTTGGGATTACGCCCGATACGCGGCGCGCGGTAGTGTAACGAAAAACTGCCGAAGCCGCGAATTTCGATGCGGTCGCCGTGGGCAAGCGCTTCGGTCATATGGTCCAGCATGGTTTTCACGGCCAGCTCGACATCTTTAACAGACAGCTGATTATGACGGTCTATCAGTCGTTCGATCAGTTCCGACTTGGTCATGACAACTCTCCCAAAGATTCAGGCCGCTGCGCAGCCCCTGATTCCGCGCCAATCCACTGCACGGAAAACCGACGGGGAGGGCCTGAACCCTCCCCGTCGCCTCAGTCGTTATCCGACTTGTTCATCTGAGCCTTGATCAGCTCGCCGATCGTTGTCGGACCAACCGACTCGACCGGTTGCTCCTGCATCGACTTGAGCGCCTGCTTCTCGGCCTGTGCGTCCAGCTGCTTCACAGAGAGCTGGATGTTACGGCTGCGACGATCGATGTTGATAATCGCGGCCTCGACTTCGTCGCCCACCTTGTACAAGGATGTCAGGCTGTCAATGCGATCGCGGGATGCCTCTGCGATACGCAGCTGGCCACTGATACCCTCGGCCAGCTCCAGCGTGGCCAGACGATCGGTCACCTCGGTAACACGACCGCTTACGACAGCACCCTTGCCGTGTGCCGCAACATAGTCGCCAAACGGATCGCCCGCGAGCTGCTTAACGCCCAGAGCGATGCGTTCCCGCTCGGGATCGATCGACAGTACCACGGCTGTCATCTCTTCGCCCTTGTTGAGCTCCTTGACCACCTGCTCCCCGGGCAGGTCCCAGGACAGGTCGGACAGATGAACCAGACCGTCGATACCGCCTTCGAGTCCGATGAAAACACCGAAATCGGTAATCGAGCGGATATTGCCGGTCAGAATATCGCCCTTGCTGTACTGATTGGCAAACGCCTGCCAGGGGTTTTCCCGGCACTGCTTCATACCCAGCGAAATTCGACGCCGTTCGGCATCGATATCGAGCACCATGACCTCGATCTCGTCGCCGATCTGCACCACCTTCGATGGATGGATGTTCTTGTTGGTCCAGTCCATCTCGGATACGTGCACCAGACCTTCGACGCCGCTTTCCAGCTCTGCAAAGCAGCCGTAATCGGCAACGTTGGTGACCCGGGCCTTGACCCTGCTGCCGACAGCATAATTGTCGAGCAGCTGACTCCAGGGATCTTCGCTGAGCTGCTTGAGCCCCAGAGACACGCGATTGCGCTCGCGATCGAACTTCAACACCTTGACGTTGATCTCGTCGCCGACATTGAGGACTTCGCTCGGGTGCTTGACGCGTTTCCAGGCAATGTCGGTGATATGCAGCAGACCGTCGATACCACCGAGATCGATAAAGGCGCCATAATCGGTGAGGTTCTTGACGATGCCCTTGAGCACCACGCCTTCCTGCAGCTGCGCGAGAAGCTTTTCGCGCTCTTCGCTGTTGGCGGCTTCCAGGACGGCCCGGCGGGACACCACGATATTGTTCCGGCGCGCGTCCAGCTTGACCAGCTTGAACTCGAGCTCGTGACCTTCGAGGTGGGATACGTCACGGGTTGGCCTGACATCGACCAGCGAACCCGGCAGGAACGCCTGCACGGTATCGAGGCCGACGGTGAAACCGCCGCGCACCTTGCCGATGATCTGTCCCTTGACCACCTCGTCGTTCTCGTAGGCGCGCTCCAGCTCTTTCCAGGTTTCGGCACGCTTGGCTTTCTCGCGCGAGAGCTGGGTGGCACCGAAGCCGTCCTCGACCGATTCGAGCGCGACCTTGACCTCGTCGCCGACCGCGATGGTCAGTTCCCCGTTCTCGTCCTCGAACTGGGCGCGGGGGATGATGCCTTCCGACTTGAGCCCCGCGTAAACCGTAACGACCTCGCTATCGATCGCAACCACCGTGCCGGTGACGATCGATCCGGGTGCCATTTCGATGTCTTTGAGGCTTTCCTCAAAGAGTTCGGCAAAACTTTCGCTCATCAATGCCCACCTTCGCCATCGGGATGCCTAACCGGTCAATCCCCTGTGCCTTGCCTGATCCAGAACCACGTTCAGGACTTCGTCGATCGTCATTGAGGTGGAATCCAGAATCACCGCGTCTGCTGCGGGCTTCAGCGGTGCCACCGGTCGCTTCATATCACGGTCGTCACGTGCCTGAATATCAACCAATATCGCTTCAAGGCTAGCATCGACCCCCTTATTTATCAACTGGTTATAACGGCGCTGCGCGCGCTCTTCCGCGCTGGCATCGAGGTAGATTTTCAGCTCGGCACCGGGAAACACCACGGTGCCCATATCGCGCCCATCGGCGATCAGGCCAGGGGCCTCGCGAAAGGCTCGCTGTCGTTCCAGCAGTGCCTCTCGCACCGGTCCGCTGGCGGCCACCTTGGAGGCTGCATTACCGACTTCTTCGGTACGGATTGCCAGGGTGACCTCCTCGCCTTCAAGCAGGATCTGCACCTCCTCACCCTCGCCACGGGCGACGAAGCTCACGTCCAGGTGCGCCGCCAGCACGACCAGCGCTTCCTCGTTGTCGAGCGCCACACCATGGTGCTGCGCCGCCAGTGCGGTGAGCCGGTACAGCGCGCCGCTGTCGAGCAGGTGCCAGCCGAGCTGGCGAGCCAGCAGCCGGCAAATGGTGCCCTTCCCTGACCCACTGGGTCCGTCGACACTGATTACCGGCACCTGCTTCTCTCTTGCGGCCATCAGCCTTCCTCCTTTCGTATTCTGATCCCCGCCCGCCGGGCGAGGGCAACAAACTCGGGGAACGATGCCACGACCGCGCCGCAGCCCCCGATCTTAATTTCTCGTTCGGCGCGCAGCGCGGCAACCGAAAGCGCGAGGGCCACCCGGGCATCTCCCGCGCAATCCAGCGCGCCGCCACCGATTCGTCCGCCGCGAACCCGGACCTGTCCGTGCTGCAGCTCCACCTCGATTCCGAGCGCCTGCAACGCCCCGACGGTGGTCGCGATTCGCTCCAGCACCCGGGCACCGCGGGCCTCCAGTCCGGACAAGCGACTCTCGCCGCCGGCACAGGCAGCCGCGACCATCAGCAGCGGGCATTCGTCGAGGGCCGCCGCCAGCAGTCCAGCCGGCACCTCGACACCCTGCAGTGGCCGATAACGCACCTGTATGTCGGCCACCGGCTCTGCGCCGACCAGGGTCTCGTTGTGCAACTCGATATCCGCGCCCATCAAACGCAGGACATCGATAACGCCGCGGCGCGTCGGGTTGATACCGACATGCTCGAGCAGGATTTCCGACCCCGGCGCAATTGCCGCCGCGACCATGAAGGTCGCCGCGGCGGATATATCCCCGGGAACTGCAATACGTGCGCCAACCAGGCGCCCGCCCGCACGAATGGCGGTGACGCCTTCTGTCGTCTCGACCGGCCAGCCGAAACCACGCAGCATGCGTTCGGTGTGATCGCGCGTCATCACCGGCTCCCGTACCCGGGTTTCGCCATCGGCGTAGAGGCCGGCCAGCAGCAGCGCCGACTTGACCTGGGCACTGGCGGTCGACACATCATGCTCGACACCGCGCAGCTGCTGCCCGCCCCGGATACGAAGCGGGGGGCGGCCATCCGGACCGGTTTCGATCCGGGCCCCCATGTTCTGCAGCGGCTCGACAATCGACAACATGCTGCGCCGGGAAAGACCGGTTCCGCCGGTCAGCTCGGTATCGAACGGCTGCGCCGCCAGCACGCCCGCCAGCAGACGCATCGAGGTGCCGGAGTCACCCAGGTACAGTGGTCCCGGCGGCGGCTGCAGACCGCCGAGCCCCACGCCGTATATCTTCACCGCGCCCTGGTGCGGTCCCTCGATGACCACCCCCATATCGCGGAATGCCTGCAGCGTGGCCAGGCTGTCCTCGCTTTCGAGAAAACCCTCGATCTCGGTGACGTCCTCGGCCAGCGAGCCGAGCATGATCGCCCGGTGCGAGATCGACATATCGCCGGGCAGGCGCAGCTGCCCGGCCAGCGCTCCACCGGGCTGAAGTACGAAGTCTACCGGACCCGTATGCTGTTTCTGTGAATAGGCGGAACTCGAGAGGATACGGGTGAAGTGATCCCGCGAGGCTTTGGCGCGGGTGAATATCCCTAGCATCGTCTGACTGTCGGACGCCGCCACCGCTTCGCGCAGGCGGGCGACGCCGGCGGTAAAGCGGTCTATCTGGCCGAGGATGGCGTCACGATTGGCCAGACAGATGTCGTGCCACATGGTCGGATCGGATGCGGCAATGCGGGTAAAATCGCGGAAACCGCCGGCTGCGTAACGAAAGATATCGGTGTTCTCCGCTTCCGCGGCCAGAGTGTCGACCAGCGAGAATGCCAGCAGATGGGGCAGATGACTGGTCGCCGCCAGCACCTCGTCGTGACGCGCCAGCTCCATCTGCAGCACTTCGGCGCCGGTCGCCTGCCACATCCGGGCGATCGCCAGCGTCGCCTTGGCCGAGCTGGTTTCGGTCAGCGTCAGGATCACCTTGTGACGCTCGAACAGCTGCGCATCGGCCGCCGCAACGCCGCTTTTTTCTGAGCCTGCGATCGGATGTCCCGGTACGAAAGTCGGCGGCAGTTCACCGAATACTGCGCGCGCCGCCTCAACGACATTGCCCTTGGTGCTGCCGACGTCGGTCAGCAGGGTTTCAGGTTTCAGCGCCGGGCGGATCTCCGCCAGCACCGCGTCGGTCGCCTTCACCGGCACCGCCAGCACCACGATGTCGGCTCTGCTCACCGCCGACACCAGATCGCTCGCGGCCTCGTCGATCACACCAAGCGCCAGCCCCGCCTCTAACTCCTCGGCATTGCGGTCGTAGCCGATCACCGTACGACAGTAGCGGCGCTCTCTCAGCGCCTTTGCCAGCGACCCGCCAATCAGCCCCAGGCCGACGATCAGTATCCGGTCAACGGAGCACCTCACGCCAGCACCTCGGCCAGGGCCTCGAGACAGCGTTGGTTTTCGGACTCGAGGCCGATGGTGACGCGCAGGTGATCCGGCATGCCATAATTCGCCACCGGCCGCAGGATTACGCCCCCCTCGAGCAGACTCTGATACAGCGGTCCGGCCGGGCGCCCGCAATCGACGGCAATGAAATTGCCTGCCGAGGCGATGAAGTCGAGCCCGAGCCGGCGGAAGCCGTCCTCGAGCTGCACCATGCCGGCACTGTTATTGGCCACGCTACGGGCCAGGTATTCCTTGTCATCGAGCACAGCCTCCGCCGCCGCCAGGGCCGGCACGCCGACATTGAACGGCTGCCGGACGCGGTTCAGCAGATCGGTGATCTGCGGGTCCGCCGCGGCGAACCCCACGCGCAGCCCCGCCAGCCCGAATGCCTTCGAGAAGGTCCGCGTCACCACCAGGTTACGATAGCGCGATAGCAGCTCGAGACCGTTGGGGAAGCCCGGGTCCCGGACAAACTCGGTATAGGCCTCGTCCAGCACCACGATCACCTGTGGCGGCAGCGCATCGAGAAACGTCGTCAACGCCGCTTCGCTGAGCCAGGTACCGGTGGGGTTGTTGGGATTGGCGATAAAGACCAGCCGGGTGCGATCGGTCACCGCCGCCAGCATGGCATCCAGGTCATGCCCCCAGTCACGCGCCGGCGTCACCACCGCGCTGGCGCCGCTGGCGCGGGTCACGATCGGATAGACCAGGAAGGCGTACTGGGAATAAATCACCTCGTCGCCGGGACGCAGGAAGGCGCGCGCCATCAGTTCGAGCACATCGTTGGAGCCATTGCCCAGCGTCAGTTGCTCCGGCGCCAGGGCGTAATGCTTTTGCAACGCTTGCTTGAGGCGATAGCCACTGGCATCGGGATAAAGGTGCAACTGCGACAGCGCGCGCTGCGCAGCGGCGAGCGCCAAAGGACTCGGGCCGAAGGGATTCTCATTGCTTGCCAGTTTGACCACCTGGCTGAGACCCAGTTCGCGCTCCAGCTCATCCGCCGGTTTGCCCGGCACGTACGGCTGAAGCCCCTGAACGCCCGGTGTGGCCCGGGCGATAAAATCACACTGCATGGTTTCGCGACTCCGGTCCGGGTCTGGAGGGGCAATATCTAGAGCACTGCCTGCGGATAGGAACCGAGCAGTTTCAGCTCGACCGACTCGGATTCAAGCTCCTCGATCAGGGCCTGCACATCCGGATCGGCGACATGGCCTTCGAAATCAATATAGAACACCGTGTTCCAGGGACCGGACAGCGTTCGGGTCTCGATGCGGGTCAGGCTGATGCCACGGGTCCTGAACGGCGCCAGCAGGTCGTAGAGCGCACCGGGCTTGTCATGGGCACAAATCAGAATCGAGGTCTTGTCCTTGCCGCTGGGCCCGACCTCCTGGCGACCCAGGATCAGAAAACGGCTGCTGCTCTCGGCCTGATCCTCGATATTGCGTACCGCCACCTGCAACGGGTACAGCTCGATCGCCAGTTCACTGCCGATGGCTGCACCAAGGCCGATCTCGACGTCGGCAGACGCCTGACGCGCCGCATCGGCGTTGGTGGCAACGGTGATGCGCTCCACCGACGGATAATGGGCATCGAGCCAGCGGCGGCACTGCGCCAGCGCCTGCTGAGTGGCATAGATGCGCGTGACGTGATGACGGTCGGCGCCAGACTTCATCAGCAGGTGGTGGTGAATCTTGAGGTCCACCTCGCCGACGATTGCCAGCTGGAAACGGCTGAACAGATCGAGGGTGTGGTTGACCATCCCCTCGTTCGAGTTCTCGATCGGCACCACGCCGTAATGCGCGGTGCCGGCTTCGACCTCGCGGAATACTTCATCGAGTGTGCCCAGCGGCGCGGTGATCGCGGAGAGACCGAAATGCTTGACCGCAGCCTGCTGCGTAAAGGTGCCCTCGGGCCCGAGAAATGCGATCCGCATCGGCTGCTCGAGCGCAAGGCACACCGACATGATTTCGCGAAACAGGCGCGCCACGTCCGGCGCCGGCAGCGGCCCGCTGTTGCGCGCCATCACCCGGCGCAGCACCTGGGCCTCGCGCTCGGGACGATAAAAGACCGCTTCGGCATGCCCCTGGTGCTTCTGCTTGACCTCTGCCACCTGCTGGGCACAGAGCGCCCGCTGATTGAGCAGGGACTGAATCTGCTGATCGATCTGGTCGATCTGATCCCGCAGTACCCGCAGTTCCTTTTCCTGGTCGCTCATCGCGCCACCTTTGTTCTCTTCTCAATAACCCGGCACTGGAACAGGCATCCATGCCGGTTTGATCGTCGCCCGCATAATCCAGGCTGAGCTTTACGGACGTCCCTGCTTCTCAGGGGCGCCCCTTGGCCGGTGATACCGCACCGCGCTGTCAGCCGTTCCGCCTCTCGAAATCGCGCATGAAGTCGATCAGGGCATCGACCGCCGATTCCGGCACCGCGTTGTAGATGCTCGCGCGCATGCCGCCGACCGAACGGTGCCCCTGGAGGTTCAGCAGACCGGCAGCCTCTGACTGCTCCAGGAAGCGCGTGTCGAGCCTGCTGTCAGCCAGCGTAAAAGGCACATTCATCCAGGAGCGGCTGCCGACCTCGATCGGGTTGGCGTAGAAATCGCTGGCATCGATGAAGCCGTACAGCTTCTCGGCCTTGCGACGGTTCACCGTTTCCATCGCCGCGACACCGCCCTGGCGCTTGAGCCACTGGAACACCAGCCCGGCCAGGTACCAGCCGAAGGTCGGCGGGGTGTTGTTCATCGAGTCGGCGTCGGCATGTACCTTGTAATCGAACATCGCCGGCGTGGTCGCCGCAGCCTTGCCCAGCAGGTCATCACGCACAATCACCACGGTCAGGCCCGCGGGGCCGATGTTCTTCTGAGCGCCGGCATAGATCAGGCCGAAGCGGCTGACATCGCACGGACGCGACAGGATGGTCGAAGACATATCGGCCACCAGAGGCACCGCCCCGGTTTCCGGCACGTAGTCGAACTCGAGCCCACCGATGGTTTCGTTTGGGGTGTAGTGGACGTACGCTGCCGACGCATCCAGATCCAGTTCGTCCTGCGACGGCACCCGGGAAAAGTACAGGTCCTCGGAGCTCGCGGCGAGACGCACCTTGCCGTAACGGCCTCCCTCCTGGATCGCCTTTTTCGACCAGATGCCGGTGTTGATATAGTCGGCACTGCCATTGTCGCCCATCAGGTTCAGCGGCACCATGGCGAACTGGCTGGTTGCGCCCCCCTGCAGGAACAGTACCCGGTAGTTGTCGGGAATCCCCATCAGGTCGCGCAGGTCCTGCTCCGCCTGGCTGGCAACCGAGACGAAGGCCTCGCTGCGATGGCTCATCTCCATGATCGACAGCCCCAGACCGTGCCAGTCGAGCATCTCGTCGCGGGCCTGTTGGAGAACTTCCTCCGGCAGCGCCGCCGGACCTGCACTGAAATTGAATTTGCGGCTCATTTTCTGTTTCGAACTCGACAATCTGTTGACCAGGCGATCAAACCGCAGCTACTGCCGGGCTGACCGTTACGTACTGGATGTACGATTTCCCGTCCGGGCGCCGTTGCGATTGCGCGGCGGTCCTGTTTGACGGGCTTTATACTCGATATCCGGCCTCACCGGGGGGATCCGACCTGCAAGGTCGCGCCCCCAGTATCAGGATAACGACATCTGAGGAGCGGGGGAATTACTCCTCTCCGCCCTCTTCGCTGTCCCCGGTTTCGGTCGCCGGCGCCTCGGCGGCAGACTCGTCATCTTCGGCAACGATATCCTCCTCCGGCTCCTCCGGTTCCTCGATGCGCGCCAGTCCCACCAGGGTTTCGTCCTCGGCGACACGGATCAGCATCACGCCCTGGGTGTTGCGGCTCAGTTCCGAGATCTCCTCGGTGCGGGTCCGCACCATGGTCCCCCGGTTGCTGATCAGCATGACGTCATCGCCCTCGAACACCTGCACCGCGCCGGCCAGGCCGCCGTTGCGCTCGGTGCACTGCATGGCGATCACGCCCTGGCCGCCACGCCCCTTGATCGGGAATTCGTCAACCGCGGTCTTCTTGCCGTAGCCGCGCTCGGATGCGGTCAGTATCTTGCCACCGGCCTGCGGAATGATCAGCGAGATCACCGCCGTGTCATCCGCCATGCGGATACCACGCACGCCGCGTGCCGTCCGCCCCATGGCGCGGACCTGCGCCTCATCGAAACGCATCGCCTTGCCGGCGCTGGTCACCAGCAGGACATCATCCTCGCCGTTGGTGATGGCGGCGCCAATCAGGTGGTCGCCCTCGTCCAGCCCCAGCGCAATCAGGCCATTGCTGCGCGGACGCGAGAAGTTGTCGAGCGGTGTTTTCTTGACGGTGCCGTTAGCGGTGGCCATGAACACGAAGCGGTCTTCACTGTATTCGTTGACCGGCAGGATGGTGGTGATGCGTTCATCCTCCTCCAGCGGCAGGATGTTGACGATCGGCCGACCACGCGCGGTGCGGCTGGCCTGTGGAATCTCGAACACCCGCAACCAGTACACCTTGCCACGGCTGGTGAAACAGAGAATGGTATCGTGGGTGTTGGCGATCAGCAGGTGTTCGATGAAGTCTTCGTCCTTCATCGCCGTTGCCGACTTCCCGCGTCCGCCGCGGCGCTGCGCCTGGTAGTCCGCCAGCGGCTGCGTCTTGGCATAACCGCCATGGGAGATGGTTACCACCATATCCTCTTCGGTTATCAGGTCGGCAACCGTCAGGTCACGCCGCGATGCGGTGATCTCGGTTCGACGGTCGTCGCCGTATTCTTCCAGGATCGCCTCGAGCTCTTCGCGGATGACTTCCATCAGGCGCTCGTGGGATCCGAGAATCTTCAGCAGCTCGGCAATGCGGTCGAGCAGCTCGCGGTATTCGGCAATGAGTTTTTCGTGCTCGAGTCCGGTCAGGCGGTGCAGTCGCAGATCCAGGATCGCCTGCGCCTGCGCCGGCGACAGATGATACTCGCCATCGCGCAGTCCATACTGTTCTTCAAGCCCTTCCGGACGACAGGCATCCTCACCCGCGCGTTCGAGCATTTGCAGTACATCACCTGGCGCCCAGCCCCGCGCAACCAGCGCCTCTTTAGCTTCGGCCGGAGTCGGCGACTGCTTGATCAGCTCGATGACCGGGTCGATATTGGCCAGCGCCACCGCCAGGCCCTCGAGGATGTGGCCCCGTTCGCGCGCCTTGCGCAGCAGGTAGACGGTACGGCGGGTCACCACTTCGCGACGGTGACGGATGAAGTTGTCCAGCAGTGACTTGAGGTCGAGCACCTTGGGCTGACCGTCGACCAGCGCGACGACGTTGATGCCGAAGACGCTCTCCATCTGGGTCTGGGCGAAGAGGTTGTTGACCACCACATCGGGCATTTCGCCGCGACGCAGTTCGATCACGATGCGCATGCCGTCCTTGTCGGACTCGTCGCGCAGCTCGGTAATACCCTCGATGCGTTTTTCCTTCACCAGCTCGGCGATCTTCTCGATCAGACGTGCCTTGTTGAGCTGATAGGGAATCTCGGTAACGATGATCGACGCACGGTGTGTCTTGGGGTCTTCTTCTATATGGTGCTTGGCGCGGACATAGATGCGGCCACGACCGGTTCGGTAGGCTTCCAGGATGCCGGCGCGGCCATTGATGATGCCTCCGGTCGGGAAGTCCGGCCCCGGGATGAACTCCATCAGCTCATCGACGGTCAGCTGACTGTTGTCGATCAACGCGATGCAGCCGCGCACCACCTCGGTAAGGTTGTGTGGCGGTATATTGGTCGCCATGCCGACCGCGATCCCGGAGGAACCGTTGATCAGCAGGTTCGGCACCTTGGTCGGCAGCACGTCCGGTATTTCTTCAGTGCCGTCGTAGTTGGGTACGTAATCGACCGTATCCTTGTCGAGATCGGCCAGCAGCTCATGGGCAATCTTGGCCATGCGGATTTCGGTGTAACGCATGGCGGCGGCGGAGTCGCCGTCGATCGAGCCGAAGTTTCCCTGGCCGTCGACCAGCGGATAGCGCATCGAGAAGTCCTGCGCCAGGCGCACGATGGTGTCGTAAACCGCACTGTCACCGTGCGGGTGATACTTACCGATGACGTCACCCACAACACGCGCGGACTTCTTGTACGGTTTATTCCAGTCGTTACCCAGCTCGCTCATGGCGAACAGCACGCGGCGGTGCACCGGCTTGAGGCCGTCGCGCACGTCTGGCAATGCCCGGCCGACGATGACGCTCATGGCATAATCGAGGTACGACTGCTTCAGTTCGTCCTCGATGTTGACTGGCAGAATCTCTTTGGCTAGATCACCCATTCGTCTCTGCTTTCCTTAGATCCGGTCTACTCGATAGGGGCCCAAACACCGCCCCGAATAACCGCGCGAGTATATCACAAAGCGGGGTAAAGACCCCCTATAAAAGAAGGCGTTAAGCCAACCGCACACAGGTTTCTTCCAGCTGTGGCGCGATGCTAGAATGGCCGCCATTCATTCCCAGCCCGGCAACAGCACCCGACATGACCGATTCCCGAACCCTTAATATCGACCCGGACGAAATCGCCAAATTCGAAGAGCTGGCCAGCCGCTGGTGGGACCGCAACAGCGAATTCAAGCCGCTGCACGACATCAACCCGCTGCGGGTCGGCTATATCGATCGCATCGCCTCCCTGGCCGGCAAGAAAGTGCTGGATGTCGGCTGCGGCGGCGGCATTCTCTCCGAGTCGATGGCCCACCGCGGCGCCATTGTCAGCGGCATCGACATGGGCGAAGCGCCGCTTAAAGTGGCCAAGCTACACAGCCTGGAGAGCGAACTGGCGATCGAGTACCGCCAGGTCACAGTCGAGCAGCTCGCCGACGAACGGCCGGAAAGCTACGATGTCGTCACCTGCATGGAAATGCTCGAGCACGTGCCGGACCCCGCCTCAATCGTCGCCGCCTGCGCCAAGCTGGCACGCCCGGGCGGTACGCTGTTCTTTTCCACGCTGAACAAGAATCCAAAGAGTTACCTGTTCGCCATTCTCGGTGCAGAGCGGCTGCTCAAACTGGTTCCGGCAGGCACCCACGACTTCAAGAAATTCATCCGGCCGTCGCAGCTGGGCGCCTGGATTCGCGCCACCGGCCTGCGCCTCGAGGACATCACCGGACTGGTCTACAACCCGCTGACCAAGACCTACCGCCTCGATCCGAAGGATGTCGACGTCAATTACATGATTGCAACACGGAAGCCTGCCTGAGATGAGCCAGCCGCTGGATGCCGTGCTGTTCGATCTCGACGGCACCCTGCTCGACACCGCTCCGGATTTTATCTGGGTCATCAACCGCCTGCTGCAGGAAGAGGCCCGCCCCTCGATCGATTTCTCGACGCTGCGCGAGCAGGTCTCCAACGGCGCCAATGCCATGATTCGCACCGCTTTCTGCATCGACGAATCAGACCGGGAGTTCGCCGGGCTGCGCCAGCGCTTTCTCGATATCTACGGCGATCACCTGGCAATCGAGACCCGTGCCTTCGAGGGTATCGACGAGCTGCTGGACTGGCTCGACGAGCGCCACATTCCCTGGGGCGTGGTCACCAACAAACCCGAGCTTTATACCCGGGGCCTGCTGCGGGCACTCGAACTGGACCGCCGCGCCGGCAGCATCGTCTGCCCGGAGCAGGTGCGCGAGCGCAAACCGCACCCGGAATCGCTTTGGCTGGCCTGTCGCGAGATCGGCTGCCGCCCGGAGCACAGCCTCTATATCGGCGATCACGTGCGCGACATCGAGGCCGGCCGCAACGCCGGAATGACCACTGTCGCCGCGCGCTACGGCTATATCGCGCCGGGCGAGAACCCGGACGACTGGCGTGCCGATCATGGCGTCGACGACGCAGCCGCGATCAAAGCACTGCTACAATCCCTGTATAATCTCTAACCCGGCCCGAAGCCTGCAAGGAAGTACCATGTTCGACTACAGCGCACCGGCAAACCTGCTTCAAGACCGCACTATCGTCATTACCGGCGCCGGCGACGGCATCGGCCGGGCAGCGGCGAAAGCCTGCGCTGCCCACGGCGCCACCGTGGTGCTGATCGGGCGTACGCTGGACAAGCTCGAAAAGGTCTATGACGAGATCGAGGCGGCCGGCCATCCGCAACCGGCAATCGTACCGCTGAACCTGGAGAGCGCCGGCGAGCACGACTACCAGGAACTGGCCAACAAGCTGGAAGAGGAGTTCGGCCATATCGACGGCCTGCTGCACAATGCCAGCCTGCTGGGACTCCGCACCCCGATCGAAAGCTACGACCCCGTGGTTTGGAACCAGGTCATGCAGGTCAATCTGACCGCTGCCTTCCTGCTGACCCAGGCGCTGCTGCCGCTGCTGGCCAAGTCGCAGGATGCCTCGGTGGTCTTCACCAGCTCCGGCGTCGGCCGCAAGGGACGCGCGTTCTGGGGCGCCTACAGCGTGTCCAAATTCGCCACCGAGGCGCTATCGCAGATCCTTGCCGATGAGCTGGAAAACACCACCACCATCCGCGTCAACTGCATCAACCCCGGCGCCACCCGCACCCAGATGCGCGCCAACGCCTACCCGGCCGAGGACCCCGACAGCAACCCGGCCCCCGAAGAGATCATGCCGGTGTATCTCTATCTGCTCGGTCCCGACAGCCACGACGTCAACGGCCAGTCGCTGGACGCACAATGAAAAAAGGCACCGCAGGGTGCCTTTTTAATATTCACGCTGAGAGCGACAACGCCGCCCCGGCAATCCATGCACTCATGAGCGCTCGTCTTTCGGCTTGTGCCGCGGCCCCTCTTCACGGCGGCTGCGCTGACGCTTGAAACGTCGCTGCAGCGTGGCTTGTTCCGCAGGTTTCAGTCGCGCCGGCTTCTTCTCCGCCAGCCCGAGCATCTTCGACAGCGCCTTGATCTCCTTGGGCGTCAGCTCTTTCCAGGTACCGACCGGCACGTCGCTCGGCAGGAACAGCGGCCCGTAGCGCACACGCTTCAGACGGCTTACCTGAACCCCCTGGGATTCCCATAGCCTGCGCACCTCGCGGTTACGCCCCTCCATGACCACACAGTGGAACCACTTGTTGGCGCCTTCGCCATCGAAGAACTGCACATCGGTAAAGCGGGCCACACCGTCTTCAAGCAGCACACCCTGCTTGAGCCGCTCCAGCATTTCGTCATCGACATTGCCCAGCACACGCACGGCATACTCGCGGTCGACCTGCGCCGACGGGTGCATCATCGCATTCGCCAGCTCACCATCAGTGGTAAACAACAGCAGGCCGGTGGTGTTGATATCGAGCCGGCCTATCGCAATCCAGCGGCCCTGGCTCAGCGGCGGCAGGTGGTCGAAAACGGTCTTGCGCCCTTCGGGGTCGTGTCGCGTCGAGATCTCGCCGAGTGGCTTGTTATAAATCAGCACCCGACGCTGGCTCTCGCGCTCGAAAATCAATTTAACCGGGCGACCGTCCAGCATAACCCGGGCATCGGGACCGATACGGTCTCCAAGCCCCGCTCGTTCACCATCGACAGTGAACCGCCCTTCCTCTATCCAACGCTCCATCTCACGACGTGAGCCCAAACCGGAGCGCGCCAATACCTTTTGCAGCTTTTCATCTGACATTTGACGCTTTCCCAATAATAGTTACACGCTATGCGTGACTGATGGCACGCATCGTTACGCCCGCCACCTGGAACGATCAAACTTCGGTATCCCGGCTTGCCCTGACCGCCGCTATCCCGTTCCTTTACATAAAAAAAGCTCCCCAGGCCATACCTGGGGAGCTTCAGACAATCATAGCATGGATCGTATTAGATACGGGTGTCTTCCTTGCTCACACCATGCTTCTCAAAATACTCCTTGAAGACAACCGGCGTACGGCCACGGCCGGACCACTCGTGGACCTGGCCCTCTTCATCGGTAATGCGGTACTTCGCCTCGACCTTGCGCTTGCCGGAATCCGCGCCTTTCAGCGCCTGCAGGTCGTCGAGACCAATGCCAGCCTCTTCCATCTGCTTGCGGATCTCTTCGATCTTCGCCATGCGCGCCTCAAGCTCGGCCTGCTGCTCCGCTTCTTCACTTTTGCGCTCATCGATAATCTCGCCCAGGTCTGCCAGTACCTTTTCAATATCGCCAACCGACAGCTCCTGGCACTGTTTACGCAGCGAGTTTTTACGGGTGAGAACTTTTACGAATTCGGACATTGTTTTGAGACGCTCTTAAATTGGTGAAGGTGACACTGCAATTATCGTTATAAATAATACATTTTCAAGGAAACACCAGCACCTGAAACCAAATTATTTAGCCCTAGCGGTAACGGCAGCTTCCTCAACCGCCTTTAAGTGATTATGCGAGCCGCCTTCACTCAAATACATCCGCGCGCCCGGCGCCATATCGCACAACCTCGGGAACACCTTCGACCAGATTAACCACCGTGGTTGCCTCCATGCCGCAATAGCCTCCATCAATAACGAGGTCGACACTGTGCTGCAGCAACTGGCGAATTTCATAGGGATCCGTCAAAGGTTGGTCATCACCCGGCATTATCAACGACGTGCTCATAATGGGTTCTCCGAGTGCAGCCATCAGCTCCAGTGCGATTGGATTATCCGGCACCCGAATACCGATGGTACGGCGCTTGGGATGCATCAACCGGCGCGGAACCTCCGTCGTCGCGTTCAAAATAAAGGTATAAGCTCCTGGTGTGTGCGCCTTGATCAGCCGGTAGCACTGGTTGTCCATCTTGGCATAGGTGCCGATTTCGCTGAGATCCTGACATACCAGCGTAAAGTTATGCTTGTCATCGAGCTGACGGATACGCTGAATCCGCTCCATCGCCGACTTGTCACCCAAATGGCAACCTAGAGCATAGGCGCAGTCGGTCGGATAAACGATAACACCACCTTTGTTCAATATATCCACCGCCTGATTGATCAGGCGCTTCTGCGGATTTTCCGGATGGATCTGGAAAAACTGGCTCACTGTATCCTGCCTTGTGTTGCACGCTATATAGCAGGGAGTGTAGCCGACAGCATGGAACTAAAGAAGTCGCTCAAGCACATGAGGCGCGTTTTCTTCCAGCGGTGTGAATCGCCCCAACTCGACCCAGGACTGCCCAGGATGATGAAAATCACTGCCCGCAGACAGCAACAGGCTCATTTTCCGCGCGATTTTCTGAAGCTCGCGCTGGTGGTCCGGCTTGATGCCGGAATAACTGACTTCGAGCCCATCGCCACCAGCGTTGGAAAAGTCGGTAAGCAAGGAACGCAGCCGGGTAAATGTCAGACGGTACTTCGTCGGGTGCGCCAATATACCCATCCCGCCGATCCCGTGCAGCATATCCAGCGCTTCCGCCATCGCCGGCCAGGGCATCTTGACGTCGCCGACCTTACCGGGACCCAGATAACGCTTGAAGGCCTGCTGCTCGGTTTCGCACACCCCGGCTTCGACCAGCGCCGCGGCGAAATGCGGGCGCCCGACCTGCCCGCCGGCCGCACGCGTGATCACATCCGGCAGAAGATCCGGCAAATTGCGCTGCTGCAGCTTTCGCGCGATGCGCTCGGCACGCTCAGCACGCATCGTCTCGAGTCGATTCAGGTAAGCCTGCAGCGTATCCGCACGCCAGTCGAAGCCCAGTCCGACGAGATGCACCACCTGACGCCCCCAGAGCGTCGTCAGCTCGACGCCGGGCAACAGCCGGACTCCGAGCGACTGCGCCGTATCCCGGGCTTCGTCCAGACCGCCGACGCTGTCATGATCAGTGATCGCCAGCACCTCAACCCCCTCACCGGCGGCGCGGCGCACCAGATCCGCCGGCGCCAGTGCGCCGTCGGACGCAGTAGTGTGGCAGTGCAGGTCGTATTTCGGCAATGTCATTGGCAAGTCCGGTTTATTAGTGTCGGAGCGCCCATTATACTGGGAGTCCACTCAGTAGACGCCAAGCTCATGAAACTGCTGCTCGATTTTCTTCCCGTCATCATCTTTTTCATCGTCTACAAGGCGACCGGCAACATTGTTCTCGCCACCGCGATCCTGATCCCGGCGACCCTGGCGCAGATGCTCTACACCTGGATTCGCACCCACAGTATCGAAAAGATGCAACTGGTTACGCTGGTGTTGGTGGTACTGCTCGGCGGCGCCACCGTGCTATTTCAGGACAAGACGTTCATCCAGTGGAAGCCCACCGTGGTCAACTGGTTATTTGCGCTCGCCTTTCTCGGCAGCCAGTTCATCGGCAGCAAGACGATCGTACAACGCTTGATGGAGTCCAACCTGGAGCTGCCGACTTTTGCCTGGCGCAAACTCAACATTGCGTGGGTACTCTTTTTTGTCGTCATGGGCGCCCTCAACCTGCTGGTCGCCTATACCCTTAGCGAAGAGGCCTGGGTAAATTTCAAGCTGTTCGGCATGCTGGGCCTGACGCTGATCTTTATCCTGCTGCAGGGACTCTATATGTCCCGCCATATCCAGAGCAAATCCCAAGAATAACCAAAAACAGAACAGAGGAACGGTCCGTAACATGTTTTACGCAATAATGGCCGAGGATAGGCCCGACAGTCTCGAGAAACGAATGCAGGCACGTCCCGATCATCTGGCCCGTCTCGAGCAGCTCAAAAACGAAGGTCGCCTCCTGGTGGCCGGCCCGCACCCGGCAATAGACAGCGAAGATCCGGGCCCCGCAGGCTTCAGCGGCAGCCTGGTGATCGCGGAATTCGACTCGCTCGACGCGGCGCGAAAGTGGGCCGACGAAGACCCCTATATAAAGGCTGGGGTCTACGAAAGAGTTGTGGTGAAACCGTACAAAAAAGTTTTACCTTAACGCAGAGATCGGTATGTTAGTATACGGTCGATTTGATGTACCCTAGGCGATAGCTGACATCAGCTGTCAACAAACCCGGATACCACGGAGTTTGACGGTTGCATTCAATCGTCATTAAGGAACCGTGGGAGAAAATTTGAGCTATTTTTATAGACTGACACCCCACAACAGGCACAAGGAATCTTACGATGAAAAAGTTTGCTCTCTCCGCCGGTGTCGCCCTGGCCATGACGCTGTCTGCGGTGGCCCAGGCTCATCCGACCAATCAGGGCTATGTGGAAGACTCGGAAGCCACTATCTGGCGTAACAGCTTCGGCGAATGCTGGCACACCGGCTTCTGGACCGAAGCCGATGCCAAGGTCGAAGGCTGTGACGGCTACCAGGCCATGGCTGAGCCGGAACCCGTTCCGGTCGCACCGGCAATGGTTAGCGCCGAGAAGAAATTCAGTCTCTTCTTCGACTTCGATAGCGCCGTCGTAGAAGAAGACATCAGCGCCATCGTCGACTACATCGGCTCGATGGGCATGGTCGAAAACGTTGACCTGGTGGGTAACGCAGACTTCATCGGTAACGCAGACTACAACATGGCCCTTGGCCAGCGTCGTGCAGAAGCCGTAGCCGCCGAATTGCAGAACGCCGGCGTCGACGGCAGCAAGATCACCGTCAGCTCTATGGGTGAGAACGCTCCGGTCGCCAGCTGCTCCGGCAAGGGCGCCGCTCTGATTGCCTGCCTGCGTGCAGACCGTCGCGTAGACGTCACCATCTCTGGCGAAACCAAAGAGATGTAATCGCACCGCGATACTGAAAAAGCCGACCCTTGGGTCGGCTTTTTTGTGTTCAGGAGGAACTGTCACCAATTTTTGCTCCTGCAAAATTGGTATTTTCGTGGGGCGGCCTTCCGCCATCCCTGGCGGTCACGCAGCGCACGCATGGAGGCGCACGACTGCAGGGATGCAGGAGGTAGAGCAGCGCAGGATGCCAAAGCCGAGGAGCGGCGGGTATCAGGATGAACCGTTATTCTCTCTGACATAACGGTATTCCCGCCCCCCTGGCCGCTATATGCACCCGCGAAAAACCTGAATAAAAAAGGCTGCCCGAAGGCAGCCTTTTGCATTTTACCTAACCCACCCATACACGGGCGTTGCGGAACATCCGCAACCAGGCGCCATCTTCCTGCCAGGCGTCCGGTGCCCAGGAGTTCTGTACCGCGCGGAACACCCGCTCCGGGTGCGGCATCATGATGGTGACCCGCCCATCCGGCGTCGTTACACCGGTGATACCGACGGGCGAGCCGTTCGGGTTGGCCGGGTAACGTTCGGTTGCCTGGCCACGGTTGTCGACATAACGCAGCGACACGTTACCGGCGCCCTGCAGGCCGATCAGATGAGCTTCGTCGCGGAATTCGGCGCGACCTTCACCGTGGGCGATAGCGATCGGCATCCGTGATCCCTCCATACCCTGCAGCAGGATGGAGGCACTCTTCTGCACTTCCACCATGGCGACACGCGCCTCGAACTGCTCGGACATGTTGCGCACGAAGTGCGGCCACAGCTCCGCCCCCGGAATCAGTTCGTGCAGGTTGGACAGCATCTGACAGCCGTTGCAGACACCGAGCGCAAAGGTATCGGCACGATTGAAGAACGCCTCGAACTGCTCGCGCGCACGGGTGTTGAACAGGATCGATTTGGCCCAGCCCTCGCCGGCGCCGAGAACGTCACCGTAGGAGAAGCCGCCACAGGCCACCAGCCCCTTGAATTCCTCGAGTGCACGGCGACCGCTGATGATATCGCTCATATGCACATCGACGGCGGCAAAGCCGGCACGCTCGAACGCCGCCGCCATCTCGACCTGGCCGTTGACGCCCTGCTCGCGCAGCACAGCGATGCTGGGACGGCTGCCGGTATTGATGAACGGCGCCGCAATGTCTTCGTTGATATCGAAGGTCAGCTCAGCGCCCAGGCCCGGATCCTCGGCGTCCAGCAGCGCATCGAACTCCTGCTGCGCACACTCGGAGTTGTCGCGCAGCGCCTGAATACGATAGGAGGTCTCCGCCCAGCAACGCTGTAGCTCAACCCTGGAGGCGCTGTAGACTTCCTCGTCATCGAAGTACACGCACAGCTGGTCGTCCGGGTTCAGAGTACCAACCACCTTGGCAATATCACCAAGACCGGCGGCATTGAGCTCGGTCAGCACCTGCTCGGTATCTTCACGACGGACCTGTACCACGGCGCCCAGTTCTTCGGCAAACAGCGCGGCCAACAGTTCGCTTTCGTCGCCGGCCAGCAGGTCGAGGTTGAGATCGACACCGGTGTGGCCGGCAAAGGCCATTTCCGCCAGCGTTGCCAGCAGGCCACCGTCGGCACGGTCGTGATAAGCCAGCAGCAGCCCCTGCTCGTTGAGCTCCTGAACCGCGGCGAAGAAAGCGGCCAGCTGTGCCGCGTCGTCGGCGTCCGGCACACTCTGACCGACTTCGTTGTACACCTGCGCCAGCGCCGACAGGCCCAGGCGGTTCTGGCCGTTACCCAGATCCAGCAGGATCAGGTCGGTTTCGCCCTTGTCGGTACGCAGCTGCGGCGTCAGGGTCTTGCGCGCATCGACCACCGGCGCGAAGCCGGTAATGATCAGCGACAGCGGCGCGGTAACACTCTTCTGCTCGCCGTTGTCGTCCCATACGGTGCGCATCGACATCGAGTCCTTGCCGACCGGCACAGTAATGCCGAGCTCGGGGCACAGTTCCATGCCCACCGCACGTACGGTGTCATAAAGTTTTTCATCCTCGCCCGGGTGGCCGGCGGCGCACATCCAGTTGGCTGACAGCTTGATATCGGCGATATCGCCGATGCGGGCTGCTGCCAGGTTGGTCAGCGTCTCGCCGATCGCCATGCGGCCCGAAGCCGGTCCATCGATCAGCGCCAGCGGCGTGCGCTCGCCCATCGCCATCGCTTCACCGGCATAGGTGTCGTAAGCCGCCGTGGTCACGGCGCAGTCGGCGACCGGCACCTGCCACGGGCCGACCATCTGGTCGCGCGCGACCTGGCCGGTAATGCTGCGGTCACCGATGGTGATCAGGAAGGACTTCGATGCCACCGCCGGCAGCCGCAGCACACGCTCGACAGCATCGGCCAGCTCGATGCGGGCGGTATCGAACGCCGGCACTTCGTAGGACACACGCTCGACGGAGCGGTGCATCTTCGGCGGCTTGCCGAACAGCACGCTCATCGGCAGATCGACCGGCTTGTTGTCGAAGTGGCTGTCGCCAAGGGTCAGGTGGTGCTCCTCGGTCGCCTCGCCGACTACCGCATACGGGCAGCGCTCGCGCTCGCAGATTGCCTCAAAGCGCGCCATGTCCTGCGGCTTCACCGCCAGCACGTAACGTTCCTGGGCTTCGTTGCACCAGATCGCCAGCGGCGTCATGCCCGGCTCGTCGTTGTTGACGTTACGCAGCTCGAAGTTGCCGCCGCGACCGCCGTCCTTGACCAGCTCCGGGAAGGCGTTGGACAACCCGCCGGCACCAACGTCGTGAACGAAGGCGATCGGGTTGCTGTCGCCCAGTTGCCAGCACTGATCGATGACTTCCTGGCAACGACGCTCCAGCTCCGGGTTGTCGCGCTGCACCGAGGCGAAATCCAGGTCCTCGGACGAAGTACCGGACGACATCGACGATGCCGCACCGCCGCCAAGGCCGATCTGCATCGCCGGGCCGCCGAGGCAGATCAGCTTGGCGCCGACTTCGATCTCGCCCTTTTCGACGTGCTCGCCGCGGATGTTACCCATGCCGCCGGCGATCATGATCGGCTTGTGATAACCGCGCACCTCTTCGCCAGCGGCACCGTTGACCTGCTGCTCGAAGGTACGGAAGTAGCCGTTCAGTGCCGGACGGCCGAATTCGTTATTGAAGGCGGCGCCACCGATCGGCCCTTCGATCATGATATCCAGCGCCGAGACGATACGGTCCGGCTTGCCGTAAGCGGATTCCCAGGGCTGCTCGAAGCCGGGGATCTTCAGGTCGGATACGGTGAAGCCGGTGAGGCCGGCCTTCGGCTTGCCGCCGCGGCCCGTCGCGCCCTCGTCGCGGATCTCGCCGCCGGAGCCTGTCGCCGCGCCGGAGTGAGGCGCGATCGCGGTCGGGTGGTTGTGGGTCTCGACCTTCATCAGGATGTGGATATCTTCCTGATGGTAACCGTATTCACGGGTTTCGGGGTTCGGGAAGAAGCGCCCGGCGCGGGTGCCGGTGACGACCGCGGCGTTGTCCTTGTACGCGGACAGGACGTTCTCGCCGCCCTGCTCGTAGGTATTCTTGATCATGCCGAACAGGGACTTGTCCTGTGCGACACCGTCGATATCCCAGCTGGCATTGAAGATCTTGTGGCGGCAGTGCTCGGAGTTGGCCTGGGCGAACATCATCAGTTCGACGTCGGTCGGGTTGCGCCCCAGCTCCTGGAAGCTCTGCACCAGGTAGTCGATTTCGTCTTCGGCCAGCGCCAGCCCCAGGCTGCTGTTGGCTTCGACCAGCGCCTCGCGCCCGCCCGCCAGGATATCGACCGAGGTCAGCGGCTGCGGCGATTCCTCGACGAACAGCGCAGCGGCGGCGTCGACGGAATCCAGCACCGCTTCGACCATGCGATCGTGCAGCTCGCTGCGGACCACATCACGCTGCGCTTGATCCAGCGCTGCGGATGCCTGAATATAGTACGCCACGCCACGCTCCAGGCGCTTGACCTCGGCCAGCCCGCAGTTGTGAGCGATATCCGTAGCCTTGGACGACCACGGCGAAATGGTCCCGGGGCGCGGCACGACCAGCAACAGCTCACCCTCAGGCTCGCCGGTTTCGGCCTTCGGGCCGTAGCGCAGGATTCGGTCCAGCACTTCCTGCTGGGCTGCGGTCAGGTCCTGCTTGAGGTCCGCGAAGTGCACGTACTCGCCGTACAGTGCAGTAATGGCCGGAACCTTGGATTGCAGTGAGGACAGCAGCTTTTCGTGACGGAATGCAGAAAGAGCAGGCGCTCCACGCAGTACGAGCATGTCGATCTCGAGCCTCTTAGAAAGTGGGTCTGGACGTACAGGAATGACAAAACAAAAACAGGCCCCGAATTTTACCCGAAAGCGGCGGCCTGATACCAGAAAAGCCCGATAATGTTGCTGATTCTACGCCGCCGAACACACGCCCTGGCCCTGCTCTGCACGCTGGTGCTGCTGAGCTTTCCGGCGCTGGTCAGCTACAACAGCCAGAATCACCTGGAAATGATCCAGGAGCGCGGGGTGTTGCGCCTGGCTACCTTCAACACGCCTTCCGATTACTTTCTCGACAAGGGCGAGCCCGCCGGCTTCGAGTACGACCTCGTGCAGGCGTTCGCAAGCGATATTGGCGTACGCGTGGAACTGCACCTGGCGCGCAGCGCCGACGAGCTGATGCGCCTGGTGCAGCAACGCGATGCGCACCTGGCGGCGGCCGGCCTCACGGTGACGCCGGAACGCCAGCGACGCGTCGGCTTCGGCCCCCACTATTTGGAAAGCGCGACCACGGTGATCTATCGCGAAACCCGCGGCCGCACCCCGCCACGCACGATTGCGGATCTGGTCGGTAAACGGATCCTGGTCATCGCCGGGTCCCGCTACAGCGAACTGCTGCAGCAATACCAGCTCGAGTACCCGGACCTGCGCTGGGAAGAGACCGATCAGCTCGGAGTCTCCGACCTGATGTCGATGATCCACGATGACGAGATCGACGCGACCCTGGTCGACAGCATCCGCTTCGATGGCCAATACGAATTCTACCCCGGCGTGAAAAAAGCCTTCACGGTGGAGTCGCCGCAACCGCTGGCCTGGATGATCGCGCGCAAACAGGACGGCTCGCTGTCCGAAGCCCTGGACGCCTTTTTCGCCAAACCGGAAACCCAGTCACTGATCGCACAGCTCAAGGAGCGGTACTTCGGGCGTCGAAATACGCTCAACTACTTCGATACCGTGACCTTCAAGCGCGACCTGCACGAACGCTTCCCCCGTTACGAACAGTACTTCTACATTGCCGAGCAGGAAACCGACATCGACTGGAACCTGCTGGCCTCGGTCGCTTACCAGGAATCGCACTGGGACCCCGATGCCGTCTCGCCGACAGGCGTACGCGGCATCATGATGCTGACCCATGCCGCCGCCAGCGAGGTCGGGGTCGACGATCGCACCGACCCGGTACAGAGCATCATCGGCGGCGCCCACTACCTGGTGAACGTCAAAGCCAAGATTCCGGACCGCATCCCCGAACCGGACCATACCTGGCTGGCGCTGGCCGGCTACAACGTCGGTTTCGGACACCTCGAAGACGCGCGCATCCTCACCGCCCGCGCCGGTCGCAACCCGGACCGCTGGAACGACGTGCGCGAATTCCTGCCGCTACTGACGAAAGAGAAGTACTACAGCACCGTAAAGCTGGGTTACGCCCGCGGCTACGAACCGGTGCAGTACGTGGACAACATCCAGCGATACATCAGACTGCTGCGCTGGGAAAAGCGCCTGGACCGTATCCGCAGCAACCGCGATATCGGCGATGGCGATACTCCACCCGCACCCACAGCACGACCGCTGCCGCCGTCGTTATGAGGCGTCGCCGTCGCGCTGACGCTTCTGCGCCTTCTGCTGCGCCCGGCGGCGGCGGAAAAACGCACTGATACGCTCGCTGCAGCGCCCCGCCTCGACCCCGCCAACGACCTCGACCCGATGGTTCATCCAGTCCTGCTGCAGCAACTGGCCATTGCTGACCACTGCACCGGACTTCGGCTCGCTGGCGCCATACACCAGGCGACGAATGCGGGCATGGACGATGGCACCCGAGCACATGGTGCAGGGCTCGATGGTGACGTACAGATCCGCCCCGACCAGGCGGTAGTTCCCTACCGTGGCCGCTGCGTCTCGCAGCGCCATGATCTCGGCGTGGGCGGTCGGGTCCTGCCCGCTGATCGGATGGTTCCAGCCACGTCCGATCACCCGCCCGTCGAGCACGACGATAGCGCCGACCGGCACCTCGCCGGCGGCCTCGGCGTTGTCCGCCATGCTCAGGGCTTCGCGCATCCAGTAGCGATCCTGCAGCTGCCGCTGTTCGATCGTCATGGGCGTGCCCCGGGAACAACATCAACAGCAGGGGTGCCGGCTGCTCCCCGAAGCACTCGCGTGTCGCAAGGGCAGGCAACGGTGGGGACAGGTGGAAAGTCTTTGCAGGCACGTGGGTGCCGTGTATGGATGGGTGTCATGAAGAAAAGCAGATAGGCAGCGCACAGGAGCCCCTATATTACCCCGGTATCGGCCTACCGGGGTAATACAGCCACTGAGGTTACCCATCTTGTTGCCGGCTGAATCAAGCGGAACGGCCATTATCGGCCGACCACGTTCAGGCGTCAGTGCCGTTACAGCGCTTTGGGACGGTCACCCAGAACAGCCTTGACCTCCAGGAACTCCTCGAAGCCATGGCGACCCCACTCGCGGCCGATACCCGACTGCTTGTAGCCGCCGAACGGAGCGGCAGGATCCGGGCCGGCGCCGTTGAGATGGACGTTGCCGGTACGCAGACGGCGTGCCACCTGGCGGGCGCGCTCGATATCGCCGGAGGTGACGTAACCTGAGAGGCCGTACGGCGTGTCGTTGGCGATGTTGATGGCATCTTCTTCACCCCGGTAGGGGATGATGCACAGTACCGGCCCGAAGATCTCCTCGCGGGCGATGGTCATCTGGTTGTTCACCTCGCTGAAGATCGTCGGACGGGTGAAGTAACCGCGCTCCAGACCTTCCGGCAGCCCCGGACCGCCGCAGATCAGTTTGGCGCCCGCGGCGATACCGTCCTTGATCATGCCCTGGACCTTGGCGAAATGCGCGGCGCTGGCCAGCGGGCCCATGGAGGTTTCGGCATCCTGCGGATCGCCAACCTTGATCGCGGCCGCAGTCCTGGCGGCGATGGCCTCGACCTCTTCCAGACGGTCAGCCGGCACCAGCAGACGGGACGGCGCGTTGCAGCTCTGACCGCTGTTGCGCATCATGGTATGAACGGCGTCAGCGATGGCGGCGTCGAAATCGGCATCGTCCAGGATGATATTGGCGGATTTGCCGCCCAGCTCCAGCGCCACGCGTTTGATAGTGTCGGCCGCAGACCTGGAGATCATCTGGCCTGCGCGGGTGGATCCGGTGAAAGAAACGACATCGACTTCCGGGTGCGACGTCAGCGGCGCGCCCACACCCGGACCATCGCCGTTCACCAGGTTGAAGACCCCCGCCGGGACGCCGGCTTCGTGCAGCACTTCGGCCATGATATAGGCGTCGAACGGCGCCACCTCACTCGGCTTGAGCACCATGGTGCAACCGGCTGCCAGCGCCGGCGCCACCTTGCAGGCCACCTGGTTGGCAGGCCAGTTCCACGGCGTGATCAGCGCGCATACGCCAGCGGCTTCGTGCACGATCGAGGTGGTGCCCTGCTGTTCCTCGAAGGGGTACTGTTTCAGGACTTCCAGGGTCGTCGCGAAGTGCATCAGCGGAGCCCCCGCCTGCAACGGCCTAGACAGCGTCTGCAGCGGCGCCCCCATCTCCTCGGTGATCGCCAGCGCCATCTCTTCCATGCGCGTCCGGTAAATGGCAATGATCTTCTCGAACAGCGCGACGCGCTCCTCGCGGGAGGTCTGTGACCAGCTGTCGAAGGCACGGCGTGCGGCAGCCACGGCCAAATCCACATCAGCAGAACTGCCCAGCGAGATGACACCCGCCGCTTCTTCCGTCGCCGGATTGATAACCTCCAGCTCGGCAGGAATGACCGGATCGACCCACTGACCGTCAATGTAGAACTTACGATAATCGCGCATGGCAAAGATACTCGGTTGCTTCGGCCCGGCATTGGAGTCGCAATGGCGCCTCATATAGCGGGCCGGGGTGTTTTATTGTTTCTCTTATGAGAATTTCCCGTGGCCGACATGCTAATAAAAGTGACGCGCTCTTCACTTGACCCAATGCGCCCGCACCTTGACAATTTGCGAAAACTCCAACCACCGCGGTCGCGCCGCCAGCCTGCAATTCGGCGGCGGCTGCGCGGGCGTTATCCTCGCTCACATCGTTGACGGCCACGGCAAAACCGTCGCTCGCCAGTCACTGCGCGATGGCCTTGCCGATACCCATGCCGGCACCGGTCACCAGAGCTACTTTCTTATCTGTCATTTATCTGCACCCGTCTTGTTATTGAGTATCAGGGTTTAATAATTGCTTTCAGCGTTTCCGCGGCATCGAGCTGCGCCTCGAACGCCTCTGAGGCTTCCGCCAGCCTGTACTTGTGGGTGATCAGCGGCTTGCGATCGACCTTGCCCTCGGCAATCAGGTTCAGCGCCTGCTCCATCGTCTCCTGGCTGTAGCCCAGCGTACCGGTCACCGACAGGTTCTTGGAGACGATCTGATTGAAGTCGACCTCGGGTTTATGCTCGTAGAGCGCCACGCCGACCAGGCGACCGGTCTCGGGCCTCAGGACTTCCAGGCACTGATTCAGCGGGCCGCTCAGCCCCGACGCCTCGATGGCGACATCGATATGAGCCGTGGTGCCGGAGCCGTAGAACACGAACGCCTCGCCGGTGAGCGCCTTGAGGCTCCCGACCAGGTCCTCGTCACGGACATTGACGATGCGGTCGGCGCCGAACTCCCGCGCCATCTCGAGACGCTTGTCCGCCACATCGGAAATGATCACTTCGCAATCCGGGTGCAGGGCCTTGATCACCTGAACACAGCCCAGGCCGATCATGCCTGCACCGGTGATCAGAACGCGCTCTCCACCCTTGAGCGCCGCGCGCTGCACAGCGACCAGCGAAACCGTCAGCGGCTCCACGGTGGCCGCCTCCTCGAAGGAGACGTTGTCGGGCAGCTTGATGATTAGCGGCTTGTCGCCGAGAATCGGCGGCACGTTGCAGTACTCGGCGTAGGCGCCAATGGCGATGCCGGTAACGCGATCGCCCGGCCGGAGGTCCTCGGAGCCCGAGTCGCTGCCGATTTCGACGACTTCGCCTGCAAATTCGTGACCGAACAACAGCCCCTGCTCCTGGGGTAGGCACATTTCCTTGAACATGCCCAGTTTGTAGGTATGCAGATCCGTGCCGCAAACGCCGACGTTGTTGACGCGAATCAGCACGCTGTTGGCTTCAGCCCGGGGGCGCGGAACGTCGACGACCCGCAGGTCGCGGTCACCGTAAAGCACGGCGGCCTTCATGGTATCCATGGCGGTACCTCTATCCTGTAGTTATGAGCGTTGCGGTCGAGGGGGGGGCTTATTCCGAGTACGGAGTCGCGGCGCCCCGGTCACGAATCGAATTGAACTCGGCCAGAGCGCCAAAGCCCCCGTCAAAGCGTCCACCCGGCCAGCTGCGCGCCTTGGCGGACGGGGCTGCAACAGGCGCGCGCAGCCTGGCCGGGAGGCGCCGCCCGGGCTTATTCGCTGGCCAGACCGACGCCGCCGCGCGGCTTGTAATAACGGGGGTTGTCGATACCCATGCGCTTGGCAGCGGCGATCACCAACTGCTCGATCGAGGTCGCGTCCATGATGTTCACGTAGTTGCCGTCGGCGTCGAAGTTGATGTTGGCGCCTTCGACCACCATGAAGCCCTCGGTACCGCCGCCGTCTTCCGGTGCATGGAAGGTATGGATCGAACCGCCCGGCTCATACAGGTAGGAGCCTGCGGTCTGCGGCTGATCGGGATATTCGAGGTAATGCCAGGAACCGGCGGTAGTGTAAAAGTGTACCGAGCCGGTGTGATAGTGGTTCGGAAGCGTCACGCCGGCCTTGAATTTGGCATAGACAACCCAGACGCCGCGCTCGTTGTCCAGGAACAGCGGATAGATATCGACACCGGGCAGCGCATCCTTGATCAGCGTTTCTTCGTTGATGTTCAGAGTCAGCAAGGCATGCTGATGATTGATATTTTCGGGCAGTGCCATAATGATTCACCTCGAGGTCACATTGGGCGCGCACCGCTCTGGCGCACACGCCACTGGGATTGTTGTTATTAATCGCCGGAAGGTTTCATTGCCGGTCAACGCTTGTCACTCTACGCTCCGGGATGCACCAAAACTTGATTTTATACGAATCAAAGTTGACTATTTGTAAGTATCCGGGCGTATGAAAGCGGGAAATAAAATACATGTACAGAGTTCGCAGCGGGGGTATCGAAGGGTTCCTGGGCCTTGCCCGACAACTCGGAGCCAATCCCGTCGAACTGATCGAGTCCGCGGGCCTCAGCCTCGCCCAGTTCAGAAACCCGGACACCTATATTCCCTACCCCAGGCTGGCGGAACTGCTGGAACTTGCCGCTCGCCGCTGCCAGTCGCCGCTGTTCGGGCTGCAGCTTGCGGAACGGCAGAGCGCTGACGTGCTGGGCACCCTGATGCTGTCCACGGCGGGGGCGGCGACTGTCGGCGAAGGACTCTCCAGTGCGGCCAACTACCTTTACCTGCACGCGTCCGACGTTCACCTCGAACCCCGGCTACGCGACGATCAGGTGCACCTTGCCGTGACTTTCGGCTTCAGCTGTCCGCTGGGCACCGACCAGCTGATGCTGCTGAGCGTCGCGCACCTGGCCACGCTGGCCGCTTATCTGCTGCAGGAGGATCGCTATGGTCTTAGCCTGCACTTCAGGCAGGCAACACCGGCCGACACGGATGCGCTGCAGAGCACTCGTTTTCGGCGCCTGAAGTTCAATCAGGCGTTCGACGGCATCAGGCTGCGCGCACAGCAGCTGGAGCTGCCCAATTTCCGCGACGACAGCTTGATGAGGGAGCATATCCGGGAATACATGCGGCAGTTGAAGAGCCGCTATCCCGACAGCCTGGAGGACCAGGCGAAAGAAATCATCGGCCACCTGCTGCCAACCGGTGATTGCCGGATCGAGCAGGTCGCCGCAACGCTCGGAATCCATACCCGTACCCTGCAGGCGCGATTGCGTGACCAGGGCAAAAATTACCGAGACATTCTGCAGAGCACCCGCCTTGAGCTTGCCCGGCACCACCTGAGCCAGGCATCGGTCAACATAACCGAACTGGCACTGCAGCTTGGTTATGCCGAAGTGGCGGTCTTCAGCCGGCATTTCAAGCGCTGGTCCGGCCTGTCACCCCGGGAGTGGCGGAAAAAGCATGGTAAAGCGGCAGGCCACTGACGGCGACCCGGCTGTCACGGCGAGGGTTGGCTCCGTCGCTGTGACAGGCATGAGCACCGACAGACGGCTACAGCGGGATCCTCAGGTTGAGGAGCAGCGCATCGCCCTCGAGGCGATTTTCGGCATCGGATGCATATGAGCGGCCACGCCACACACACCGCATCGAGTATAGGGAATGCCGCTTTGCACCCAAAAAGCCGTGGAGTGCCAGGACAGCAAAGCCTCCGTCGGCGCTTTGCCGATGCCCTCGCTGCACTGCCCGTCGCGCAATGGGCGGGGCCGGTGCATTCGGGTTTTGGCTGGCACCTGGTGCTCGCTGATCAGCGGCAGGCACCCAGGCTAACGGCCTTTGACGAGTTGCGCGAGTATGTCGCCCGGGAGCACGGGTACCCGCGCCAGTGCTCGAAGCAAAAGATCAGGTATACCGGGAGCTGCTGGCGTACATAACGAAAAACCCAGACCGGAGTCTGGGTTTTGAGATTCACGGCCTGCGGCCGCCTGACATCGTCAGCCCATCAGTAACCGGAATGCCTGCACAGACAGGATGGGAAATGTTTAATAACAGGGACATGGCAGGCACAGGGATCTTGCCAGACTTAAATGCTCCCAACTTAAAAGATGCTTTCCGTAATTTATTGGTTACACTGTCAATAGTGTTAAAAGGCTTAAGGCTGGGTATGAAATTAGAAGAGATTTATCGTCGGGATTTAAATCTGTTAGTAGCGTTGCAAGTTCTGGTTGAGGAACGCAGTGTCAGCCGAGCAGCAGATCGTTTAAATTTGAGCCAGTCCGCAATGAGTCGGATTCTGGGGCGATTACGCAGTTTGTTGTCGGACCCTTTATTTACACGCCAAGGGCAGCACCTGGTCCCTACAGAGAAAGCTTTATCAGTGAATAGAGCTTTAGACGAGCCTCTTGGATCTCTTAGACAGCTCTTGTCTCCCATTGATTTTGACCCCAAGTCTTGTGATCAAACATTCACGATTGTAACGACTGATTATGCGATGCAAACTATTTTACCCTTTGCTTTACCTCGCATATATCAGGAAGCACCTAATGTCGCGTTTGAGTTTTTGCCGCTACAAGATGAACATTTGAAAGAGCAACTCACTTACGGCCGAGCTGACTTAGCTATTTGTCGCCCAATTTATTCTATTGAACCATTACAGTATGAAACATTGGGTCGTGTTGGGGTGTCGTGCCTATTATCCAAACAACATCCGTTAGCTAATAAACAAATGTGTCTGGAGGATTATTTAAATTTTCCCCATGCAATGATTGCAATTAGTGATGGGGTTAAATCTCTTATTGAAAAGGCACTCGAAGATAAGCCTAAACGACGCATGATTCTGAGGGCATATCATTTAGAAGCTGCGCTAGCGATTGTTGATACGATGCCACTCATTATCACTGTACCGGCTGATTTAGCCTACTTAGTTTCTGAACGTTATGATCTGATCGAAAAACCTCTACCCTTTCATTTTACACCATTTGATTATTCCATGATTTGGCACCCTCGTTGTGAACATTCACCGGCACAGGAATGGTTGAGAAGCATAGTAAAAGAAGAGTGTGGCAAGCTAATCGCCAAGCGTGTGGTAGAGATGGGACTGGATGCAGAAGCTGATTCCATGGCTCCGCCTGATTAATGATCAAAACAGGGGGGAATTCGTCGCGAATGCGTCTTAAGCATCGGAGCATATCAGTATGAAACTGTAACATTCAGTATGGGGCTATCTTACGATTCAGCTGCCCCCATTCCTTGGTGCGGCGCCATTCTCAATGGCCAATTTGATTTATGCATAATTTGCATAGATTACTTCACTTTTTATCATTTGAGTAACCTCCAAATACTCTCTACACTTCGTGCTAATCTCCTAGAGCGCATATACGCACTTGTTTCAATCCACTTTCGCTAAGGTGCTGAGGTTGTTAACTATGTTGCGTCTGTCATTAATTTTTGTCTATCGCTTACCAAGGTTAGAGAAAATAGTGGCAGCGCAAGCCATTAACGGTGGCGGTCACGAACCCATAGGTGTAAATAAAGGGCACTCTCATCACCACAGGCATCATTAAGAGCAATTTATGTTTACTTTCCGGTTTCCACTCCTAGTTTGGCTGGGTATAGGGATTCTGATTACCAGTCTAGGGATCAGGCAATCCTTTGGTATTTTCATGACGCCAATTTCCGACTACTTCCAAACGGGACGTGAGTTCTTCAGCTTTGCCATTGCATTGCAAAACTTACTTTTTGGAGCATTCCAGCCATTTGTAGGCATGGCCGCCGACCGTTGGGGACCGAAACGTATCATCATTTTAGGTGCTATCGCTTACGCCTTGGGTCTGTACTTAACCTCGATCACCGTCGAACCCACTATGATGTACCTAACACTAGGTGTGCTTGTTGGATTTGGCTTAAGTGCCACCAGCTACGTGATCGTACTGGGTGCAGTAGCGAAAGTGGTACCCGCGCAACATGCGGCTAAAGCCTTTGGCTTGACCACGGCAGCCGGGTCATTTGGCATGTTTGCGATGATCCCTGGTGCGCAAACATTGTTGAGCGTTTCTGATTGGCAAAGTGCCATGCAAATATTCGCTGTAATGTGTAGTTTTATGGTGGTGTTTGCACTATTCATCAATACGGCAAAGCGAGAAACAAATACTTCACACCATGTACACGAAGACATGCAAACGCTAAAAGGTGCTTTGAAAGAAGCGTTTGCGCACAAAGGATACTGGTTGATTCATATTGGCTTTTTTGTGTGTGGTTTCCATGTAATGTTTATCGCCACTCACCTTCCAAGTTATGTGTTGGATAAAAACCTACCTGCATCAACAGCGGCCATGGCGCTGGCGTACGTGGGTATCTTTAACATCCTTGGTTCATACTTCTGGGGGGCCATGGCAGACCGTTATCGCAAACGTAATGTGATGTCGGCGCTGTACTTGGTGCGTACGGTTGTGATCGGTGCTTTTGTCATATTCCCTACCACCGAACTGACTGCTGTTGTCTTCGGCGCTGCTATCGGTTTTTGTTGGTTAGGAACGGTGCCCATTACATCGGGTTTAGTGCGTCAAATCTTTGGTGCTCGTTACCTGTCGACGCTATACGGGTTGGTGTTTTTCTCCCATCAAATCGGCAGCTTTTTGGGAGCATGGCTCGGTGGTTTCATCTACGATTATTACGGGTCATACGACCCAATTTGGTGGTCAGCGGTTATGCTAGCGTTTATCTCTGCATTGATTCACCTTCCAATCAATGACAAGCCAGTACCACGTTTGAGTATGGCAACAGCGTAATTCTTAAAGGCTCCTAGAATAGGATGTCGGGAGCCTCCCCTTTGTTATCCATATCTATCACCCGCTGCGAGTTAGCTCACTCGCAGCTATCTCATGCCTACCTCAAAAGTGTTCTAACATAGAACTTCGATTTCCGGATCTACGGCTATCTATGATTGGGTCGCTAGATACTAACGTTTCAGGAAGTAACAAAAAGCCCGCTATCTAGCGGGCTTGAGCGTGTTTGTTGCTGTTCAGTGCAAGGTGCTACCTAACGCTGAATTATTCCCACTCGATGGTGGCGGGCGGCTTGCTCGATACGTCGTAGGTGACGCGGGAGACGTGCGGGATCTCGTTGATGATCCGGCTGGAAACGGTCTCCAGCAGCTCGTACGGCAGGTGAGCCCAGCGCGCGGTCATGAAGTCGATGGTCTCGACCGCCCGCAGCGCGACGACGTATTCGTAACGGCGACCATCGCCGACCACGCCGACCGACTTCACCGGCAGGAAGACCGCGAACGCCTGGCTGGTCTTGTGGTACCAGTCGAAGCGATGCAGCTCTTCGATGAAGATGGCATCAGCTTCACGCAGGATATCGGCGTATTCCTTCTTCACCTCGCCCAGGATACGCACACCCAGGCCCGGCCCCGGGAAGGGGTGACGGTAAACCATGTCATACGGCAGGCCCAGCTCCAGGCCGATCTTGCGCACCTCGTCCTTGAACAGCTCGCGCAGCGGCTCGAC
>JABXIM010000197.1 GCA_013373085.1 Oceanospirillaceae bacterium | reverse complement strand
TGGGCGGAATTCCGGGGACAGTATACCTAATTCCAATATTGTGCTCTCGCGTGTCCTCGGGTCAGATTTGATCGTTTACTCTCGTAGCTCAACAACAAGGCAAAAAGCAAGACATGACCCTGTGACCCTGAGCTTTAGAGAAAAAGTAGATAGGAGGCTTTTGTCCGCTTCAGCCTGGTCGAACATAGTGACTGAGGGGCAGGCAGTGCCCGACTTTGCGACTGATTTGAACCAAAGTTCGTCAAGAAACAGTGGCCTCAGGCAAAACGGCCTCTAAGACTACGATACAACTGTTAGGCGTTAAAAATCATGCTCAACTCATCAAACAGTTCTAACCAAGTATCTTCACCATCGGTCATTGCCCTCAGTGCGGCCTGTTCCGCAGGCTTCCTTTGGGGGACTGGCGCTGTGGTAGTGAATGTGCTCATTGCCAAGCATGGTTTCACACCTGAGAACATCTCGTTCTGGCGATTCGCCGTTGGTGCTGTGATACTGCTCGCGGTCTTTGGGAGGAGTATTCACTGGCAGCAACTGCGACCACTTATGATGACAGTCCTCGTAGCTGGCACTGCTATGGCCGGATACGTTCTGTGCTGGTTTCTTGGAATAGAACACATTGGTGCCGCAATTCCAACATTGATCGCCTTATGCCTACCGCCAGTCCTTGTGACTGTCTTCGCGCTTCTTCGGGGTCAGGAAACACTTAACGTACAACTTTTTGCCGTTTTAGCAGCCGCCTTGACTGGTACGATCTTAGTCGTATCTCGACATGACGCTGGAGCGGGCACTACAGATCAACACGAACTAATCGTTGGCGTTTCGTATTCTCTCGGATCTGCAATTCTCTATGCAGGTTTCGCGCTCATCAGCGGCCGTATTTCTACCCGGCTCGGCGCCGGGCAGGCAACCACGTGCTTGACTGTCGTTGCAGCTATGGTCATGGGTCTCTCCTCGCTGTACCGGCCTATTTACTGGCCAACCAGTGTTCCACCGCAAGCCTGGTTCCTCTACCTTGGCGTGGTGACTGCTGCTCTTGCACTGCTCGCGTTCAGCTGGGGGGCCGCAAGGCTATCCCCGACAGCCTTGACGGTTGCCACACTGGTCGAACCGCTCACCGCAGTGTTGCTGGCAGCCCTCTTTCTAGATGAGCAGATGGGGCATTGGCAGTGGCTCGGCGGAGTTCTGCTCTTGGTTAGTATCTGGGGGCTTGGGCGTAGGCGTACCTTGTCAGCACAGTAGGTTCGCATTGAGAAAGTGGGAACTCCGGGGACAGTATACCGACTTCCAAATTACGCGACCTGTTCCAAGCTATCATCACGCTTTTATGCATCAAGCGAGAACTGCATATAAAAATTATTTATTTCCGGATGAAATGACTGGTTTGCTGAAGCATCTACAATGCTTGCTGTAACCAGTCGGTTAACCGGAGCACCTTTCCGCGGGTGCTGTAAAGCGGCCGGTCGCCTCTGCGATAGGCACACACTCAAATCCATTTAATCTTGGGGACTGACATGTCAGCAAAGACGGTTAATGACGAGTCTGCTCAAACGGTCTCCCCTCGCCAGTGGATCAGATTAGTTGCGGCGTACTTCCTGATCCCGCTGCTTCTATTTATATGCGGTTGGGACCTCGGATGGTGGCAGGCGTGGCTATATTCCCTGCTGATCTTGGCCGCTGGTATTGGTGGGCGTATCTGGGCGGAACAACGACATCCCGGATTAACAGCCGAAAGACAAAATATTGAAAATATCCGAAACGCAAAAGCCTGGGACAAAGTGCTGGCTCCGCTGATGGCGGTGAGCGTCGGGTTTCCTATGGTCATTGTCGCTGGGCTCGACCATCGCTATAACTGGTCCTCCGAATTTCCGCTTTGGCTCATCGTGATTGGCTTCATTTTGATCTCGCTCGGATACGCTTTCGCTTCATGGGCATTGGCGGAGAACCGCTTTTTCTCCGGCGTGGTGCGCATTCAGACGGATCGAGAACATGCGGTGTGTGACAGTGGCCCGTACCGGTTTGTGCGGCATCCGGGTTATGCCGGAAATATTCTTGCACTGTACGGTATTGTTCTTGCTCTGGGCTCGGTATGGACACTGATTCCTGCGACAGTGGCATCAATCATCACGGTGATTAGAACCGTACTTGAAGACCGGACTTTACAGGAAGAGTTGCCAGGCTACCGGGACTATGCGCGACGCGTGCGCTATCGGTTGATTCCGGGCATATACTGAGAGACCTGAGTGGTGGATGTTCCAGATCGGAGATGGAGGTCCAACCGAAAGCGTTGCGCAACGCCTGCGACGCAGCAGTTCGTGCGGAATTCCGGGGACATTATACCCGGCCCCGTGGCGCATCCTGTTGTCATCCGGTTTCAGCTATTACATTGAACTCAAGCCGCCGTCAGGACGGGTATTCCAATGGGTAATGAAAGCCACTCCATTCACGAATTCGACTATAGCCTGATCTGTGAATATTTCGCGTTGCTGGACCGGCAGGGGCCCGGGAGTCCCGCGGTGACGGTCAAGGCGCTGAGCTTTATCGAGGGGCTTACGCCGGCGTCCCGCATTGCCGATATCGGTTGCGGCACCGGGGGGCAGACGCGGGTGCTGGCCGGACATGCGCCGGGATCGATCACCGGCCTGGACCTGTTCCCCGACTTTATCCACATTTTCAACGCCAATAGTCAGGCGGCCGGCCTGAGTGATCGCGTTCGAGGGGTGGTCGGGTCCATGGATTCGCTGCCGTTTGGTGAAGAAGAACTGGATCTGATCTGGTCCGAAGGGGCTATCTACAACATCGGCTTCGAACGGGGTATTCGGGAATGGCGCCGTTTTCTCAAACCCGGCGGCTATCTGGCGGTGTCGGAAGCGTCCTGGTTTACCGAGTGCCGGCCAGACGAGATCGATCGTTTCTGGACCGATGCCTACCCGGAGATCGATACCATCGCCAGCAAGGTCAGGCAGATACAGCTGGCCGGCTATGTCCCCGTTGCCACCTTTACCCTGCCGGAAAGCTGCTGGACCGATCACTTCTATGCGCCCCAGGTGCCGGCCCAGGAAAGATTCCTGCAACAGCATCCCGGCAATGCGGCAGCGGCTGACCTGGTTGCGGAGCAGCGGCATGAAGCGGAGCTGTATGACCGTTACAGGGCATATTACGGCTACGCGTTTTATATCGCGAAGAAGCTTTGATGGCGCTGGAGGATGGTCCCTGTTTCACCCTATTGGGCGACATTACTTCCTGAAACGTCAGTAAAAGCAAAAGCGGGGAAAGCACACCTCTTTTCACCCAACGACCGGCTTCAGACCAAGCCGCCACTATGCCGCCGTCATGGTGGAACCGGCTTGAATCCGGCCAGCAGGACTCCTAGGCTGAAAGGGTCCGGTTTTCGGCATGCAAGCGGGTCGCCGTAGACCGAAAACAACTTCATGGGGGATGCGGTACCTGACCCTGCTCCCCTTCCAGATCGGTATACTGCTTAAGGAATTACCAGGTATGCCTTCGTCAAAACGTCCGGGCCCGGAAACCGGAATTCTCGAAACCTGTCTGACGGAGGCGGTATGAGACCTCTTTCGAGCACCGGAT
The DNA here is from genome assembly GCA_013373085.1 of Oceanospirillaceae bacterium. Lineage (GTDB taxonomy): Bacteria > Pseudomonadota > Gammaproteobacteria > Pseudomonadales > Balneatricaceae > Marinobacterium_A. The sequence continues at coordinate 12,261 of JABXIM010000197.1, read as the reverse complement.
TTGCGCTGTTCGGTGCAGCGCTGGTCGCGATCAGTTACGGCCTCGCGCGCTTCGCCTTCGGGCTGTTCGTGCCCCCTATCCGCGCCGAGCTGGAACTCACGCCGTCCATGATCGGCATCATCGGCGCGCTGCCGCTCATCAGCTTCCTGCTTTCCACGCTGGTCGCGCCATTCACCGCCGATCACCTCGGTGCCCGCTACGCGGCGGTGCTGTCCGGTGCTTTCGGCGTCGGCGGTCTGGCGCTAATCAGCCAGGCCTCTGACGCTCTAACGCTCGGCGCGGGTGTATTCGCGTGCGGCATCTGTACCGGCCTGATGATGCCGGCGCTCACGGCCGCCATGCAGGCAATGGTGAAACGCTCGCTGCACGGACGCGTTAGCGCGGTCATGAACGCCGGTACCAGCATTGGCGTGGCCGTTGCCGTACCGTCGGTTCTGTTCCTGGCCGGCGCCTGGCGTTTCGCGTACCTGTCTTTTGCCGTTATGACGGGCATCGGGGTGGTTGCGGCCTGGTACTTTATCCCCTCGGTGTCCAAAATCACGCCGACGGACGCCGCCCCGCCGCCGCCGATCAGCAGCCAGCAGTGGTCACGTCTATTCAGGCTCTCGCTGTTTGCATTCGTGATGGGTTTCGTCGCCTCCGCGTACTGGATCTTCGCGCCCGATCTGATGGCCACCCTCGGCGCCCTGCCGCCCAGCGCAACCGGGTGGCTGTGGCTGGCGGTTGGCATCGCCGGCCTCGGCGGTGCCGTGGTGGCCGACCTGGCCGACCGCAACAACCCACCCATCACGCAGGCGCTGATGCTGATGATGCTGTCCGCGAGCCTGGCATTGCTCGCCGCCAGCCCCGGTCAGCTGGTCCTCGCGACATTTTCCGCGCTGGTCTTCGGCCTGGCCTACATGAGCCTGACGGGGCTCTATCTGATGACCGGTATCCGCCTGTTACCGGGCCGACTGTCGATGGGGCCGGTACTGCCATTCATGGCTTGCGCACTCGGGCAGGCGGCCGGCTCGCCCGTCGTCGGTCTACTGGTGAATGCATTCGGCTACGCCGATACCTTTGCCCTGTTCTCAGCGATCGGCATCCTGTTGGCACTCCTGTCGCCACTGTACCCGCGCCACCTTGAGCATGTATTCGAAGAGGAAGTTCTGGAGGATACCGGTCTCCAGGCGGCGTTCGATCACCAGCTCCTGGACGCGGATGGCGAGCCGCTGATGCCCGAGACGGACGAGGCCAACAAGCCGTAGCCAAGACGAAAAGCGGAATTCCCGCCACTCCTGTTCGCGGGGGGGCGCCGCTCCCACAACACTACTCGCACCCCGCCGCCACGAACGTCAGCCCCGCTTTATCCACAGCACTGACGCAGAATCCGACGCTGACCCTGCCCTTGGCCGTATTCGTGCTGCGCAATGTTGCCACGCCCTCAACGGTACTGGCCGCGCAGTACTCGTCAACGGCCCCACAACTGAAGCTGCCGCTGAACCGGCCGGTGACCGACGCATCGCTCACCAGATCGCCGCAATTGTCCTGCACCGTCACCTGCGCGACACCGGTCTTCTGCCCCTGACTGCCGGGCTCGGTCCAGGTCACCAGCGAGGTCACGCTCATGCTGCCGGGCGTACAACCGCCCGTGCCGGCCGGCGTTGCCGAGACCTTGCTGGAATCCCCCGACTCGTTGCCGGCGAGGTCCTCCGCCGTCGCCATGTACCAGTAGATGACGCCGTTGGTCACGCCGTTGTCCACATAGTCGCTATTGGTGATCAGGCTTGGAACGACCAGGGCGTAAGGCCCCTCACTGACAGTGCTGCGGTACAGCCGGTAGCCCGCCAGATCCGCCTCCGCGTTGTCGTACCAGTCGAGCAGCACCTGTCCGTTTCCGGGGCTAGCGACCAGGCCTGTCGGCGCAGCGGGGGGCGTACTGTCATCGCCGGTTCCGCTCACGTCGATCTCGAATTCGGACGCCTTGAGCCAGCCCACCACTCCGGAGCCGTCGCCGACTGCGACCGACACCGCGTTGAACAGGTTGCCCGTGCCGCTGTAGGCGTATTGCACCCGTCGAGGATCCGACACCTGGTTGCTCCAGACCCGTACCGTATCGCCGTCGATCGCCGCCTCGGCACGCTTGAAGCGGCCGCTGGCGGCCGCCACGCTGAAGGGGCCGGGATCGAGCCCGTCGTCGGTGAAGAGCCCATCCCCCTGGTGCGCCCACGCCAGCACCAGCTGGTTGCCGTCGACACGGCTCGCGCCAATGTCGCGTACCGGCCCCGAGTATTCGATGGCGTCGCCGTAAACCAGACCGCGGGCGCCGATGGCGGTGCGAATCCCGACCGGCTGTTTCTCCGGCGGGTGCAAGGTCCCGCCAGGCAGGTCCTTGATCACCACCAGGAAGGCGTTGTCGTCCGCGTCGGACACCAGCAGCTGGGCGTTGCGCGCCGTATTCCAGCCGGAGCGGTCGGCCAGCTGGATGATACCGAACGGCAGGCTCGTCAGCCCCCAGTCAAGGCGCCATTCAGCGATCATCGCCGCGAGCTTGGCCGCGTAGTCCCCGTCGCCGCCGTTGCTCTCGCCCTGGTACCAGGCCACACCCTTGACCGGGAACGGCTGGATTGCCTGCACCATGGCCTCGTAATCGTCGGCCTCGCCGCCGAAACCGTGCTGCCAGTGGGAGATGGCGGTGCCGTCGTGGGTGGCCTGAATAAGCCCGACCGGCACCTCTCCTTCCGTCCTCGCGAACCACTGCGACAGCTCCAATCCCATCCAGTAGCACACCGCGGAAAAATCGCCGGCGCTGTCCGCATCCGCGACCTGCCAGCTGCTCGATGCCGGACCGTTGCCGCCGGTCATGCGGAACACCCGCATACTGTGATCCGACGCCTGCGCCATCGCCGCGTCGCCACCGTTGGCGTTACGCAGCGGATAACCCATATTCGACTGGCCGCTGCACAACCAGACCTCGCCCGCCTGAACGCCGCGAAAGCTGATCGTCTCGCTGCCGGTCTTTACCGACAGCGTTCCCATCGAGGCGATGGCCGGAAGCGCTGACAGGGAGACCTGCCAGTTGCCGGAACCGTCGGCCGTCGATGATGCCGACTGGCTTGCAACACCGGACCACTCCAGCGTAACCGTCACCGACTCACCGGGATCGGCGGTGCCGAACACTGGCAGCGGTATATCGCGCTGCAGCACCATGTCGTCGCTATAGATCGGCGATACCGACAGCGCCGCCGAGACCGTGCCCGCCAGCTGCAGGCTCGCAAGCGCCAGCAGCCCGGCCAGCAGGTGTCCTTGAATGGAGTGATAAAGACTGTTCATGGGGACTCTCCCGCAGCGCCAAACCAGGGAGGTACGCCGGGTAACGGGCGTACCCAGGGAGCCTGCGAACAAGCCCCAATGAATATCTGGCTTCCAGCGCAATCCGGAATTGTTCGCAGGTTCCCCAAGCATGGCACAAATGAACAAACCGGCATGTCGCAGGGGGGGGCGGAATGACGTAAAACGACGTCCCCGGCGTCAGGCCTCCCCCGCGCAGGTCGCCGCCAGCAACTGCGCAACCTCCTGGGCGCTCTCGGCCGCCAGCGCCTGCTCGGCCAGCCGCTGCAGCGCCTGCAGGCGACTGGCGCGTAGCCGGAAACGGACCGACGCCGAGCGCACCGGGCTCATGCTCAAATGCCGCACGCCGAGCCCCGCCAGCAGGCCGGCAAAGTCGGGGTCGCCGGCGGCTTCACCGCAGACGCAGAGTTCGCGGCCCGCAGCCTGGCAGGCTCGCACCACCTGATGAATCGCCCGCACCACCGACGGGTGCAGCACCGACGCGCTTTCCAGCAGTTGGGTGGTGTTGCGGTCGGCGGCCAGCATCAGCTGGGTCAGGTCGTTGGTGCCGATGCTGACGAAGTCAACGCGTTCGAGGATCTCCGGCAGCGCAAACAGCGCCGACGGCGTTTCGATCATGGCGCCGACCGGCGGCCGCGCCGCACAACCGGCCGTTTTGGCGGCCTCTTCCAGCATCTCGATGCCCTGGCGCAGATCGCTCGGCCCCAGCACCATCGGAAACAGCACCCGCACATTGCCGCCCCGGCTCGCCTCCGCGATCGCCTGCAACTGCCCGGCGAACAGCTCCGGCTCGGACAGCGAAAAGCGCAGTCCGCGCAAGCCGAGGTAGGGGTTTGCCTCGCTCCGCCGGGAGATAAAGGCCGGCAGCTTGTCGCCGCCCAGATCCAGGGTGCGAATCACCAGCGGTCGTCCTGCCAGGGCTCCCAACACCCGGCGATACGCCGCCAGTTGCAGTTGCGGATCCGGTGGCTGCGGCGAATCCAGATACATGAACTCGGTTCGCAACAGCCCGACGCCGTCGAGATGGTGCTGGCCGACCAGTCCGGCCTCGTCGTCGCGGTTGATGTTCGCCAGCAGCGAGATTTCGGTGCCGTCGCGGGTGACGCAGGGCAGGCGCTCGGCGTCGACCTCGAGCCGGACATGCTGGCTGTAGCGCTGTTTCAGCCCCTCGAACGATTTGCGCGCCCGCGCGCTCGGCAGCAGCGTTACGCCACCGGTCTGGCCGTCCACCAGCAGCGGCGCGCCGGATGCGATCAGGCTGCAGGCGCCGGCGACCGCCGTGACCGCCGGGATGCCCAGGGCTCGGGCCAGGATCGCGGCATGGCTGTTTTCCCCGCCCTCTTCGGTGACGATCGCCACCAGGTGCTGACGGTCAAGGTCGATGGTTTCCGACGGCAGCAGCACCCGCGCCACCACCACCGACTGCGGCGGTAGCGACGAAGCGCTGCGGCTCTGCTCGCGGGTCAGTTGACGCATCACGCGTTTGCCGACGTCCTGCAGATCCAGCGCGCGCTCGCGCAGGTATTCGTTTTCGACCGTCGCCAGCAGGCGGGCCAGGTCGGAAATTTCCCGGTCCAGCGCCTGTTCGACGTTGACCAGATCGTCGCGGACGCGACTTTTCACCTTGTTCGTGAACTGCCGGTCCTGCAGCAGCGCAAGGTGCGCGGAAAAGATCGACGATTGCATATGTCCCAGTTCGTCGAGCACGCGCTGCTCAAGTTGCCCCAGCTCCTCGCAGGAGCGCTCCAGGGCACCATGAAAACGGCTGATTTCGCCTTCGACATCCGCTGTTGCGATGGCATAGCGCGGGACGTCAGAGACCGACATTTGTTGCAGGATTATCGCTTTACCTGCGGCGTAGCCGGGGGATATCGGCACACCCGAAAGACTCCGCACGGTTTTTACTCCGAACTCTGTGCTGGCTCCGTTTGCCGTCAATACGACAAACCTTACAGAGTTAGACGGCGTGAGCACGGATTTGTCCCCCAGCCCGGGGGAACCGCCGGACTCTACGCTTACAGAAATCCCGGAAGCGGCGGCGACGTCAGCGAATGCCTGACCCTCGCGGCTGCGGACCGTGACCGGCTGGCCGCCACGCTGCTCGAGGCCCACACCATCCTCAGCGAACTGAACGACGCCAACCGCTCGCGATTTCAGGACATTATCGGAGTGCTGCAGGACGAAAAGCCCTGAGTCGCGGCGACGGCATCATTCAACCGGCGGCCGGCTCGGCCGCCTTCCGTCGCGTCTTGCCGAGCGCCGATAGCAACGCCGGCAGGAACAGCAGCATCAGCGCCCCCAGCAACCGGGGTTCGGCGACGTCGATCCAGTGACCCAGTCGCAACCAGAGCGCGGCCAGCAACCCGCCACCGCCGAGCTGGAACAGGCCCAACAGCGCCGAGGCGGTACCGGCCCGGTTGGCAAAGGGCGCCAGCGCCGCGCCGACAGCGGTGCCGAAAATCAGCGCCACACCACTGGTGGCCAGGTACATCGGCCCCATCATCGCCAGAGCTGTCCCCGGCGGCAGCGACACCAGCAGTGCGCCGGCGACGACCATCGCCGTTATGCCGACGATCAGCGTGCGCCTCGCCCCGAGGCGCACGCTGATCGTCGGCGCGAGAAAGAACATCGCCACGCTGACCAGGGCGCAGGAGCCGAACCAGAAGCTGAAAGTGGCAGTGTCCATACCGAGACGACCGCGGAACCAGACCGGCAGGACGCTGACATAGGTCAGCACCACCGCCATACCGAGCAGGCAGTAAAGCGCGTGCCGGACGAAACGGCCGTCGGCGAGTACCGGCCGATAGCGTGCCGGATTGATCAGCCGGCCAGCGCTCTCGGTCGCGGGCGGCCGGGTCTCCGCCAGCCGCAGCCACACCGCAATACCGGCGAGCAATGCGAACAGCGCCATGAAAACGAAGTTGGCCTGCCAGCCGAACCACTCCGCCAGCAGACCGCCGAGCATCGGCGCCAGCACTGGCACGAAGCAGAGCGAACCGTTCAGATAAGCGAAGATCCGCCCGCTGTCGCAGCCATAGCGGTCCCGCACCATGGCGAAGGCCGAAACCGAGATGGCGCAGGCGCCGAGTCCCTGCAAGAGCCGCGGCACCAGCAGACCGGCGGCGTCCTGGGCCAGCAGCACCAGTGCGGCGCTCAGGCCGTAAATCAGGATGCCGCCCAGCACCACCGGCCGGCGGCCATGACGGTCCGCCAGCGGCCCGGCAAGCAGTTGCCCCAGCCCAAGGCTGATCAGGTACCAGGTGATGCTGTCCTGCATCCGGGCATCGGACACCGACAGCGCCCGGGCCATTTCCGGCATGGCCGGCAGGTAGAGATCGACGCCCAGTGGGCCGAAGAACACGAGCAGGACGAGCAGTGGCAGCAAGCAAGACTCCGCGATTAAGTTAGCGCTACCGGCGGAATCTTCGATCCCGCCGCAATCTGAAGCGGCGCACCCTAACACAGCCTCCCTCCCCCCACCAGATTGAAGCTATCGCCCATACCGATAGAGAGCAGAGGCGCGCGAACTAAAATGACTTCACCAGCACGAAGGCACCGGAGGCGATGGCGAAGACGATGACGAAGTTGCGCAGGAAGCGGGCGTTGACCGAGCGGTGGATCCAGTGGCTCAGCAGCATGCCGAGCAGCAGCGCCGGCAGCATCCAAAGCACCGGTTCGAGCTGCTGCGTCTGCAGCTTGCCGCTCATTGCCAGCACCGCCAGCGACACCAGCTCGCCGATCAGGAAGCAGAGCGCCACCGAGGCACGCAGTGTCGGTACCGGCATATGCTGGTAGACCAGCGCCAGCGGCGGGCCGCCGATACCGGTCGCGGTCTCGGTGATACCGGTGATGACGCCGGTGGAGACAAAGGCGCGCCGGTTGGGCGAGAACGCCGGCGCCAGCAGACTTGCGAGGCTGGCGGCGATGGTCGAGACGCCGATCAGCACGTTGAGGTAGTCCATCGGCAGCGCCAGCAGCACCCAGAGACCACCGAAGGTGCCGGCAATGCGGCCGAGTGTGATCCAGCGCGTGCCGCGAAAGTCGATGGCGGCGCGTTCGCGCCAGGCGACGTGGGCGTTCAGCGGCAGCATCAGCACCAGCAGGCCGATCGGCAGCATCGAGGGTTCCAGTAGACCCAGCACGGGCGCCACGATCAGCGCGAAGCCCATGCCGGTGCTGCCCTGGATGAAAGCGCCGGCGGCCACCGCCAGCGCCATCCAGATCAAGGTTTCCGGAGTCATGCGTTGTTCCCGTTATCGGTGCTCGGGCCTCGACGCGTCGCGGTTCGCGCTTCGCGGTGCGCCTGTGAAAAAGGATGGATCTTATGGATCGGCGAGCGATCCACCACCGCGCGGGCCAGTTCGTCGACCTGCTGCATCAGCGCATGGGCATCCCAGTCCACGGGCCAGCCCTGCCACAGGCGCAAACGGCCGGCGACGTAGACGGCCTGGATCTGATCGCGGTTGGCCAGGCGCACCAATTCCCAGGAAAGATCCCAGGACGGCGTCATCTCGGGCACCCGCAGATCGACCAGCAGAAAGTCGGCGGCCTTGCCGACGGCAATCTCACCGGTTTCGAGGCCAAGTACCTGTGCCCCTTCCCGGGTCGCCATCTCCAACCAGGACCAGCCGCCACCACAGGAGGAATCGCCAACCGCCAGGCCGTGGGCGAAACGCTGTGCCGCCTCGGCGTAATCCATCAGCCGGAAGGCATCGCTGCGGGTGCCGTCGGTACCGAGCCCCAGACGCACGCCGAAGGTGCGCATCAGCTCGGCCTGGGCCACGGCGTTGCCCTTCCAGGCGCTGGCCACCGGGTTGTAGCTGACCGCGGCATCGCTGTCGCGGATCATCGCGATCTCGCCGGGGGTCAGCAGCGTGGCATGGGCCAGCAGCGCCTGTGGGCCCAGCGCGCCGGCGCGGTGCAGATGTTCCACCGGACGCAGGCCGCACTGCTCCAGCGAACGCTCGACCGCCACCAGGTGCTCGTTGGCGTGGGTCTGGAACAACGTACCCGCCTCGGCGCAAAGTGCAGAAACCGCGCGCAGCATGTCGTCGGTGGCAATCTCAGGGATCGGGATCGCCAGCGACGGCGTCACCAGCGGGTTGCTCTGCCAGTCGGCCAGGTGCTGCTCGGCCTTTTTCAGCAGCGGCCCGGCGTCCAGCACCTCCTGGCCACGACGATCGTTGCAGACCAGTCCCAGCACGGTGCGCAGTCCCACTTCGTCGCAGGCGGTGGCCATGCTCCGCAGCCCGGTTTCGGCCCGCGTACCGGCATCGCAGACGGTGGTAAAGCCGCCGCGCAACGCTTCCAGCGCCGCCAGTTTGGTAGTCAGGTACAGCAGGCTCTCGTCGAGCCCCGATTCCATCGGCACCCAGACGCGGCGAAAGATCTCGGAAGGTTCGCCGAACACCAGCGATTTGCCGAAGGTCTGGCTCAGGTGGTGATGCGTATCGACGAATCCGGGCATCAGCAGCTGACCGTCGAGACGCTTGACCTCGAGCCCGGGATGGCGCTCCTGCAGCGCCTTGAGCGGACCGACGTCGGCGAAGCGGCCGTCGATCACCCGCAGCGCCTGGTGACGCGCGGGGCCATCCGGCAGCAGCACCCACTCGGGGGCAAGGATCAGGTCATCGGCCTCGAAGGGCTCGCTGTCGTATTGCTTGTTCATGGGGTTATCCCTGTTGTGTGTAGCAGATGGAGGCAATGAAAAAAGGGCCGGGGCATCCCCGGCCAAGTCGTGGCGATCAGGATGGCTGCTCGGCCTCGCGTACTGCGGGCTCGGAGACGGCAGCTTCAGACTTCTTTTGGCCGACGTGGTGGAACAGGGCATTCAGGATCGCGGCCGACACCGCGCCCATGGCCACGCCGTTACCCAGCAGCGAGCTGATGCCGCTCGGGAACTGGCTGTAGACGCCCGGCACCAGGATCGGCAGCAGGCCGACCGCCAGCGCCACCGCGACGATGTACATGTTGGCGTGGTTGCGCAGGTCGACGCGGCGCAGCATGTCGATGCCCATGGTGCCGACGATGGCGAACACCACCAGGCCGGTACCGCCGACCACCGCTTCCGGCACGCCGTGGATCAGCCGTGCCAGCGGTGCGGCGAGCGCGAACAGGATCAGCAGCAGGCCGGCCACCAGGGTGACGTAACGCGAGCGGATGCCGGTGGCGCGGACCACGCCGATGTTCTCGCCGCTGGTGATGATCAGCGAAGTGCCGAACAGGCCGCCCAGCAGCGAGATGGCGGCATCGCCGCGAATGGTGCGCGGCACGTCGATTTCCGGCGTCAGCTTCTTGTCGACGGCGTCACCGATCGCCAGCGTCTGGCCGGTGGCCTCGACCATCGAGATGACGCAGAAGATCATCAGCGGCAGCGCAGCGAAGAGGTCGAAGGTCGGCATACCGAACGGCAGCAGCGTCGGCAGAGTGAACAGCGGGAACAGGTAGACGTTGTCGAAATGGAACAGGCCGAACGCCATCGCCACCAGCGCACCGGCGACCAGGCCCAGCATGATCGATAGCTGGCCCAGGGTGCCCTTGAGCAGCCGCGAGAAGAGCACCGTGGCAATGATGGTGGCGAACGCCAGCAGCAGGTTCATCGGGTCCGCGTAGTGCTCGCTGCCGGCCTTGCCGACCACCAGGAAACCGGAAATTTTCACCAGGTTTACCGCCACCAGCAGCAGCATGGTGCCGACCACCACCGGCGGGAAGAAGCGCAGGCAACGCCTGAATACCGGCAGCACGAAAAAGTAGAACAGCGCCGTGAGTATTACCGCGCCGGATGCCGTGGCGACATCGGTCTGCTGCGCGATGAGGATGAACAGCACTATCGGCGCACCGCCGGGCAGCATGATGAACGGCAGCCGGGCACCGAAACCCTTGAGGCCGACCGACTGCAGGATGGTACCGATACCGCAGATGATGAAGGTCGCACAGAGCAGATTGACCGTCATCGCGGCATCGAAACCGAGCGCGGTACTCATCAGAAACACCGATGCAATCGGTGAGGCCGCCATGACCAGCACGTGCTGCAGGCCGAAGGCCAGCAAGGTGCGCAGCGGCAGAACCTCGTCGACCGGGGCGGGTGCGTCATGGTTATTCTTGTGTTCGAGCATGACTTTCTCCTGGGGGCTTGTTTAATCATCCGGCGCGCCAGGCTGGGCATCCGGATCAGGGGTCGCCGACCAAATCGATTTGGTCGACAGCCCGAAAAAACGCCGTCTGACATGACCTCCGGGGACATGCCATTCGAGCCAAATCGTTTTAGGTGACAAAAACTATACACCCAAATCGATTTGGTTAAACCATAGAACCAGTTGACTCCGGAGTCAACTACCTGCCGATAACGGATATGTCTAACGCTTGATTTTCCTGACATATGCACCCGGATGGGGCCATTTTACGCGGCGCGCACCAAATCGATTTAGTCACTACCGGTGCTGCGGTATACTCAATGAGACATTTGTGCAGACAGGCTCGCCATGAACGACCGCAAGACTTCGCTGAAACCCACCCGGCGCCCGACCATTGCCGATGTCGCCGAGGCCGCCGGGGTATCGCGCACCACGGTGTCCCACGCGCTCAACGATCGCGGCCAGGTGGACCCCCGCACACGGGAACGGGTCAAAACGATCGCCGCCAGCCTCGGCTATCGCCCCAACCTGCGGGCGCAACGCTTGCGCACCGGTCGCAGCAACTGCATCGCCCTGCTGTCGTCGATGCCTTTCGCCGTCGCCGGCGGGCCTTCGCGGCTTGGTTTCATGATGGAGATCGCCGCCACCGCCACCGAAGCGGCGCTGAAGCAAGGACTGGCGCTGGTGCTGGTACCGCCGATGCGGGAGGCCCGGGGTTTGCTCGACGAACTCGACATCGACGGCGCGGTGATCATCGAACCGGTGGCCAACGATCCCCAGGTGGAACAGCTGCAGCGCCGCGGTCTGGACGTGATCTCGATCGGCCGCCAGCCGGCGATGAGCCGTGCCCTGCCCTACGTCGATCTGCAGGGCGGCGCGACCGGCCGGCTGCTGCTCGATCATCTGCGCCACCAGGGCGCGCGCCAGGTGGCACTGCTGATCGGCGGGCAACCGCGCCATTCCTATGTCGACGTGGAACGAACCTACCGCGAATTCTGTGACGAGCTAGGCATGGCCTGCCTGATCGCCAAGGCCGACGAAGCCGGCGGCGAAGCGGCGGGCGGGGCCGCCTGCCGCGCCCTGCTCGCCAAACACCCCGAGATCGACGCCATCTGCGCGCCGGTCGACGCCTTTGCCGTCGGCGCCGTTGCCGCGCTGCAGTCACTGGGGCTTTCGGTCCCGGACGACGTGATGGTCGCGACTCGTTACGACGGCCTGCGTGCGCGCAGCTGCACGCCGCCGTTGACGGCTGTGAACCTGCACCTCGAAGAGGTCTCCCGCCTCGCGATCGAGCTGCTGTTCGAACACATCAGCGACAAGGACGGCCGCGCCGTGGTCCGGGCTCCGGCCGCCGAGCTGATCGCCCGGGAATCAACCCGGGCGGGGTAATGGCTGCGCGATGTCGGTACCACCTGATCCGTAGGTTGGGTGGAGCGGCGAAGCCGCGCAACCCAACATAAAACAGATTCATACCCGCCGCAGCCGCCCGATCTGCAGTTCGGTCGAAATGGGTCGTTCGTTACCAGGTAGGTTGGGGGCAGCGCCGAAGGCACGGAACCCAACACCCGTGCCAACCGTGACCAATCGATCTGTAAAGCGATCGATATGATGGGTTGCGCCGCATCCAATCCGCTGCGCACGGACAGCGGAGTACCAATGCGGCTCCACCCATCCTCCTATGCGGTCGTCGGTGTCAACCTCTGGTGCTTCTCTATTTGGCTTTTACTATTTGATCTGTCTTCCCGTGCAGTTGGTGAAGTTTTGGCTTTGGGTTGAGTGTCCTCGAATACACATTCGG
>JABXIM010000184.1 GCA_013373085.1 Oceanospirillaceae bacterium | reverse complement strand
TGATCAGGCTGATCTCGGTGACCACCACCACCAGGATGCCGAACCAGATCAGGTCCATCCCCATGGCCTGGACCATCGGATAGAACACAGGCACTGTCAGCAGGATCATCGACATGCTTTCGAGTACACAGCCGAGCAGCAGGTAGATCGCCACCAGCACCAGGATCACGGTCAGCAGCCCAAAGCCCTGCGCCATGACCCAGTCACGCAGCATCATCGGCAACCCGGTCAGGTTGATGAAGTTGGAAAAAATCACGGCGCCGATCACCAGGAAGAACAGCATCGCCGTGGTACGTGCACCATTGGTCAGGGAACGGCGGATACCGTCAACGCCGATCCGACCGCTTAGCAGCGCGAGCAGGAAGGCGCCCGATGCACCGATGCCTGCAGCTTCGGTCGGCGTGAAGATGCCGGCGTAGATCCCTCCCATCACGATGATGAAGATAACGCCGATACCCCAGACACCTTTCAGAGCTTCGCGCCGTTCGCCCCAATCGGCGCGCTTTCCCGCCGGTCCGATTTCGGGCTTGAGTCGCACCGCGACCGCAACCGCGGACATATAGAGCAGCACGCCCAACAGGCCAGGCAACAGTCCCGCCACGAACAGCTTGCCGATATCCGTTTCGGTCATCAGGCCATAAATGACCAGGATGACACTGGGTGGAATCAGAATCCCCAGCGTGCCACCGGCGGCGATGGCGCCGGTCGCCAGACTGTCCGCATAACGGTATTCCCGCATCGACGGCATCGCTACCTTCGACATTGTCGCCGCAGTTGCCATGGAGCTGCCGCAGACAGCGGAAAAGGCGCCGCACGAAACCACGGTTGCCAGCGCCAGTCCGCCCTTGAAGTGACCAAGAAAGGCGTTGGCGGCCCGGTAGAGTTCGCGCGACATCCCCGACTCGGTGATAAGGTTCCCCATCAGCAGGAACAGCGGCACGACCGACAGCCCATAAGCCAGCCCGGTATCAAAGGCGGTCGAACCGATCATGGTCAGTGCCGCATCCCATCCACGCGGATTGCCGTATTCGAACTCCTGCGTCAGTGCGAAGCCGATGACACCGACCACGCCCATCGCGACCCCGAGTGGAATCCGCGCCAGTATCAGCACCATCAGCACCGCAAAACCGATCAAACTGGCTTCCATCAGTGACCTCCCCGGGCCACCAGACGGTCACCCTTGATAAACAACATCAGCAGCAGCGCCAGTGCCGACAGAGTCGTGGTCGCGGCCATCAGAAAGCAGAGCCAGGCATAGGGAATCTGCAGCACGGCTGTCGTATCCTCGTAGCGCAGCACCTTGAATGCCTTGTCCCAGAGCACCCAGGCGAAGATGCCGAATGCCAGCACATTGACCAATCCGACCAGCCAGCGCTGCAGCCGGGCCGGCATCAGCGAATCCAGCAGGTCCACGGCGATGTGGCCGTTTTCCGCGGTGATCAGCGGCAGCCCCAGAAATATGACCGCCGCCAGCATCAGTTCGGTGAGCTCGAAGGCCCCCTTCAGCGGCGCGTCGAGCAGGTAACGCCCCATCACGTCAACCAGCGTTATCGCCATCATCAGGAACATGACCACCATGGCGATGCCCTGCAGCGGCCGGTTGACCAGCCGGTCAAACCAGCGCACCACACCTTCGGAAGTTACGGTATCCATGCATCACCTCAGGGCGCCGCCGGCGCATGACTCTCGGTACGAAACGCCTGCAGCGCAGCAGCTCCGTCGACGCCAAGTTCTGCAGCCTCCGACTCCCAGGCCTCGATCATCGGATCCACGCTGCCCCGGACTTCGTCGAGGAAGGCTTCCGGCGCCTTGGTGATCTCGTTGCCGCTGGCCTGCAGCGCTTCCAGCGCGGCGGCATCGACGCGGTCCCAGACCTGGCCGGCCAGGCCCGCCAGCGACTCTCCGGATACCGACATGATGGCGTCACGGTCCTGCTGCGAAAGACTGGCAAAGCGGTCCCGGTTCATCACGACGAAGAAGCTGAAGTTGTACAGGCCGCCCGGCACCAGCGTGGTGTGCGTGGCCTTGTCCTGGATATTGAACGCGGTCACCGACTCCAACGGGAACAGGGTGCCGTCTGCGACACCGCTGGACATCAGTTCGTAGATGCTGGACGCAGGTTTCTGAAGCGTCACGGCACCGAGATCGGAAGCCAGATCGTTCATGATGCCGCCGCCGACGCGCAGCTTGAGTCCCTTGAGGTCAGCCGCATCGGTTACGGTTTTCCGGCTGTTGTGGATATGCCCCGGACCGTGGGTGAACAGCCCCAGCAGTTGCACGTCCCGATGCTCGCCAGCCTTCGCCAGGTATTGGTTGTATACCTTCCAGTAGGCGATCGAGGTAGCCTCGGCGCTGTCGCCGCCGAACGGGAACTCGACCATTTTGTAGAGTTTGAAACGGCCCGGGGTATAACCGTGGGCGCCGTAGGTAATATCCGCCTGACCGTCACGGGCGATATCGTAGTGCATCTTTGGATGGCCGAGGGCCGACGGCAGCATGACCACCTGGACGCGTCCTTCAGTCACCTGCTCGACCTGTTTCGTCCAAGGGACAATGACGTCCTTCACCAGCGGGTGACCGGACGGCAGCCAGGACGACAATGTCAGCTTGGTGGTGTCGGCCTGGGAAACAGCCGCCGTCAGGGAAAGTGCCAGTGCAGCGAAGAACTTGAATGGTTTTTTCATTGTTATCACCGTTATCGTTATTGTCAGTCGGCCACCTGCCGGCGGCGACGGGAACTTGCTCAGATATCCAGTACCAGGCGTGACGACTGCGCCCGCGAACAGCACGGAGCGATCTGATCGTTGTCCTCGCGCTCCTCCTCCGAGAGGAAGTGGTCGCGGTGATCAGGGATACCCTCGAGCACATCGCAGATACAGGAGCCGCAGACGCCCTGTTCGCAGGACACCTCGACCTTGACCCCTGCCGCCTTGAGCGCCTGGGCGATGGTCTGGTCAGCGCCCACCTGGACCGTGACGCCGCTCTGTGCCGCGACCACCTCGAACGCCTCTCCGCCGGTCTCGACCTCGGCACTGAAATACTCGTAATGGATGCTTCCTTTTGGCATCCCCGCGGCTTTCGCCTGCTCGATCACCCAGTCCATGAAGCCGGTCGGTCCGCAGACGTACAGGTGGGTGCCGGCCGCTGCGGACTGGCACAGTCCTTTGGGATCTATAAGATTGGCCTCGCCCGCATCGTCGAAATGCAGCACCAGCTGGGCCCCGAATTCGCGTTTGAGCTCCTCCAGGAATGCCGCCCGGGATTCGCTGCGGCAGCAGTAGTGCAGCTCGAACGACTGCTCGGCCGCCTTGAGGGCATAGGCCATGGCGATCATCGGTGTGATACCGATTCCGCCGCCGATCAGCAGGCTGTGGCCGGCCTTCGGATCGAGCGGAAAGTGGTTGCGCGGCGCGCTGATCCGAACCTCGCAGCCCTCGCGCAGACTCTCGTGTATCTGACGAGAGCCGCCGCGGGAATTGGGATCGTTGAGGATACCCAGGCGGTAGACGGAGTCGCCCGGCGCATTGCTGAGCGAGTACTGCCGGATCTCCCCGGTATCCAGGATCACGTCGATATGAGCCCCTGCCTCGAACGGCGGCAGCAGACTGCCGTCCGCCGCCGAAAGCTCAAACGCCGCGATATCGTCGGTTTGCTCCTCGCGCCGCAGCACGTGGGCAATAATGGTGTTCTCTGTGATGCTGCTATTCATGGTTGTACCTCAGCGCATGAAGATGCCGCCGTTGATGTCCAGAGTGGCGCCGGTAGTGAAATAGGCTTCGGGACGCGCCAGTTGCACCACCAGATCGCCGACAAAGTCGGTATCGCCAAGCCGCCCGACAGGGATCGCGTTCAGCAGGCCCGGCAGGCGCTCCGGCGGCACCAGCGCCTTGACCATTGGCGAATCGATCGGGCCGGGTGCGATGGCGTTAACCGTAACGCCCCGCGCCGCCAGCTCCTTGGCGAACACCTTGGTAAGGGTGATGATCCCGCCCTTCGACGCGGCATAGTGGGCCCCGGTGGAAGTACCGCCGTTCTGCCCGGCCAGCGACGCCATATTGATGATGCGCCCGTAGCCCTGATCGGCCATGTAGCGACCCATCACCTGACAGCCCGAGAAGGTACTGCCGAGATTGATATTGACGACCTCCGCGAACTCCGCGGCGGAGATTTCCATCACCGGCGTGGCGCGGGTGACGGCGGCATTGTTGACCAGCACCTGCAGACCGCCCCAGCGCCTGAGCGTCGCTGCCAGAGCCGCTTCGAAATCTTCCCGGCGGGCGACATCAAGCGCCAGCGGCATCACCGTCTCGCCGCTGGCATCCAGATCCAGAGCCGCCTGCTCGGCAGCCGCCAGCGAGATATCGCTCAGCACGACGCGGTATCCCGCCGCGTGCAGCCTGGCGGCAATACGGTGACCCAGCCCCTGGGCAGCGCCGGTGACCAGCGCGACAGGTGATTCGGTTGTATGAGCCATACTCTGCCTCCTCAAAAGATAAAGCTGACGGTCCGCAGGAAGCTCTCGGCATGAAGCAGCCTCACCACCTTGCGCTCGATGCGAAAGCCGTCCGCCACCGGCCGCAGTTGGTACTCGATATCCGCCGGATAGGTCACCAACTTGCCGTGACGCATCTCGTTGAGGGTCTGGGCGCAACGGGCGATCACCAGGTTTTCGCCGCCCTCGAGTACGCGCACGCGGGACACCATGCGCACCGTTTTGATGGCGGCCTTGGCAGAAACCGACTCGCCGCTTTCCAGGCGTGCCACCCGCATGCGGCGCATCGCAGCATCGTCCAGCGCCAGGTTCAGGCTGTTTTCGTAGTCTTCGGCCTCGAGTTCAGACGGCACGATGTAAAGACCGCTGTCGGTCCAGAGATCGAGCCAGGACTGATAGGCCTTGTGGTCAAGCAGATCCGCCTCCTGCCAGATGAAGGCGGTGACGTCGTTGAGCAGTTCTGTAGGTTTTTTCATCGCTTAAATCTCCTCGCCGTCAGCCATCATTTTTTTGTACTGGCGGTAGGCCCCGCGCATGCCGGTCTCGGAGCACACGGCACCGGCCACATTGCCGTCCGGTGTCCTGTGCAGGTTGTTTTGTCCCCGGTTGACCAGGATCCAGCCGTCGGTACCGGCCATCGCGCCTTTCTGCACCCGCTCCCAGGCTTCGCCGTCGTCGGGCGTGCCGAAACCCATCGGTCCCTGGAAGTGTTCGTGCAGACGCATGCGCTTGCGGTTGAATGCCACCGGCGCACCTTCGCCACCGAGAGCAACGTGCTGAATCTCGGTCTCGCCGACCGACACCGGCCGCAGTACACGGAAGAACGCCATCGAGCAGGACACGTTCGGGAACAGGTTCAGGTTGAAACCGGTGCCGTGCACCGCGCGCACCAGCCGGCGCACTTCCTCGTCGGAGTGTCCTTCCGCCTTCAGCTCGTCGGCCAGCCCCTGGAAGCGGGCCGGAATCGGCTCCTCCAGGTTGTCCTCGAGATCGGTCAGCTCCGGAATCATCACCATCACGCTGTGACCGTTGCCCAGGTCCTCGACGAAGCCCTCGCCGTCCAGGAAGTCGAAAATGTCGGCGGTCGCCTCGTCCAGCGACGAGATGAACGACTTGTGGATGATCGGGAAGTGGTAGGCGTCGGTGGTGTTCTCGAGCTGGATCTTCCAGTTGCCCGGGAAGTTGAAGCGGTGTTCGCCCAGCACCTTCACCGGGTAGCCGCCGCCCTGTTTCATGAAAAGGTCGATCCACTTTTTCGCGCCGCCGAGGAAGTCCGCCAGCGGTTCGATATCGTCACGGAACGTGGCGAACACCATCCCGGCGTAGCTTTCGCTGCGCAGGCGCTCGAGCGGCAGCTCGGACTTGTCGATGACGCCGTCGTACTCTTCGGCCTTGGGCAGCGAACGCAGCTCGCCATCCAGGGCGTAGCCCCAGCCGTGGTAGGGGCAGGTGAAGCTCTTGGTCTTGCCCTTGCGCCCTTCGCAAACGGTGGCGCCGCGGTGGCGGCAGCGGTTCAGCAGCACGTGCAGATTGCGCTTGCGGTCGCGTACCAGGATCACCGGCTGACGGCCGATGAAGGCGGTCTTGTAGGCCCCCGCCTCGGCCACTTCACTCTCGTGCCCGACGAAGACCCAGGTGTTGTTGAATACCTTGTCGAGCTCTTCCTCGAAGATGGCGGGGTCGGAGTACAGGGCTTTCTTGACACGCCCTTTTTCGTCGTCGACCATGTCGGCTGCGCGCTTGCCGATGCTCTGTGCATCGACATTTTCGATATCGATCAAGTCACTCATCGCTGTCTCTCAATTTGAATTCTGTTTATTTGTCGGAGTCTGGTCGCGGCCTACTTTTCCGGAACCGGCAAGCGGGCTTCGCTGTTCCAGTGATCCACCGGGCGACTGAAAAGGTTTCGGGTCTGGAAGCGGGCCATACGCCACACCCTCTCTTCCCTGCGAAAATCGACCTCCAGCCGGGCACTGTTGAGGTGGGAGCCGCCAGCGCTGAAACTCGATACCTGCAGCATGTTCCAGCTGCCATGGGCGCGGTCGCCGTCGACCGCGATGACTTCCGAGGTCAGGTAGTGGACGTTGAGGACGAAGTGCGAAGGCTCGACGCAGTACTTGCCCAGCATCGCCATAATCGCCTTGCGTCCCCGGTGGCCACCAAAGCTGCTGGCGTAGCGGGCACCCTTGCCTTCCCAGATGGCGTCTTCGGTAAACAGCTCGCCCAGCTCGTCCAGCGGCGTGCTCGCACCCAGGTGGTCGCACAGGTCCATGTAGCGATTGAGGCAGGCACGAATGGCCTTCTCGCTTTCCAGTGCCTCCAGCCGCTGACACAGCTCGGCAAAACCAATCGGACCGTTTTCGCTCATTCCGGCCGTCCTCAGGCGCGCTGCACGATCAGTTCACGACCGATGCGGGCCTCAACCTTGGCGTAACGCCACAGCTTGTAGGGACCCTCGCCAACAGCAGTGCTGCGGAACAGGTTGCAGCAGGCCACCACGGTGTCGTAGTTGATGACATCGGCCAGCAGGTAAGTGGTCCAGGGATAGCCGGCGGACGGGCCAACCATGCTCTGGTCGTCGTCCATGTTGCCGATCACCTCGACACCCTTCATGTCATGGATGCCGTTCCACATTTCGCCGAACGCGGCCCAGACGTCGAGCTGCTCTTCTCGCGGAGCGTCCATAAAGTTCTGATTGATGCCCATGCAGAACAGAACGCGCAGGGATTTATTGTCACTCATGATTTTTTCTCCGTGGGATCGATTACAGATAGCCGGGCAGCGGCTTGTGGCCGAAGAACATGGCACCGGCATTTTTCAGCGTTACGGCACCCATGAAAGCGTGCTGGGTGCACATCATCGAGTCACGCACGATGCGCGACAGCGGATGACCGTTGTAAGCGCCGGTCATGCCGGTAACTTCGTAGGCGGCGCGGATCGCGGCGGCACACTCGTGGGTCAAATTAGTGGTGGCCAGGCGCACAAGGTTGGTCTGGGCATCGCTCGGCGTGCCGCCAGCGATGACCGCATTCCAGGCATCCTCTGTGGCCTCATAGAAGAAGGCGCGTGCCGAGCGCACCTTGGCTTCTGCCCTTGCGATCTCGATCTGCACGTACTCGCGCTCGCCGAGATTGGGGGCACCGGTCACGGATTTGCGGCCAGCGGCCATCGCCTGCACCACATCCAGCGCCTCCCGCGCCAGCCCCGCGGTGGTCACCGACAGCACCTGGGCGGCAAAGGCCAGCGACGGGTAACGGAAGATGGGCGCGTCAACGGTCGGCTTACCCCCGCGCACAAAAGTCCAGGCTTCGGGCACGAACACCTCCTCGACCACCAGGTCGTGGCTGCCGGTGCCGACCATGCCGACGACATCCCAGTTTGGCTCGATGCGCACCTGTTCGCGCGGCAGCACCGCCATCAACGGCAGCGATTCGCCGTCGTCGGGCTGGATGCCGACACCGATCAGAGATGCCCCCATGCAGCCGCTGCCGAAACTCCAGCGGCCGTTGACGATAAACCCGCCATCGACGCGCCGCGCCTTCTGCAGCGGAAAGATACCGCCGGCAAACACCACGTCGGGGGAGTGCGCCCAGACCTGCTCGACGGTCTCGGCCGGCAGCGCCGCCAGGTAGACCGGGTTCATGCCAAAGCTGGCGACCCAGCCGGCGGAACCATCGGCCGCGGCCAATGCCTCGACCATCTGCAGGAACTGCATCGGGCTGCGCTCGTCGCCGCCCAGCGCTCGGGGCAGCATCGCGCGATATACCCCGATCGCCTTGAAGGATTCAATGATGTCCGGGGAAATATGCTTCTGCTCCTCGAACTCCTGGCGGCGGGCACGGATCTCCGCCAGCAGCGGAGTGAAAACCTCTTCACCGCCCCAGAGGGACTTGTCGATCTGATTACTGGGCATCTGAAAGCGCTCCTTTAGTCGTTTTTGTTGGTGGTGGCCACGAGACGCTCGAGCTCGCGAGCGGCGGACAGCAGCCGGGCGTCGTCGCCGTGGCGACCGACCAGTTGCAGCCCCGCCGGACGACCGTCGATATCCAGCGGGATGCTGAGTGCCGGATGGCCCGAAAGGTTGAACGGGCGCACCAGCGCGGTGCTGCGCAGATCGGTCTTGCCGGCCAGCGCCTCGTCCAACAACAGCGGGAATGAAGGCAGCGTCGGCAGCGCCAGTACGCTGTACCGTTCGAGCAGCGCATCCACCTGGTCGCTGAACGCCTGACGTATCCGCTCGGCTCCGAGGACCGCCTGCGGGCCGGTATCGGCGGCACGCTCGAGGCGCTCGGCGACATCCTTGCCGACGCAGCCGGTTTCGAGATAGGCGCCGAAAGCGCTCCAGGTTTCCGCATTGATGACGGTGAGACCGGCTTCGAATGCAGCCTCGAACAGCGGCAGCTCGACCGCTTCGACGTCACAGCCGCTGGTCCTGACGTAGAGGCCGATGGCATCGGCGATGGCCGCGTCCGCATCGACCTCGACCAGCCCGATGTGCAGCTCGCCACTGAAGGCCTGCGGCTCATAGCGTGGATCGATAATCGCTTCAGCGCGTTCGAGCAGCTCAAGATTCGGCGCAAAGACGCCGACGCAATCGAGCGATGTAACGGCAGGCCAGACGCCACGGCGACTGACGCGTCCGAACGTCGGCTTGAAACCGTAAACACCGCAGCAGGTCGCCGGCATGCGCACCGAGCCGCCGGTGTCGGTGCCGAGCGCGATGTCTGCTTCTCCCGCCGCAACCGAAACGGCCGACCCGCTGGAGGAGCCACCCGGAATCCGGTCCGGATAGCGGTGGTTGCGCGGCGTCCCGCAGGCCGGGTTGATACCGCTGACGCCGAAGGCGAACTCATGCAGAACCGTTTTGCCGACCATGCGACAACCGGCGGCCAACAGCCGCTCCACCACCTCGGCGTGGGCGGTAGCGGGCGCGGCCTGCGCAAAGGCGGCACTGCCCATACGGGTCGCCATGCCCGCCACGTCGATCGAATCCTTGATGGCCACGCGCATACCCTTCTCGGGACCCAGTGCACAGCGCTCTGTAAATACCGTCATCATCTGTTCGCCGTTGTTGGTGTTGTTCTTTGCGGGACCAAAATCGCTCTGGCCCGCTCGACCAGCCTGGCGTCAGAATTTCACTTTTCACTTGAATTGTCAATTATCTTATCAAGCATAAACAAGCTAACAAGTACGCCTGAACAGCTCAATTCGAAACATTCAGAATGATCAGAGCGAGCGTGATGCATCGCCGCAAAAATGAATTTAAATACCTATTTATCAATACTTTAAAAGCATAATTGCATCGTTCACCCATAGCCCATCAGACAGACATCGGTGACCTGGCGGCTTGATGAAATCTCACATCTGGAAATCAATATCCCATTTTTGGAAACCCAAAAAAGGACATTTCAACATAATAAAAGCAAACAGAATGAGGTGAATTTCCCCGGCAATACGAAGGGCACAGCTACCTCTCAGGGGTAGCTGCTGACGAGATGACAGTGTGCAGGTAACTGGGAAAGGCTAAACTTTTGCGAATGGTTGCTTTATACTTGACATTTCAAGTTTCTCGATCTTGCATCCACCGCTTCAGTCGATATCGTGACATGAAGCCCAGATGCCGTTACGCCAGAGCCGTACCACAGATGACAACCGTAAAAAGTAAAACCGACATGTACGACCCGCTTAGCGAGAACTTCCACCGCCAGGAATTTCCCTTCTATTGGATCGCACGGGTCAATGCACTCTATACCCAGGAGATGGAGCGAGTATTGAAGAGGATCGACATGGACGTGCCGCGCTGGCGCATCATGATGATTCTCATGGAACAGGACCGGATCAGCATTTCGGAAATTGCCGAGCAGGCGGTCGCCAAACTCCCGACGATCACAAAGATCCTCTATCGCATGCGGGATCAGGGTCTGATCGAACTGTCGACATCGTCAAGCGACGGGCGGGTAACCTTGGTGACAATGACCGAGCCGGGGCGCGAGCGCCTGGAAATGGTGCGAGAATCCCTCAGCGGCATTTTCAAGCGTTGCTTCCAGGGGCTTACTTCCACCCAGATAAAACGTCTCAATGGCCTGATGGAGCAGTTACAGGACAACATTCTGTTGCTTAGGAACTGAACCTCCATAGGACGCTGTACTACGACAGACTGCTGGGGAACCTAGGTCGCGCCTACTGCCTGGTGCCGGCACTACAGTACACAGGCAATTTCCTGACCAACTTCCAGGGGTACCCGCCGCACCAGAAAGCGGCCAGCTTCTACCTCGAGCCAGTCATGGAGAATATGCCCTCGCCCGCCTGCTCCAAAATCAGCATGCAGAAATTCACGGCTTGGTATACCAGGGCCGCACGCAATTCGTTGATCGGCATTCGAAGCGGCGTGCACGGCGAGCCCGTCACTCGACTGCACTGAGTGTGACCCGCAGTTTCTTCTGCTGCCCATCCGCTTATGCATTATGTCCGCGCATATACGTCTGTTTTCGTGGCGTTATAGCCAAGTAGGTCATGACCGGCCATTGGAGTGTGACACTATAAAACATGATTTAAAAAGTTCTTGTAATTTACAACCTGAACCGCCCCGGGTTCATAGGAGACAGATTGTTTTTGAGTCAGACAATATCACCTGATTCGCCCCGTTAGCGATAGCCCTCCATTTCCCCCTCTGCCGGAGGGGGGGGAAGCAGCCGATGGTCTCCGCAAGTTGGCCACTTGGACAGGTGGCCGTTTTTGGCCGTTCGCTGGCGTTGAAGACTTCGAATCGGTGATAAGGACTACCTATGGTAATCCGGTCTAATACTCGGTTGAGTGGAAGCTAGGAGTGAGTCTCCCCCACTATTGTGGCGCCGGGACCGTCACTTTTTCATGACTCGAGAAGTTAGAAGCCGGCTTCTTTCTGGTGGCGGATGGCGAGCACCACGATGGTGTCGCCGTTGCTGCGGTACCGGGCCACATATCCGCTGTCGCTGAAGTCGATCAGCCAGTCCCGGTATTCTTCGGGGAGATCGTCAACGGGTCGTCCGATGCGAGGGTGTTCGCCGAGCGCTTTGACACCTTGTATTATGGCTTTTGCGGCTCGCTCGGCCGCTGCCGGATTCTTCGGTTGCAGGAACTCGCGCAGCCGCTCCAGATCCTGGATCGCGGCCGGGGTGAAGATCACTTGTGACATTTCGGTGCCGGCAGTTCGTTATCCGCTCCCCAACTGTCGAGCCATTTCTCCACCTCGTCAGCGGTCGCGTGCAGGCCAGTGGCCTGGAAATCCTCCCAGGCTTTGAGTGTGTCCCGCCTGAAGGCCTCGCGCTGCTCCTCGCGCTCCACGTACTGTTCGATGGCTTCCCGCATGAGCCAGTGCGCCGAGCGTCGGCGAGAGTCAGCCAAGTGCTGAAGCCGCCTTTTTAGTTCATCATCGAGTTTGATGGATGTTGGCGTTGTCATGTTAGCCTCCGTAGTAAGAGGTAATACCAAACACTACTATAGGCCGATGTGGTCCCTCTGTCGATGATTCAGACATCTGGCGCGAGCCTTCCAGATACCGGTCTCGGCACTGAGCGGCCGCTGTTCAAACCCGGCAAAAACGTATCACAGCTTAAAATAGACAAGCGCTCGATCACTGCTACCGGTGCAGCCATCGAAACAGCTCAGCAAACTCACTTCAAATCAAGAAGTTCGTAGACTTCCAGCGGCTTCTGCTTGCCCTTTGCCTGGATGCGGGTTACCGGATTCACCGAGACCTGTTCTTTGACCCTTTCGTACACGGCGGCGCTGATGAGAATCTGCCCGGCTCCGGTATGCTCCTGGATGCGCTTGGCGATATTGATGTCATCGCCGATGGCCGTGTACTCCATTCGTTCCTGAGTACCAACCAGCCCCAGTACCGCTTCGCCGACATGAAGCCCCACACCGAAGGACAGCCTGAACAGCGGAGAAATTTCCGCGTGCAGTACGGCGATGGTATCGCGAATCGCCAGCGCCGCACGGACCGCCCGCATGACATGATCCGGCTGGGCCAAGGGCGCATTGAACCAGGCCATGACCGCGTCGCCCAGGAACTTGTCGATGGTCCCCTCCTCGACCAGCACCGCATTCGCCATGGCGGCAAGATAGCGATTGAGCAGTCCGACCAGGTCTTCCGGGTTGAGTTGCTCGCTGATCGAGGTAAAACCATGGATATCCGCGAACAATGCAGTGACTTCGGCTCGTTTACCACCGAGTTGCAGGTGCTCCGGATCCAACTGCCCCAGAATCGCCGGCGAAACCATGTGCTCCAGTAACCGCCGCTGGGCCGCCATCTGGCGCTTTTCAGTGACATCGTCGACGACAATGGCGACGCCCTGGGTTCTTTCCTGGCCCTTCAGGCTCGACAGGCTGAAGCGCAGGTGCACGAGCCCCCTGGGCGGTATCTCGAGACTGGCTTCGAGGCCGATGACCGGCTCATCATCGTGTCCCACCCGGTACAGAGGGGCCAACAACAAGGATCCCAACGGCGACCCCAGCTCTGCAATATTCCGCCCGCTCAGGTTCGCAAAGTCGCGATAACCCAGAATACGCAGTGCGGCACTATTGCAGAGGGTGACCCGGCCCTGCAGGTCGGTCGTCAACACGCCGCTGACGATGGAGTCGAAAACGCTGTCGAGCAAGTTTTTTAGTTCCGTGGTCTCGGCCAGGGACCGGCGCAACTGCTGTTCCCGGCTTTGTAAGCGATCGGCCATCTGGTCGAAGGCCCCGGCCAACTGGTTCAGCTCTCCCTGCCCCGGCGGCAAATCGGTGCGCGCCTCGAGATCCCCTTCCTGCAGCCGTTTAGTGGCCTGCAACAGGGCGTCGACCGGTCGCAGTATAAAGCGCCGACCGAACCACCAGGCAATCGCAACGGCGAGCACCGCTATGGCACCGAATACCATCAAATTACGGACAAAAATAAAATTGACCGGAGCAAAGGCCGCGTCCTTGGGGATACCGACGGCCAGATATACCGAAACATCCTCACCACGATTACTGCTGATAGGCGCGAATGCGAACAGGCTCGGAACGCCGTTCAGATCCGCAACTTCGAGTGTACCGCTCCCGCCAAGCGCCTGTGCCGCCTGGAACAAGGGGCTGTCCGCAGCCCGCGTACCGACGGTCCAGCGCAACAACGCGGGATAGCGTACCAGCAAGGTACCATTGCGATCGAACAGGCTGAGCGTAGTGCCGGATGCCAGGCGCATCCCGGCCGCCAGTTCGCCCAGCCACTTCAGATCGAGGGCGGCGAAAACAACGCCCTGTGCCTGCCCCTCCCTGTCCAGTACCGGATAACCAAAATGAAGCGATGCCTTGCCGGTTCGTCGTCCGACGGCATAGTCACCGATTGCGAAATCACGCCTCTCCAGGGCGCTCTGATAGTAGGCGCGGTCCAGCAGATTGACCGGCCCCGACGCCCGCAGCGGGCTACAAAAACTGTTACCCTCGAGGTTCGCCACGCCCAGGGTCGTATAGTAGGGATAACGCTTGAACAGGTCGCTGAAAAGCGTACTGCAAGCTTCGGCATCCTGACTGCGTACCGACGGCAGCTGCGCCAGCGCCATCAGCAGTTGCTTCGCGCCTTCGATGTAGTGCTCATGTTGACTGGTCGTCAGTTGAATCAGACGCAGAGCTTCCGCGCGGACGCTCTGTGTCGCCATCTGCCGCTGTTCGAGATTGGTGACCAGAATCAGAATCAGCACCGGCATCACTGCCAACAGGAACAACAGCAACAGCCGGCGCCTTAAACTGTCCGCGATCATGTGGACGCCTCCTGATCATGGTCACCATACTTAAGATAACCTCAGTGTAAGTCCTAAAACCGGAAGCCATCCTTACTGCCGGTTGGGGCTACCAAAGGCCCGGCGCCACTCCTCCAGTATCAGCTCGCGCTTCATCTCGTCGGTCTGTACCAGCAGCGGCACTCCCAGCGGAATCGGCCGCAACGGGCTGTTGAAGGTGAGGCGCAGCCGGCTGGCGCCGGTTTCGCCGAGGATGTCGCCGCGCACCGGATAAAGGCTAGCTTCGTCGGCCAGCACCTGTTGCCCCTCGTTGGACAGCAGGAAGTCGAGAAAGCGGCGGGCATCCTCCGGGTTGCGGGCGTTTTTTGGCACAAAGGCCGTACGCATGATGACGGTGGTATAGTCCTCCGCCAACACCACCGTCAGAAGCGGGTGTCGCTTGGCCCAGGCATGGGCATAGGAGCCGAGCACGTTATAGGCAATAACGATATCTCCCCGCACCAGAGCGCTAAGCATTGCCGCGCTGCTGGTGAACAAACGCGCCTCCTGGGTCGCGAAAAGCTCCAGCAGGCGACCATTGCTGGCGGTTCTCTGGTTGTCGTGGGACCAGACCAGGTATCCGATACCGACCCGCTCGATGTCAAAGGTACCGATACGCCCTCGCACCTGGTCGCCCTTGCGCCTGATCAGATCGATCAACTCGGCGCGGGTAACCGGAACGGGCTCGTTGTCTAGAAAACCGGTATTGAGCACGAAGACCGCGGGTTCATAGGTGATGCCGAAGATCTCGCTGCGCCAGCGCGCCCAGTCGGGCAACCGCTCCGTCTCGGGCGAGCGGTAAGGTTGGGCATAGCCGTCGTTGACCAGTTTCACCTGCAGGTCCATCGCCGAACTCATCACCAGATCGGGCGTTTGTGGGTAGCGCTCGAGGAAATCGCTGTAGAGTTCGAGAGTGCCGAATTCGTGATAACGCAGGCGAACGCCCGGGTGCCGGCGCTGAAATGCCTCGAGCGCCGGCCTGATGGCAGCGAAGTCGGCACCGGCATGAACCTCCAGCGCCGAGGTCTGTTGGCCGGCGGCCGGCAGGTCATGCAGCTCCGCGGCCTTGGCCGCGCAACTGACCAATATCGCCAGCGAGAACAGGACCCGCAGCTTCATGACAACCTCCCTGAGGGAAAATGGACCTCGACCACGAGGCCGTGCGGTACATTGTCCTTAAGGCGCAGGCTGGCCCTGTGGTGCCCGGCGACTTCCTGGGCAATGGCCAGGCCGAGACCTGAACCGGATCGGCTGTTGCCGGGACTGCGGTAGAAGCGCTCGAACACCAGCGGTTTCTCGGCATCCGGGATTCCCGGCCCCCGGTCGGCAACGCTGAGCCGCGCCCCGCTCCCGTCCCGCTGCAACGTCACCTGCACTTCACTGCCCGGTTCGCTGTAGCGGATGGCATTCTCGACCAGGTTCTGGATCATCTGCTGGAGGGCGAAGCGGTTACCCTGCAGCCTCACCCCCTTCGGTCCATCGTAGGCCAGCTCGACATCGCGCTCCAGTGCCGGCACCGCCAGATCACGGCACACTTCGAGCACGAGGTCGTCGAGCTCGACCCTGGCATCCAGCTCACTTCGAAGTCGGTGCGTCAGCACCGCCTGCTTCAGCAGTTGATCGACGGTATCGCTGAGCCGGTCTGCCGACTCGATGACCTGACCGAGCTGTCGCCACCGTAATGCCCCGTCTTCCTCGGCGCGTGCATTCTGAGCCTGCGAACGCAGGCCCGCCAGCGGCGTACGGATCTGATGCGCCGCTTCGCTGGTGAAACGCTGCAGCCGGTTGAGGGTACCGCCGAGCTGTTGCATCAGGTGATTCAGCGTCTGCACCAGCTGCGAGATCTCCCGCGGTACCGCCAGCTCCAACGGGCTCAGGTCCACCGGGGACCTTTGCGCCAGCGCCCGGTTCAGCCGCTCGAGCGGTTGCAGCGTCATCCAGATGCCCGCCGACACCAGCAGCAGAGTAATCACAAACAGCACGGCAACCAGCTGCGCGGCACGCAGGCTGATCTCACCGGCCAGAGCCTGCCGGGCTCGCGTTGTCTGGCCCAGCTGAATGCGGATGGCGCCGCTGAAGTCGGTTTCGGTCAGCAGCCGACTGAGCACCAGAAAGCGCACCGGCTCGCCGCCGTAGCGGGCATCGAAGAAATACTGGCGGAAGCTGCCGGCAGCAACCTGCGGAACTTCCGTTTCGTCCGCCGGAAACGGCAGGTCGGCGTACCCGGTGATATGGGCATCGCCGGGCCCGAGCACGCGATAGAAAACACGGTCTTCGGGCGCCAGCGCCAGGGTCTCGAAGGCGGCGCGGGGCAGATCCACCACTACGCGACCTTCGCGCAGACTGATGTGCTCGGCGATCTGTAGCGCCGCGCCGGTCAGCAGCCTGTCATACGAAAGCCCGGCCGCGCGCTGGCTGTAGCTTTGTGCCGCCCGCAGCGCTATAACCGAGATGATGCCCAGCAGCACCAGCGTCAGCAGCAGAAGTTTGCGGCGGATCGACCAGCGAGCCGGCTCAGGACGCCGGAGGTTTGACCACATAACCAAGGCCCCGCAGGGTGCAGATCTGCACTGAACTCTGCTCCATTTTCTTGCGCAGGCGGCCGACATAAAGCTCGATCGCGTTGGCCCCGGGCGTTTCGTCGAAGCCGTAAAGGTGGTCGATCAGCTCCGCCTTGCTCAGCACCCGACCGGTGTGACTCATGAACACTTCCAGCAGCCGCAGTTCTCGCGGCGTCAGCTCGATGAGTCGATCGTCGACCCGCACCTCGCAGGCCCTGCGATCCAGCTCGGTATTGCCCAGTTTCAGAAGATCCTGCGCCTGCCCCTGACTGCGGCGCAACAGCGCCCGGCATCGGGCGTCGAGTTCGCCGAAATCGAACGGCTTGGTCAGGTAGTCGTCGGCGCCGAGGTTCAACAGCGCGATACGGTCCTCGACCTGGCCGCGCGCCGTCAGTATCAGTACCGGCGCGGGATCATCGCGGCGGCGCAGCTTCTCCAGCACCCGCTCGCCGCCAAGCCCCGGCAGGTTCAGATCCAGAATGATCAGATCGAACGCCTGCTGCGCCAGTACCCGGTCCGCCAAGGCCCCATCGGTAACCCAATCGGCGGCCTGCCCCTGCTTCTGCAAGTGCCGACTGATAGCTTCTCCGAGGGTACTGTCATCCTCGACGATCAGGACTCTCATGGCCGTCTCCACCCATCTCGGCCTTTATCCAGCGCACGAAACGCTGAATGTCCGGTCGCTTGAAGGTATTGCGTGTGCATATCAGATAGTAGTTGTGTTTGGCCCGAATGCTGGTCTCGAACAATCGTACCAGGCGCCCGGCACGCAGGTCGTCAGCCGCCAGCACGCTGCTGCCGAGGGCAATTCCCTGCGCGTCCATCGCCGCCTGCAATACCATGCTCGACATGCTGAAGCGTGGGCCGTTAACCACCTCGATTCCCGCGATACCGGCCACAGACAGCCACTGATTCCAACCCGGAAAGTCGCGATCATCGGCGCGACCCTCGAAATGCAGCAGCGTCTGGCCGGCGAGGTCCGACGGGTGCGCGAAGCGATGACCACGCTCCAGCAGCCGTGGGCTGCAGACCGGGAAGAGTTCTTCCTCGGTCAGCAGCTCCAGATGCAGCCCGCGCTCCTTCGGGGGGCCGTAGCGAATCGCCAGGTCCACGTCCTCGAGGGAAAAGTCCACCAGCCGCGTCGAAGCGTCGACCCGCAGGTCGATGTCGGGATGGCCGCGGCGGAACAACTCGAGCCTGGGCAACAGCCACTTGGCACCGAACGACGGGGCGACGCTCACCGTGATCAGCTTCTGGTTGCCGAACTCCTGCGCCTTGATCACGGCCTGGTTCAGCAGTTCGAACGCCTCCTCGACCAACGGCAGGGCCTCGCGCCCGGCTTCGGTCAGGCGGACGGACTTGTTCAGGCGCTTGAACAAATCGACGCCGATAAACTCCTCCAGCAACTTGATCTGCTGGCTGACGGCGCCGGTCGTCACATGCAGCTCGTCGGCGGCCTTCTTCAGGCTCTCGAGCCGGCCGGCGGCCTCGAAGGTCCGCAACGCCTTGAGCGGCGGCATTCGCCTCATCACCTGTTCCTCACTATAGAAAATATAAACAATCTGAACGCCAGATGCTCCGGTGACAGCCAGTTCGAGCGACGCCGGGAACCGATTTCGCACGATGATTTTATATTTAGCTATTCTAGCCCTTGCATCCACAAACATCCATCTAAGCTCGACCGCGCTCTGCGAAGTCGGACGCTCGCTCCCGCATCAAGGCGCCGCGCCGACATCTGTCACCTGGCTGAACATGGCGACAAAACAAACTTAAGAAATTGTTTTTATTGATCTTATTATCAATCAGACGGCAACTACGAATACCTTATCAAGTCTATTCAAACCGTTATATTTACTTTCGATAATTAGACCGATGCATTTCGGGTCGACACTTGTGTTTAGTTTTTCTACACCAAAATGAAAATATATATGGTTTGTCCGGTTTTTCTGGCAGGCGTATCTTGGTTATCAGCAGGGCTTAGGGACGAAGCCAGCACCGCTCTAGAGCTAGAAATTTTAAACCACAGCGGACCGTTCAACCGAGACCAAGACCATGCAGACAGCCATTCCCTGCACCATGATGAGAGGCGGCACTTCCCGCGGCCCCTACTTTCTCGCCACCGACCTGCCGGCCGACTGGGCCACCCAGGAGCAGGTGCTGCTGGCCGCGATGGGCTCACCCAACGCCCAGCAGATCGACGGTATCGGCGGCGGCACTTCGCTGACCAGCAAGGCCGCGATCCTCTCCCGCTCCAGCCACCCGGCGGCCGATGTCGACTACCTGTTCGCCCAGGTCGGCATCGACCGGCTTCATGTCGATATCGGACCGTCCTGCGGCAACATCCTCGCTGGCGTCGGCCCCTTCGCCATCGACGCCGGACTGGTGAAACCCACCGGCGACGAAACCGTCGTACGGGTGCGCAACGTCAATACCGACAAGCTGATCGAGGTGTGCGTGCGGACGCCCGGTGGCCAGGTCGAGTACGAAGGCGATACCCGCATCGATGGTGTCGAGGGCACCGCCGCGCCCGTGCTGCTGAACTTCCTCGACGTGGCCGGCAGCAAGACCGGCCGCCTGCTGCCCACCGGCAACGTCTGGGACCTCGTCGAGGGCGTGCCGGTCACCTGTATCGACGCTGCGGTGCCGATGGTGATCATCGACGCGGCATCGCTCGGCAAGACAGGCGCCGAATCCAAGGCCGAACTCGACGGCGACAGCGAACTGCTGGCGCGCATCGAGAAAATCCGCCTGGCCGCCGCCTGGAAAATGGGCCTCGGCGATGCCAGCGGCATGGTCATTCCCAAGGTCGCGCTGGTCAGCGCGCCGCGCCACGGCGGCACCCTGACATCGCGTTACTTTGTGCCGGACAACTGCCATGCCAGCCATGCCGTGACCGGCGCCATCTGCGTCAGCACCTCGGTGCTGCTGCCGGGCTCAGTCTCGGCGCCGCTGGCTGCTCCAGTGGCCGCCAACGGACAGGTTCGACTGGAACATCCGAGCGGCCAGATCGACATCGTGCTCGATAGCGCACCGACCGCCAAAGGCATCGAGATCCGCCGCGCCGGCGTCGTCCGCACGGCCCGCCGGCTGTTTCGCGGCGAGCTCTATGTGCCGGGATCGACCTGGACCGGCCACCACTCCAAGGTTTCCTGAGAACGAAATTTTACAATCTGTATCCGACTGACAGCTTGATGACAGTTTCAGGGGATACCTTGACCCATACCGGAACCTGAATCTCCCAGTTTTTCCGTCCAGAACAATAAGAGATCCTTACCATGAAAAAATCGAACCAGACTCTGATTGCCAATGTTGCACGTTCCCTGCGCACCTCGATTGCCGCCGCCACCCTCGGCGCCGGTGCCCTGGCGCTGTCATCCGCCGCGCTGGCGGTCGACTTCGCCGGCGACCGCATCGAGATGGTCATGCCCTTCAAGGAAGGCGGCGGCTCCGATACCTGGGGCCGCTTCTATGCACCGCTGGTTGCCGAACAGCTGCCTGGCGGCCCGGTGATGGTGGTCAAGAACATCCCGGGGGGCGGCTCCACCAGTGGCGCCAACCAGTTCCAGCTGCGCGCCAAACCGGACGGTCGCGACGTCCTCGCCTCCTCCGCCTCGACGATGTTCCCGTACATCCTCGGCGACAGCCGCGTGCGCTACGACTACAAGGACTGGGCCGCGGTACTGGCGTCGCCCACCGGCGGGGTCGTCTATGTCAGCGCGGACCTGGGTATCGACTCGGTCGCGGATATCGCCAAGCTCAAGGGGCAGGATCTGAAGTTCGCCAGCCAGGGCGCCACCAGCATGGACCTGGTCACACTGCTCGCACTCGACCTGCTGGACATGGACGTGAAAGCCGTCTTCGGGATGAAGGGGCGCGGCGAGGGACGCCTGGCGTTCGAGCGCGGCGAGGTCAACATCGACGCCCAGACCACCTCGGCCTTCATCAAGAAGGTCCAGCCGCTGGTCGACGAAGGCAAGGCCATCCCGCTGTTCAGCTACGGCGTACTGGGCAAGGACGGCAAGATCAAGCGTGATCCGAACTTCCCGAACCTGCCGCATTTCGTCGAAGCCTACGAGATGGTGCACGGACAGGCGCCGAACTCCGAAGCTTTCCGTGCCTGGAAATCCTTCTTCATCGCCGGCTATGCGGCCCAGAAAGGCCTCTTCCTGCCCAAGGGCACGCCTGACGAGGTCGTGCAGGCCTACAGCGAAGCCGTGGCGAAGGTCGTCGCCAAGCCGGGCTTCGAGACAGAGGCCGACGACGTGCTCGGCAATTACGAGCAGGCTGTCGGCGATGATGCCCAGATGATGTTTGCCGAAGCGCTGAAAATCGACGATGCCGCCAAGGCCTGGATTATCGACTGGCTCAACAGCCGCTACAGCGCCGGACTCTAACCGGGCACCCACTGATCCTGACAGGCACCCTGCGGGCTGCGACCTACCAGGTCCAGCCCGCTCCTTCCCAAGGTGATTCCCATGATCGAGACTATTGCTTCCTCGCTGCTGACCGTGCTCAGCATCGAGCATATCGCCTACCTGGCCGGCGGTGTCTGCCTCGGCCTGATGATCGGCATTTTCCCGGGCCTCGGCGGTATCGCCGGCCTATCGCTGCTGCTGCCGTTTCTCTATGGCATGGAGCCGACCTCCGCACTGGCCATGCTGATCGGCCTGGTCGCCGTTATTCCGACCTCCGATACCTTTACCTCGGTGCTGATGGGCATTCCCGGCTCCAGCGCCTCCCAGGCCACCGTGCTGGACGGTTTTCCGATGGCCAAGCAGGGCCACGCGGCCCGCGCCCTGGGCGCCGCCTTCAGCGCCTCGCTGCTGGGCGGTCTGCTCGGCGCCCTGTTACTGACCGCCTTTGTTCTGATCGCCCGTCCGCTGATCCTGGCGTTCGGCTCCGCCGAGCTGTTCATGTTGACACTGCTGGGTCTCAGCATGGTCGGCGTACTCGCCGGCAACAGCCTGATAAAAGGCATCAGCGCCTGCGGTATCGGCGTATTGCTGGGCAGCCTCGGGGCCGCACCCGCTACCGGCGAATACCGCATGTCGTTCGACAACATCTACCTGATGGACGGTATTCCACTGGTTGTCGTGGGCCTGGGTATCTTTGCGATTCCGGAAATCATCGACCTGCTGCGCCAGAACCGTGCCATCAATGAAGCCTCGGAACTCGGCAGCGGCTGGCTTGACGGTGTCCGGGACGTCGTCCGCAACAAGTGGCTGGCAATCCGTTGCTCGATTATCGGCACCCTCGTCGGCGCCCTGCCGGGCCTCGGCGGTAGCGTCGTCGACTGGATCGCCTACGGCCACGCCGTTCAGACCACCAAGGACAAACCTCGCTTCGGCAACGGCGACGTGCGCGGCGTCATCGCGCCAGAATCCGCCAACAACGCCAAGGAGGGCGGTGGCCTGGTGCCGACGCTGCTGTTCGGCATCCCCGGCTCCGGCAGCATGGCGGTGTTCCTCGGCGGCATGGTGCTGATCGGCCTCGAACCCGGTCCCGCCATGGTCGGTGCCGAACTGGGCACCACCTACACCATCGTCTGGTCGCTGGCACTGGCCAACGTCATCGGCGCGGGTTCCTGCCTGTTCCTGTCGAAATGGGTCTCGCGCCTGACGCTGATTCCGTACGCGCTGATGGCGCCCTTCATGCTCATGGTGATCTGCTTTGCCGCCTTCCAGGCCACCCGCAGTCTTGGCGACCTGGTCGCACTGCTGGCGATCGGCGTGCTTGGCGTGCTGATGAAGCGCTTCGACTGGCCGCGCCCGGCCTTCCTGATCGGCTTCGTGCTGGCCGGCGGCATGGAAACCTACCTGTACCAGGCAATCCAGTTCGACGGTTGGTCCTTCCTGACCAAGCCCGGCGTCATGATCATCGCCTTCATCACCGTGCTGTCGGTCTACTTCGCGATTCGCGCCAAGCGCAAGAGCGGCGACGACACCAGCGAGACTCCGACGACCGAGGAACCGCCGCGCCGTCGCGCCCGCAACCTGAAGCCGCAGGCCGCCTTCGCCGCGGCGGTGGTCGCCTTCTTCGCCTTCGCGCTGTACGACGCTTTCCAGCACTCCTTTCTTGGCGGCGTTTTCACCGCCGGCATCAGCGGCCTGATGCTGGTACTGTCGCTGACGGTGCTGATCAAACTGCTGCGCGGCCAGGTCGACGACCCGGTCAACTTCGACAACGAGGTCGAGGCGGGATACGACAGCGACAGCACCGTGGCGCGCCTGCCGCACTACCTGTACTGGCTTACCGCCCTGGTGCTCGGCTGCTACCTGTTCGGCTACCTGATCGCCATCGGCCTGTTCTTCGTTGCATTCCTGATGACCAAGGCACGCACCTCGCTGGTAAGAACCCTGTCGCTGACCGGTGCCGCGGTGGGATTCCTCGTCATCCTGGCTCACCTGATGGTGCTGGACCTGCCGCGGGGACTGCTGCAGGACCTGGTGCAGATGCCCTGGCCCCTGAGTTGAGGAGAGATCGTCATGAACACGCCGAGAATACTGCTAATGCCGCTGTCGAGCAGCGGCGAAGTGTCCGAACGGCTGCAGGGGGCACTGGCGGTGGCGAAATACTTTGACGCGCAACTGCAGGTGCTGCATGCCAGCGTCCGCCCCAGCCGTCTCGTGCCCCATGAAATCGCAGGCCTGTCCCATCAGCTCATGCAGGAGCTTGAGCGAATCGCCGATACCCAGGCCCGGCAAGACGCCAGCCAACTGCGCGAGCTCTTTGAACAGCTGGCCGAGCAATGCGATGTCGCGATCAGCGAGGAGAACTTGCCGGACCGCGCGTCGACCTGCTGGCACGAGGTCCAGGGCCTGCGCAGCGAACTGGTCGCACGCCGCGGCAGAGTCGCTGACCTGCTGATCGTACCCCAAGGCAGGGACCATGCGATCAGCATGACGATGGAGGCCGCCATCCTGCAGAGCGGCAGCCCGGTGCTGGTCATGCCGCGGACGCAAACCGGCTTCGGCCCGCAACGCATCGCCATCGCCTGGAACGGCAGTCCCGAGGCCGCACGGGCGGTGCGCAGCGCCCTGCCGCTGCTGTGGCGCTGCGGTGACGTGCGGATACTGACCCATGGAACCACCTCCGATCGCGTTCCGGGCCCAGAGGCGTTGCAAACCTATCTGCACAGCCACGGCATCGACGCGAAATTGCAGCGGGTCGAACACCGTCGCCGCAGCGATGGCGCCGACCTGCTAGAGGCGGCACAAAACGAGAATTGCGACCTTATCGTAATGGGAGCCTACAGCCACCACCGCCTGCAGCAGCAGGCGTTCGGCGGCGTTACCCGCCACCTGCTGCAGCACAGCACCCTACCGCTGCTGCTGAGTCACTGAAGAATTCCGCTGTGCCCGGCTGCAGCAATACGCCACAACCGGGCGGCGACCAGCCAGGTGCAACCAAGGGAGGAAAGATGACCGAATAACACTGAAACAAGGTATTACAGGTTGTGAAACCTTTGGATAATCACATGAACCTGTTGATTGGCACCAGCCCTGCGTCGCAGGGCTATCCCCGCACGTTTCAGACACGCCAGACTATCGCAACAGGCAGGCATCGCGCCCCGGCAGAACCAACCAACCCGCCAGGCAAGCGTGTATGTATCAGCATGGCACACACCTGCCCTAATACCTCAGGACCTGTTACCGACTGCGTGCAAAACGCCGTTTCATTCATGTCGATCAGATACCAACAAGCCGGTAAATGCCTGACCGTGGCCAAATCGCCCGTATACTCTTCCCCGCCATGGCCGCACTTTGCCCCCCTGAACCAGACCCGATTTCGTTCTGCCATGACAGGATGACAACCGGCCGGCGCTCCGGTCGTGACCCCGACGCATAGAAAGCGGGTCGCCCGTCAGGCAAGCACGATCTAAGAGTAATAAGAGAGGATTATTGGAGCGGGAAACGAGACAAGCACTAGAGCTCTAAATCGTTAATCCCAATGACTTCTTTTTGCTTCAGCACCGTAAGGTGGCCAGAATATGGCAGGATCCGCCTCAGCCTCATAGCACCATTCAGCGAAAATAGTGCCATCCTTGGCACACAAGATTGCAAGGCCCCCTTGGGTGGAGGTGGGCGCAGTCCCGGTTAGGGGACGTGAATGCCTGTCGGGTGCAGGGAATCAGGGTCGCTCGAACAGGGCTGCAATGCCCTGGCCGCCGCCAATGCAGAGGCTGACCATTGCATAGCGGCCCTGGATGCGCTTGAGCTCGTACAGCGCCTTCACGGTCACGATGGCGCCGGTCGCGCCGATCGGATGGCCGAGGCCGATGCCGCTGCCGTTCGGGTTCAGTCGATCGAGCGGCAGTTCCAGCTCGCGGGCCACGGCCAGCGCCTGGGCGGCGAAAGCTTCATTGACCTCGTAGACGTCGATATCGCCCACGCCGAGATTCTGGCGCGCCAGGATCTCACGGATTGCCGGCACCGGGCCGATGCCCATGTATTTCGGCTCGACACCGACCACACTGTAGTCCACCAGCCGGCCCAGGACTTCTCTGCCTTCGGCGGCCGCTTTTTCGCGATCCATCAGCAGCACCGCCGCGGCGGCATCGTTGAGGCCGGATGCATTGCCCGCGGTGACGCTGCCGTCCCGTTTGAACACCGGCTTCAGCTTGGCCATATCGTCCAACTGAACGTCGAAGCGTACATGCTCATCGGTCTCGAACGACTGTATACCGGTGCGACTCTTCACCTCGATGGGCAGGATCTGTTCGCGAAAACGCCCCTCCTCGATCGCGCGCTGGGCACGAAGGTGGCTCTCGACCGCCAGCCGGTCCTGATCCTCGCGACTGATCGCGTATTTTTCCGCCAGGTTTTCCGCGGTCACCCCCATATGGATCTTTTCCATCGGGCAGTGCAGCGCCGCGGTCATCGCATCGATGGTTTCTCCGTTGCCCATGCGCTGGCCGAAACGCGCGGTCTGCAGCCAGTACGGGGCCCGGCTCATCGACTCGGCGCCACCGGCGACTGCCACATCGCAGTTACCCAGCTCGATCTGCTGCGCCGCCGTGAGGACCGCCTGCAGGCCGCTGCCACACAGGCGGTTGACGGTCAGCGACGCAGTCGCTTCGGACAGCCCGCCCCTGAGCGCCGCAACACGTCCCATATACATATCGGCCGGCTCCGAATGAATGACATTGCCGAACACGCTCTGACCGACCGACTTCGGATCGACGCCGGCACTACGTACCACCTCGGCCACCAGCCGACCCGCCAACTCGCTCGGCGCCTGGTCCTTCAGGCTGCCCCCGAAATCGCCGATAGCCGTACGGGCAGCGCTGACTACCACCACTTCATTTTTCTGTACCATGGTTGCCTCCTGTTCTATCCATTCAATGCCGTGCCGCGAGTTGCTCGCGGATCAGCTTCTTGTTGATCTTGCCGACGCTGGTCACCGGGATCGACTCAACGACCCTGATCTGTTCCGGGATCGCCCATTTGTTGATCTCGCCGCTCTCGACGTACTGCATCAGGTGCCGCTTCAGCGCCTCGCTGTCGACGTCCCGGCCCCCTGCCGGCACCACCAGTGCCAGCGGGCGCTCGTCCCAGCGCTCGTCCGGGACACCGACGACGGCCACATTGGCCACTGCCGGGTGCTGGCTGATCAGACTTTCAAGCAGCAGCGACGAAATCCACTCACCACCGGTCTTGATCACGTCCTTGATCCGATCGCGGATCTGTAGCACGCCCTGCGAATTGACCGAGGCGACGTCGCCGGTACGCAGCCAGCCACCGTGCCAGAGCTCGGCGCCCTTCTCCGGCTCCTTGTAATATCCCTGGGTGAGCCAGGGCGTGCGCACCACGACTTCGCCCACACTGACGTCATCGGCCGCTACATCCCGTCCCTCTTCGTCGACCACGCGCAGATCCACCAGCGCGATCGGCAGGCCGGTACGCATGCGCAGGCCGATCTGCTCGGTCGTCGGCAGCGCCGCCTGCTCGGGCGTCAGATGGGTCAGGCTCAGCAGCGGACAGGTTTCGGACATGCCGTAGCCGGTATAGAAACGGATGCCGCGCTCGGCCATCTGGCGCACCAGGCCTTCGGTCGGCGCCGCCCCGCCGGTCAGCAGCTTCCAGCGGCCGAGATCGGTGTCCCTGGCTTCGTCGCAATTGAGCACCATCTGCAGCACTGTCGGGACGCCATGGGAGAAGGTCACCCCCTCCTCCCGGTACAGCCGCACCAGCCGGTTCGGCTCGTAGCGGCCCGGGTAGACCTGCTTGACGCCGAGCATCGTCGCGACATAGGGCACACCCCAGGCATGAACGTGGAACATCGGCGTCATCGGCATGTAGACGTCTTCCGAGCGCAGCAGCGGCACCCCCTCGTAGGCCGCCAGGGTCGTGGCCATGTTCAGCGTATGCAGCACCAACTGGCGGTGACTGAAGAAGACCCCCTTCGGATTGCCAGTGGTGCCAGTGGTGTAGAAGGTGGTGGCGACCGAATTTTCGTCGAAATCGGGGAAATCGTAGTCACTCGCAGCCGCATCCAGCAGCGCCTCATACTCGCCGAAGGTGTTCAGCGACGTACCGGCCGCCTGGGCCTCGTCGCTGAGCTGGAGATAGCCTTCGACGCTGGGCAGCTGATCCGCGAGCGCTTCGACGATCGGCAGGAAATCGTCGTGCACCAGCACCAGCTTGTCCTCCGCATGCTGCATGGTGTAACCGATCTGATCGGCACTGAGGCGGATGTTCACATGGTGCAGCACCGCACCGATCATCGGCACCGCGAAATAGGCTTCCAGATAGCGGTGGCTGTCCCAGTCCAGCACTGCCACCGTATCGCCGGCGCCAATGCCGGCATCGGCCAGTACATTGGCCAGACGGGCGATACGCTCGTTGAGGCTCTGGTAGCCGTAGCGCCGATCGCCGCAGACGATTTCGTGATCGGTGCCGTAGCGACGGCCGGAAAGCAGCAGGTTCTTGATCAGCAGCGGATATTGATAAGCGCCGGCGGATGGATCGATTATTCTTGTATTCATGCAGGTGTTCCTGTCGACGTTGCAGGTCACGAAATCGCGGATCTGTCGATTAATCTGATATGCGAAACATGAAGCATTGTGAATTGATCAGCAGATCTGATCAGTAGTTTGGGCACGACTGGTATGGTTTAAAATTACCAAGCAAGTCGAATATTTGACATTTTCGGACAGCATGCGATGGTCTCTGGCGCCAGTT
Source organism: Oceanospirillaceae bacterium (assembly GCA_013373085.1). Classification (GTDB taxonomy): domain Bacteria; phylum Pseudomonadota; class Gammaproteobacteria; order Pseudomonadales; family Balneatricaceae; genus Marinobacterium_A. Next base: position 17,965 of record JABXIM010000184.1, on the reverse strand, counting down.
CTTGCTTTCAGTCAGTCTGTCATACGTTCTAACCTTTGTCGGTAAATCGGCACATCTTTGCCGGGCCCCACTACATGAGCCGCTTTCGACCGATTGACCGCGACACCGATTCCCTGCTGCCTTCCTCTATACTGGACCAGGTACCCGAGCCGCACTCGCGCGCTACATCGTGGATGTGGTCAATGGGCTGGCCCTGTCGGGGCTGGAGCGTGTCTATGCGAGACGCGGCTTACCACCCGGCACCAGCTGTGGTTACTGATCTACGATCAAGCGACCGGCACCTTCTCAAGCCGTAAGATCGCGGCCCAGCTCAAGGCCGAAGTCCAGCAGCAACTCTAACTGACGGAAGCCGCCAACCAGAGCAGCGTGCCCGGCGGGGTCAACCAGCCCGAAGAGTTCCAACGGCGCGAAGACCGCCTGGCTGCTATCGTGGGTACCAAGGCCAAAATCAAGCGAGCGCCTAGATCCTGGCGGTCGATGTAACACAGGCGTGCAACGACAAGCAGCAGGTCGAGCCGACGGTGGACAAGTTGCAATCGCTCCCCGAGGGGCTGTATCGTCCGGAGCACTTCCTGGCCGATACGAAAACGGACTCGCCGGACGTCGCTAAGGCCACCGACAAGACGGATTACGCCCGCTGACATCGCGCCATTACACCTGGCTCAAACGACACAGCGATAGCGGGTCGTTTCGACTGGGCCATCCGTAAGCGCGGGAACTTTCGACACCACTTCCTTGAGAAGTTGCGTCTGCCAGTGGGCAGCTTCGCTTTCGGCGTCGACCCAGATCTCGAACGATGTAAAGACGGTCGAATCGTCGATCGACTGGTAATAATGGTAATGCCGGCATCCCGGCTCCTGCCGTGTGTTGGCGGCGAGAGTTGCCAGCAGTTCCAGCATTTCGCCGATGCAACCGGCCTTCACTTTGAAACGGGCTGTCACATGAACTGGCTGGTGCATCGACGCGACCTCCGATAGTTTTACAGGCACTGTTCGCATACTCGCTGAGCCGAATCAGTCAACGGGTATCTGCCGGGCGGGGTTGTCGACGATGACGGGTGTATCGAAATACAGAACAGTGGGCTCGGTGCCGTACCTCGCCTTTATCATTGCGTGCCAGTTTGCGTCGTACTGCTGTTCGGCTGCCTTACGAGACAACCAGAGATAGACGCCGCCGGCCCGTCTGCCATCCTCGGAGAACAAGTAGTACTTGCGAATCAGCCCCGGCTTGTCCTGGTACGCCGGGGCCGACTCGGAGAACACTTCTCGGGCGGCTTCCCGGGATAGCGGTTGCGGTAGATTGAATTGCACGATTGTGGTGATCATCTGAATTCGGCCTTTCCTGGAGTGTCGGGCGGCCCGCTGCCAACACGCAGCGGACCTTGCGTATGTTGGCGTTCGAGGCGTCAGGCCAACTCTTTCAGCACCAGATCAGCGACCGGGCCGCCGGAAGCCGGGTTCTGTCCGGTGATGACGCGATCATCGGCAATCGCAAAGGCGGCCCAGGGCTCATCGGCCTTCTGGTAGATCGCGCCCCGCTTCACCATTTCGGTTTCGGTCAGGTACGGCACGTACTGGTCGAGTTCGGCCAGTTTTTCCTCTTCGTTAGAGAAGCCCGTGACCTTTTTATCCTTGATCAGAAGCGACCCGTCCGACAGCTTGATGTTCAGCAGTCCAACGGCGCCATGACAGACCGACGAAACGATGCCGCCGTTCTCGTAGATGCTGCGGCTCAGCGCCTGCAGCTCCACGTTGTCGGGGAAGTCCCAGACCACACCGTGCCCGCCGGCGTAGTAGATGGCTACGTAGTCATCCGGATTCACTTCACTGGGCTTGAGCGTCGAACCCAATCGGTTCATGAAGTCCTTGTTACGGTAAAACTCCCAGTCCACTTCCTCGGCCATTGCCAGGCTGTGCGGATCGATCGGGGTGTAGCCGCCCTTGGGACTGACGAAATCGACCTGATAGCCGGCCTCTTCAACTTTCTTGACGAAGTGGACTGCCTCACCAAGCCACAGCCCGGTTGCGCGCGCGAGGGTCGGATACTTTTCAAAGCTGGTCAGAACCACCAATATTTTCTTGCTCATACTTCACCTCTTCGGTTGGGTGGGAGACAACTAAGGGAGAAACATCTCCCCGCGGTTTAACTTTGGCTCAGCGGTGAAAGACACTATAATTTTGAAACGAAAGATCTAAAATAGGCTAAAAACAAACGTTACGTTTCACTAATGGAACAATATATCCTATGTACGATTTGAATGAACTCTACTATTTCGTGCAAGTCGTGGAGTACAGTGGCTACAGTGCCGCTAGCCGTGCCCTCGACATTCCCAAGTCCAAGCTTAGCAGAGCCGTTTCCCGGCTCGAGGAGCGCCTGCAGGTCCGGCTGTTGCACCGCAACGCAAGGCAGTTTTCCGTGACCGATGTCGGCGCCGAATATCATCAATTGTGCAAGGAAATGTTGACTGCGGCCGATGCCGCCGAGGCTTTGATCGAACGCAGCCAAGCCGAGCCCGGCGGTATCGTGCGCATCAGTTGTCCCACCGCACTACTGAACTTTGTCGTGGCAGGCATGCTGTCCCGGTTCATGATCCGCTACCCCAGGGTGAAAGTGCAGGTCGAAAGCACCAATCGCGAGGTCGACGTGTTGCGGGAGGGGTTCGATATCGCGCTTCGCGTCGGGGTACCACCGCTGCAGGACAGCAACCTGGTGATGAAGACGCTGTCGCAGAGCCCTCAGGAGCTCGTCGCCAGCCCTTGGCTGATCGACACCGAGGGTGCCCCCTCTTCGCCCGAGGACCTGCAGCGTTTTCCCAGTCTCGAAGGGGGGACCGTACGCGGCCATTACGAGTGGACATTGCAGGGACCGGACGGAGCCAATGCGAAGGTCAGCCACGAACCTCGCCTCGTGACCGACGATCTGATCACCGTACGCCGGTTAACTTTGGACGGAGGAGGCATTGCTCAGTTGCCCCTACTGGTCGTGTTCAAGGACTTAATGCAGGGTAGCCTGGTACGAGTATTGCCCGACTGGCAACCCCAGGGAGCCGTGGTACACGCGGTATTCGCCAGCCGTCAGGGGTTGCTGCCCTCGGTGCGCTATCTGCTCGACTTTCTGGGCGATAGCTTCGGCGAAATGGACTTCTCGAACCTGTACGAAGGTTATGTCCTCAGAGGCGACGAAGACGCCTGTTTCCTTACTGGCTCCTCGCTGTAACCGTTCACCTCCCGGCGCAGGCACAGAGCGTGCTCAGACCTGCCGTTTCCAGATTTCGGACTGCTCCTGTTTTACCATGTCCTCGGCCGCTTTGGGCTTGACGGTACGGTAGGCGTGATGATCCGACGCGATGACCTCGATCATCGCATCAATCATCTCCTGAGGGTCGTGCTGCTTGTCCAGTGGACGTTTTGGCCAGTGTGCGACCACCCGCTCGCCCTGATCCCACCACTGATCCATCGCTTCCATGCCGGTGTCGTTGAAGCCAGTACGGTATGCTCCCGGGTTGACCGTCGCCACCTGTACACCGTAGGGTTCAAGCTCGTCACGCATGGCTGAGCAGAATCCTTCAACAGCATGTTTCGAGGCAGCATAGGCACCATCCCAGGGGACCTTCACCAATCCCGCAACCGAAGACGTCCAGACGATTTTGCCCCTGCCCTGCTTGACCATCTTGCGAGCAAAACCCTGTGCCATCATCAAGGCGGCGAAGACGTTGGTCTCGAACACCGAGCGCACCACATCCATCGGTAACTCGACGACGGGGCCCGACTCCATAATGCCTGCGTTGTTGAACAGCACATCGATATCCAGCGCGAACGCGTGCGCTCGATCGATTTCGTTCAGCACGTCCAGCTTGATCACGGTCATCTGAATGCCTTCGGATTCTGCCGCGTGACGCATCTCCCATACCTGGGGCCAGATCTGGCACCCCGCGATCACCTCATGGCCCTGTCGGGCCAGTCCGAATGCGACACCCCGGCCAAATCCGGACGCGGCTCCGGTAATCAATACTCGCTTGCTCATGAGTCACTCCGTCGTCTGTGGAATTTCTGCTTCAACTGCCGGAAATCCAAAGTGTAGAAGTCCGCCCGTCGGTAACCAAACCGTCGGGCAGGTTGGATCCCTTGCAACGGCGTGGCCGTTCAACGCATGGGTAAGCGGCGTCGTATACCCTTCGCCAACTTGCTGACGAGGTGCGGAAACTCGCCAACGATGCCGCGCCGGAACAGCAATACGCAAAGGACGAAGATCATTCCCATCGCGACGTGTACATAAGCGCCGAGCGTGCCCGACGACAGCGCATGCTCGACACTGACCAGCACGCCCGCACCCACCAGCGGTCCCAGGAAGGTCCCCATTCCCCCGACCAGCGTCATCAGCACGACCTCGCCCGACATCAGCCAGTGCACGTCGTTCAGGGAGGCGAGCTGAAACACCAGCGTCTTGGTCGCGCCGGCGAGCCCGGCCAGCGCGGCGGAGATCACGAACACCAGCAGCTTGTAGCGATCGACCTGGTACCCCAGGGAAATGGCGCGCGCCTCGTTATCCCGGATGGCTTTCAGCACTTGGCCGAACGGCGAGTGAATCGTGCGATGAATGAGCAGGAATCCGCCACTGAAGATCGCCAGCACCAGGTAGTACATCGCCATATTGCTCTGCAGGTCGACGACCCCCAGCAACTGCCCGCGCGGAATCCCCTGCAGGCCATCCTCGCCGCCGGTAAAGGGCGCCTGCAGATAAACGAAAAACATCAGCTGCGCCAGCGCGAGCGTCACCATGGCAAAATAGATCCCCTCCCGTCGGACGGCCAGGGCCCCGTAAACCAGTCCCAGCGCCGCGGAAGCCAGGGTTCCGACCAGCAGGCCGATTTCTGGCGTCAGGCCCCAGGTCGACATGGCGTAACCCGTGACATAAGCTCCCGTGCCCAGAAAAGCCGCATGCCCGAAGGACAGCAGACCGCCGAATCCCAGCAACAGGTTGAAGGCACAGGCGAACAGCCCGAAACAGAGCACCTTCATCAGGAATACCGGATAGACCGCAAGGGGCGCCAGCAGTGCCAGTACTACCAGAGCACAATACAGGGTTCGTTTGTTCATGGATGCCTCCTCAAGCTGCCCGGGCGAATAGCCCGGCGGGTTTGAAGATCAGCACCAGCACCATTACCAGGAAAATCACCGTCGCCGACGCCTCCGGATAAAAATACTTGGTCAGACCTTCGATGACGCCCATTCCAAGGCCGGTCAGGATGGCACCGCCGATCGACCCCATACTGCCAATCACGACAATGGCGAACACCACGATCAGAATGTTCGATCCCATCAGTGGGCTCACCGAATAGACCGGTGCTGCCAGCACGCCTGCCAGACCGGCCAGCGCCACACCAAAGCTGTAGGTCAAGGTCACGATCAAGGGCACGTTGATGCCGAAGGCCTTCATTAGCTGCGGATTCTCGGTACCGGCACGCAAGTAGGACCCCAGCCGGGTGCGCTCGATCAACAGCCAGGCCGCCAGACAGACCCCCAGCGACAGCAGCAGTATCCAGACCCGGTAGGTCGGCAGATACATCACCGGCAGACGTATTCCGCCCTGTAACAGTTCCGGAACCTGGTATGGAAGCCCCGATACGCCAAACCATTTGCTGAAGAGCCCCTGCACGATCAGCGCGACGCCAAAGGTCAACAGCAGGCTGTAAAGCTCTCCCTCACCGGAGATACGCCGTATCAGGGTGCGCTCCAGCAGCGTCCCCAGCAGGCCGACGCCAACGGGCACCAGCAACAGTGCCCACCAATAGTTCAGGCCCAGGAACTGCAGGCTGAGCCAGGCCCCGAAAGCACCGAGCATGTAAAAGGCACCCTGGGCAAAGTTGATGATGCGAAGAAGGCCGAAAATGATGGCTAGCCCAAGGCTTAGCAGTGCATAAAATGAACCGTTGATCATGCCTACCAGCAACTGGCTGAACAGACCAAAGAGGTTGATTTCAGGAAATATTGACATGACAGCGTGCCCTCCGTTTTTTAGCCGGGTCAGTTACTGTCGATTGAGCGCAAAGCTGCACCCGCCCGCCTCGAGCGATAGGTAGACGTCGTCTCCCGGGAGCGTTTTCTCGACGACGAAGATGTCGTTTTCGCTTTCCCGCTCGGACGGGCCCTTGATGCGCACAAGGTACATGTCGTGCACCAGACGGCCGTCGCGACGCAGATAACCGTTGCGCGAGAAAACATCGTTCACCGGCATCGTCTTCATCTTCGCCATCACCGCCTTGGCCTCATCGGTCCCGGCCGCTTCGATCGCCTTGAGATAATGGAGGGTCGACGAGTAGGCGCTGGCGTGAAGTGCAGTGGGAATCGACACCGAACTGCGGGCCTTGAACCGGGCGCTCCAGTCCCGCGTCACCTCATCCATGTCCCAGTAGAAGGGCGCCGTCAGATTCATGCCGGCAGCGACTGACGGGTCCATCGCCTTGGCAGCCGTTGTGACCACCAGCAGTCCGGCGACGTCCGCCATCTCGGTAATGCCGAATTCGCTCGCGGCTTTGAGCGCGTTTACCAGGTCCGCCGAGGAGTTCGCCATCGCGATCACTTCCGCGCCCGACGCCTGCGCCTGAAGTACGTAGGACGAGAAGTCGGTGGTACCGAGCGGTGCGCGAACACTGCCCAGGACCTCACCGCCACTGGCCGTAATGATCTCGGTTGCCGCTTTCTCCAGATCGTATCCGAAGGTGTAATCGGCGGTGATGAAAAACCATTTTTTCTTGCCGCTTTCGACCATCGGCTTGACCGTGCCGGCCACCAGTGAAACCACATCGTACGTCCAGTGTGCGTTGAACGGCGAACATTCCGAAGTGGTGAAAGCGTTGCTGGCCGCACCGACGATCAAAGCGATACGCTCGTTCGCCGTCAGCAGCTTGGTCGCCGCACCGGTCACTGCCGTGGAAACCAGGCCGGTTACAGCGTCCACCTGCCCCTGCTCGATCCATTCACGTACCTTGGCAGCACCCAGGTCCGGCTTGTTCTGGTCGTCCGCACTGACCACCTCGATCGGTGCGCCCAGCACGCTGCCGCCGAAGTTGTCGACGGCCATTCGCACCGCTTCCAGGCAGCCCGGGCCACAAGCATCGGCGTACACGCCGCTCATGTCGGCGAGTACACCGATCTTGACCTTGCCATCAGAGACTGTCGCCTCAGCAGTCGATCCTGTAACCGGAGCGCTGGAAATCAGGCTTGCTGCCAGAATATGCAGTAATTTTTTCATGAAAAACCCCAGGTTATTGTTGTAGTTCGGTGCCGTTCAGACACCCAGGTATGCATTCAGCATCGACGATTTGGTATCGAGCTCGTGGGCGAAGACCTCTTCGACGATACGACCGTGTTCGAGTAGGTAATGGCGATCCGCTAGCGGTGCGGCAAAGCGGAAGTTTTGCTCCACCAGCAGGATTGTCAGACCGCGACGTTTGAGTTGTTCCAGGACTTCGGCGAGGCGTCTTACGATGACCGGCGCCAGCCCCTCGGTGATTTCGTCCAGCAGCAGAATGTCGGCGCCGGTGCGTAGAATGCGCGCCAACGCCAGCATTTGCTGCTCGCCACCGGACAGGCGCGTGCCCTGGCTACGGCGCCGCTCCGCCAGGTTCGGGAACATGGTGTAGATTTCGTCGACGCTCATCCCTCCCGGCTGTATGGCTGGCGGCAACAGCAAGTTTTCCTCGACAGTGAGACTGGCAAAGATTCCACGCTCTTCGGGGCAGTAGCCGACGCCGAGGTGGGCGATTCGATGGGCCGGCATCGACAGGGTCTCGACACCATTAATCAGAATCGTACCGATGCGCCGCCCTACCATGTTCATGATGGCGCGCAGCGCGGTGGTGCGGCCGGCGCCATTGCGGCCCAGTAACGTCACCAGCTCACCCTGACGAACGATGAGACTCAGCCCGTGAAGAATATGGGACTCGCCGTAGTAGGCATGGAGGTTCTGGATATGGAGCTTGGCGGTCGTCACCGCCCCCGAGGTCGCCGCATTCATACGCGTATCTCCTGCATCCTTCCAGCGGCGATAGCTGGCCTTCCGCTCGTCTGGCCATCCTCACTTTCGTCAACGCCCATATAGGCTGCCCGTACCTGGGGATCGGCCGAGACCGTTTGATAATCCCCCTCGATCAGAACGGTACCGCGCTGCAGGACCGTGATCCGGTCCGACAGGTCGGCGACGACCTTGAGGTTGTGTTCCACCATCAGCACGGTGCATTGGCGGTTGACGCTTCGGATCAGCTCAGCCACTGCATCGATGTCTTCGTGACCCATGCCCTGAGTGGGTTCATCCAACAGCAGCAGTTCCGGCTCGAGCGCTAGCGTCGTCGCAATTTCCAGCGCCCGCTTGCGCCCATACGACAGGTCGGCCGCCCGGTGCGGGGCGAATGCCGCCAACCCGACAGACTCCAGCAACTCGAGCGCACGACCGTTCAAACTTGCCAAGCTCGTCTCCGATCGCCAGAAAAAGAAACTGTCTCCTCGATGCCGTTGCAATGCGACGCGTACGTTTTCCAGTACCGACAGGTCCGGAAAAACCGCGGAAATCTGGAACGATCGCACCATGCCGATCCTGGCGATTCGGTCTGGGGACAGTGAAGTGATATCTCGCCCGTTGAACAGCAGTTGGCCACGGGTCGGCGACAGAAACTTGGTAAGCAGATTGAAGACGGTCGTCTTGCCGGCGCCATTGGGTCCTATCAACGCATGGATGTCGCCTCGTCTGACGTTCAGGCTGACGTTATCCACCGCCGTGAATCCCTTGAACGCCTTGATCAGACCCCGCGCCTCAAGCACGTAATCGGTTGTCATGGGAAACTCCGGTTGAAATCTCTAGTTATTGTGCCCGGATGGCTGAAGCGACTGGCGGAACCGGCAGGCTTCAACCCGTGACGAGAATGCTAAGAAGCCTATAGATAGAAATGAAGTTTATTATTTAAATGCCCATTCATAATTATCGTGAATATATAGGCGCGACTGCGGAACTGCAGAATCTACGCCATCTGCTGTAGTCGGGTTCCGCGGCGAAACCTATCGATAGCGGCGAGAAGCGCAGCGGCGCGGCGCTCTTACGACAGGCGCTGTTCTCTCATCACGTTCAAATAGATTCACAGCATGAATATAAAACTATAACAATAATAAATTTCAAAAATATTGAGCAATGGCCTAGGCTCTTTGCAAATCGGGAGTGGCCGAGCCAACGCGGACCGCAGCGCCGCCATCCCGAAAATCAGGTGCCACCGATCAACCCGATAATAATGAGGAGCTGCACCATGCACTTCGAACACAGCCCCAAAGTTCGAGACCTCCTGGGCCGACTCGAGCGCTTCATGGACGATCATGTCTACCCGGCCGAGCCGGCGTATCATGACTTTATCGAGCGTTCCGACAACCGCTGGGTCATTCCGCCGATAATGGAGGACCTCAAGGCTCGGGCCCGACACGAGGGGCTATGGAACCTGTTCCTGGCGGAATTCGACGATTACGGATCGGGGCTGAGCAATCTGGAATACGCGCCGTTGGCCGAGATCATGGGGCGTTCGCTGATCGGCCCCGAAGTGTTCAACTGCAATGCCCCAGACACCGGCAATATGGAGGTCCTAGCCCGCTTCGGCAGTGACGAACAGAAGCGAACCTGGCTCGAACCGCTACTGAACGGCGAGATCCGCTCTGCCTTCGCGATGACCGAACCGGCCGTGGCGTCCTCCGATGCCACCAATATTGAATGCCGGATCGAACGGCATGGCGATGACTACGTGATCAACGGCCGCAAATGGTGGACTACCGGCGCCCCGGATCCTCGGTGCAAATTCCTGATCGTGATGGGCAAAACGGATCCCGACGCACCGCGGCACCGGCAGCAGTCGCAGGTTATCGTGCCGCTGAACACCCCGGGCGTGAAGCTGCTGCGTCCGCTGCGGGTATTCGGCTCCGACGATGCCCCCCACGGCCACGCGGAAATCCTGTTCGACAACGTGCGGGTTCCGGCAACGAACCTGATCGGCGACGAAGGCCAGGGCTTCAAAATCGCCCAAGGGCGCCTGGGTCCCGGCCGGATTCATCACTGCATGCGCCTGATCGGCTGCGCGCAGCGGGCACTGGAACTGATGTGCGCCCGAGTGAACCAACGAGTTGCGTTCGGCAAGACACTCGGTGAACAGGGCTCGATACGTGAGGATATCGCGCGCTCGATCTGCGACATCGAGCAAGCCCGGCTGCTGACCCTGAAGGCGGCCGACAAGATGGATCGCGCCAGCTACAAGGAGGCGCGGGACCTGATCGCCATGATCAAGATTACCGCCCCGACCATGGCGCAGCGGGTTATCGACCGCGCCATCCAGGCCCATGGCGCCCTCGGGCTGAGCCAGGACAGCTTCCTTGCCGAAGCCTTCGCTTATGCCCGAACCATTCGTCTGGCCGATGGCCCCGACCAGGTGCATATGGCGTCGCTGGGCAAAGAGACCATCAAACGCTATGCGGCCTGAGGAGCTACACCCATGACGAACACTGTGGACATCGATACCGGTAGTCTTACGGCCTACCTCGAAGCGGCGCTGCCGGGATTCCAGGGGCCGATAGCGCTGGAAAAGTTCGCCGGCGGCCAGTCCAACCCGACGTATAGGCTGCGCACCCGCTCCGGCGACTACGTGCTGCGTCGCAAACCGGCCGGAGAACTGCTGAAATCCGCCCATGCCATCGACCGCGAATTCCGCGTGATGCGGGCACTCGGGAAAACCGGCGTGCCGGTCGCCGAGGCCTACCACCTCTGCGAGGACGCCAGCATCATCGGCAGCGATTTCTACCTGATGTCCTACGTCGAAGGCCGCGTGTTCTGGGACCCGGCGCTGCCCGATATCGAGCGTGACCGGCGTCGCGACTACTACGACGAAATGAACCGGGTGCTGGCGGCGATGCACTGCATCGACGTCGACGCGGTGGGCCTCGGCGATTACGGCCGCGCCGGCAACTATTTCGAACGCCAGATCGCGCGCTGGAGCCGCCAGTACCTGGCCAGCGAAACCGAATCCATCGAGGCCATGAACCAGTTGATCGCCTGGCTGCCTCAGCAGCTGCCCGAAGACGACGGCCGGATCAGCCTGGTCCACGGTGACTATCGCCTGGACAATTTCCTGTTCCACCCGACTGAACCGCGCATCCTTGCGGTCGTCGACTGGGAGCTGTCGACGCTGGGGCACCCATTCGCCGACCTGGCGTACCAGTGTATGCAGTGGCGCATGCCACATGAGGGCACGATGCACGGCCTGGGCGGTCTTGATCGGCGGGCCCTGGGGCTGCCGACCGAAGCGGCATACGTCGAGGACTACTGCGCCCGTATGGGCCTGGATGGTATCGAGTACTGGAATTTCTACCTGGCGTTCAGTTTTTTCCGCCTCGCCGCCATCGTCCAGGGCGTGAAGAAGCGCGCCCTGGAAGGCAATGCATCAAGTACTCGGGCGCTCGCAGTCGGCGAACTTGCCCGCCCGCTGTCGGAAATGGCGATGGACCTCATTGAACGTGGAAACTGACGTCAAGCACCTGTCAGCAATTTTCTCGGGGTTAACGAACGGCCTCTTCCCTGGCCGATAAAGTCCCCGTTTTCACTTTGCGCCGTCTATCCTCAGGTCAGCCACCCGGATTGGTCGGCGCTTCTCTCTTCAAGACGCCCGTCATATGGAGAATACAACATGGCAAAAGAACGCTTCTCCCTGGAAGGCAAAGTTGCACTCGTCACCGGCGCCTCGAGCGGCATCGGCTATCATCTCGCCCAAGGGTTGGCGGAGGCCGGAGCCACCATCGTAGTAGCGGCCCGCCGCGTCGATCGACTCGAAGAACTGGTCCGTACCATCAACGATTCCGGGGGCACCGCGATGGCGGTCGCGCTGGACGTAACGTCACCTGTCAGTGTTCACAGTGCCTTCGACACTGCGGCAGACAAGGTCGGCCTGTGCGATATCGTCATCAACAATGCCGGCATCGCCACGCCCGCCCCCTTCCTGGAAATGGGCGAAGCCTCGCTGGACGCTGTGCTGGATACCAACCTCAAGGGGGTCTGGCACGTGTCCCAGGAAGCGGCACGCCGCCTGGTCGAAGCCGGACAGCCCGGCTCCATCGTCAATATCGCCTCGATACTCGGCCTCGGTACCCATCCGGGCTACAGCGCTTACGCCGCCTCCAAGGGCGCGGTCGTGCAGCTGACCCGTTCGCTCGCCAATGACCTGATGCGCTATGGCATTCGCGTCAACGCCATTGCCCCGGGCTGGTTCGAAACCGAAATGAACGCGGATTTCTTCGCCAGCGACAAGGGGCAGGCCTACATTCGGTCTATGCCCGCGCGACGCCTGGGCCAACTCGACGAACTGGTTGGGCCGGTCATCCTGCTCGCCAGCGACGCAGGCTCTTTCATCAACGGAGCGGTGCTGCCAGTGGATGGCGCCCACCACACCCGTCTGATTTGAATCCGGAGGTAACCTAAAAATGAAATATATCGATATGAAGGAGCCAGGTGGCCCGGACGTACTGATTTGTGCTGAACGGCCGGAGCCCGTACCGGGTCCTGGTGAAGTGCTTATCCGCGTCGCGGCCGCCGGGGTCAACGGCCCCGACCTGCTACAGCGCAAGGGTAAGTACCCGCCGCCCCACGGGGCATCGCCAATCCTCGGCCTCGAAGTAGCCGGCAAGATTGCCGCAACGGGTGCCGGAGTCACCGGCTGGAGCCCCGGCGACAAAGTCTGCGCGCTCGTACCCGGCGGCGGCTACGCCGAGCTCGTCAAGACGCCAGTGGAGTGCTGCCTGCCAGTACCAGAGGGTTTGAGTCTTACCGATGCGGCCGCGCTGCCGGAAACCTTCTTCACGGTCTGGTTCAACCTCAATGATCGCGGCCACCTGAAAGCCGGCGAATCGCTGCTGATCCATGGCGGCAGCAGCGGTATCGGCACCACCGCGATCCAGCTGGCGAAGGCCATGGGCGCAAAAGTTTTCGTGACGGTGGGATCCGAAGACAAGGCACGCGCCTGCGCTTCGTTCGGCGCCGATCACGTCGTCAATTACCGCGAGCAGGACTTCGTGCAGGAAATAGATCGCCTGACGGACGGTAACGGCGTCGATGTCATTCTGGATATGGTGGGCGGCGACTATATCGGCCGCGACCTGCAGGCGCTGGCGAATGATGGACGGCTGCTGTCCATCGCCATGCTGGGTGGTGCGAAAGCCGAAGTCGACATAATGCCTTTCATGGTGAAGCGACTGACGTGGAGCGGATCGACCATCAGGGCCCAGTCGACGGCGTCGAAGGGACGCATCGCGGCCTCGCTGCGCGAGACGGTCTGGCCCTGGCTGGCGTCCGGTTCGGTCAAGCCGGTGATTTTCACGACCTTCCCCCTCTCAGAGGCTGCCGACGCGCATCGCCTGATGGAGGGCGGTCAGCATATCGGCAAGGTCGTATTGACGGTACAGGGCACCTGATCGGCGCCCTGCAGTCCAGATCTCCGATCAGGCGTAAGTGATCAGATCCGTCCCTGCCGGGTGTTCCAAGTGAGGTGTCCCGTTGAAGGTGGCAAGGCGTATTCGTTCACGGTTGTAGAAATAGCGGCAGACGCCGGTATTGAATAGCTGCATGTTCAAGTCGATGGCCAGGTGGTCGGGCCCTCCGACTATCTGCTGAGTCGCGAGTCCCATGGCGCCACCGGAACTGATCGCCAGCGTCCGGCCGGCGCCGCTTTGTCGCACCTCGGTCAGAGCACCGCAAACGCGCGCCTTGAAGTCATTCCAGCGTTCTGGTGCTGCACCGTCGAGCCGTCCTTCCAGCCAGAGAAACAAGGCAGCTCGCATGCCCTTGTAAAAGCTCTTCTTGTCGCAAGAGTCAAACCAAGCGCTTAGTTGCGGCTGAAGGCGGCAGGCTACCGCGACTAGCGTCTTGAAGTCGTATTCATCGAATCCCGGGTGTTCGGCAACCGGTGCCGCCCACCCCGCGCCTTCGATGATGGCTTGTGCTGTCTGATGATGACGTTTCAGCGTGCCGGTCATGACACGATCGAAGTGAATATCCCGCTCGGCAAAGTATTGTCCAAGCAACAAAGCTTGCTGCTCCCCGAGGGTGGAAAGCTGGTCATAGTCCTCGGCCCCGAAAGACGCCTGACCGTGTCGAACGACGTACAGTTCTGCCATAGATCACCTCAGTTTTTTACAAGAGGTTATAGGCTGGGCCAACATATTTTAACTTTATTATTGGAATGCTAAGTTATTCACATTATGAATAATAACGTCTATGGAGTGTCGCCCAATGCGTCTCGCCCAAGTTGACCTGAACCTTTTCGTTGTGTTCGACACCATCTACAGCGTCCGTAACCTGACTCGTACTGCGGAAATACTGTCGATTACGCAACCGGCCGTCAGCAATGCACTGTCGAGACTGCGCAAAACCTTTGACGATCAACTCTTCATCCGCACACCTCAGGGCATGGCACCGACCCCGGTAGCGGACAATATCGCGGTTCAGGTGCGCGAAGCCCTGCAGTTGCTCAATCTGAGCGTGCAGGAAGGCAATCGCTTTTGTCCCGAAAGTTCGGACAAGGTGTTCCGCCTCAGCATGAATGACCTGCCCGAAGCCCTGCTGCTCCCGGCGCTTGAAGAGGAACTGCAGGGCATCGCGCCGGGACTCGGTATCGAAAGCCACTATCACAGTCGCCAGGATGCCCCCAAGGCGCTCGCCAGCGGCACCCTCGACCTAGCCATCGAGGTACCACTGATGAGCGATCCCCAGCTCTGTCATCAGCCGCTAGTGACAGACCAGTACGTTTGTCTGGTCCGTAGCGACCATCCCGTGGTGGGTGATGAGTTGACACTGGACGACTACCTGGCACTTGGCCATATCCTGGTTTCGAGCCGGCCCGGCGGCATGGGGCAGGTCGATGCTGCGCTGAACAACCTCGGCCTCGCCCGGGACATCAAGCTCAGGGTCAAACACTATATGGTCGCCCCTCTCGTCGCTCTACGAACGGATCTCGCGCTGACCGTACCGTCACGCCTGGCGCATCAATACAATGCCCGCATTCTCCAGTTGCCCTTCGAGATGCCGTCACTGGAGTGGCACCTTTACTGGCACAAGAGTTCCGATCTGGATCAAGCCAACCGCTGGCTGCGAGAGCGATTGCTACAACAGCAACTCGACCTAACTCCGCCAACGCCGATAAATATCACCACTATGAATACAAAAATATAACTAAAATAAACTTCAAGAATATATAGCACTTCTCTATATTGAACCTGTCGCCATGCTCAACCCCAAAGCGACGCCAGGGTGAAGGATCGCCATTAACTGGAAGCCCATGCTTGGCGACCACGCGGCTATGCCCGGACTGGACGAGCCGCGCGGTCGCATTTTATTTCGATCATATTTTCACTGTCCTGGCCGCCCGACCAGATTCACTGAAGCGCAGTGTCCTACGGCAGTGTTGGAAAACACCAGAGATGTGAACAGATGGATACAAAAATTATTAAGCCAGCTGACGCCGCCTACGAATATCCGCTGTTGATCAAACGCCTGCTGATGTCAGCCCAGCGGCACCATAACGGCCATGAGATCGTTTATCGCGACCTGTTTAGATACGACTACCCAACTCTCATCGAACGTGTTAGCCGACTCGCTAACGTCCTGACCGCTGCTGGCGTTCGCGCCGGGGACACCGTCGCCGTACTTGACTGGGACAGCCATCGCTATCTGGAATGCTTTTTCGCGGTGCCGATGATTGGCGCGGTTTTGCATCACGTAAATATTCGCCTTTCGGACGAGCAGGTTCTCTATACCATGAACCATGCAGAGGACCAGCTTGTACTGGCTCACCGGGATTTCGTGCCGCTGCTCGAGAACCTTCAAGGTAGTCTCGAAAGCGTCCGCGGGTGCATCCTGCTAACTGACGACAACCGTCCGGAAACCGAACTTCCACTCATCGGCGAATACGAAGAGTTGCTCGAGGGCGCCGATTGCCACTACCATTTTCCCGACTTCGACGAAAACTCGGTCGCCACGACTTTCTACACCACCGGCACCACCGGAAATCCCAAGGGGGTCTATTTCACACATCGCCAGTTGGTGCTGCACACACTGAACGCCGTCGGCAACCTGGCAGCGTATGAAGGCGCTCCCCTACTTCGCTCGCACGACGTGTATATGCCCATCACCCCGATGTTTCATGTTCATGCTTGGGGCGTTCCGTATGTCGCGACGATGCTGGGTGTGAAGCAGGTGTATCCCGGCCGCTACGAAGCCGACAGTCTTGTGAGGCTGCAGCAAACCGAAGGGGTGACATTTTCACATTGTGTACCCACGCTACTGCAAATGATGCTCGGCTGCGACGAAAGTCTCTCGGCAGACTTCCAAGACTGGAAAATCCTTACTGGTGGTAGCGCACTGCCGCAGGGGCTTGCCGAACGCGCGCAGGCCAAAGGAATCCACCTGTATACCGGCTATGGCATGTCGGAAACCTGCCCGCTGCTGGCCATCACTAGCCTGAATGACGACATGTTGGCGCTCGCGCCGGCGCAGCAACTGGAGTTCCGCCGCCAGACCGGCCTGCCGGTCAACATGGTCGATATTCGAATCCTCGACGGGGATGGTACTCCCTTGCCTCATGATGGAGACCACGTTGGCGAGGTCGTCGTCCGGGCGCCCTGGCTGACGCGCGGATACATCAAGGAGCCGGATAAACAGGAGGCGCTCTGGGAAGATGGCTGGCTCCATACCGGTGATATTGCCTGCATCCATCCAACGGGTTTCATAGAAATCAAGGATCGTATCAAGGATGTCATCAAAACCGGAGGTGAGTGGATCTCGTCCCTGGAGCTGGAAACCCTGATCAGCGAACACCCCGATGTTCAAGAAGTTGCAGTTGTCGGCTTACCCGATGCCGACTGGGGCGAAAGGCCCTGCGCGCTTATCGTTCCAGCTAATAGCGAAACGACGGACGACGATATCCGCGCCTTTCTGACCGGCTTCGTTCAAGAAGGTAAGATCAATAAGTGGGCAATACCCAGCCATATCGACTTCGTCCAGGCAATACCCAAGACCAGTGTCGGCAAGATCGACAAGAAACGAATTCGACAATTGGCGTTGGAGGGCATCTAAGGTGTGATCAAGTCCGGCTCATGGGACAATTGCGGCCATCAACTGCATCAAGGAAACGCCCATGGATCAGCAGCTCACATTCGCAGACAGTGAGTTCAGCAACAAGCGCCAAGGAAAAATTCCTCGGCCGGATGGACAAGCTGATCCCGTGGGCGCGGTTGGAAGCGCTGATCGAGCCGTATTATCCAAAGGCGGGTAATGGGCGTCGGCCCTATCCGCTGACGACCATGCTCCGGATTCACTGCATGCAACAGTGGTACAACCTCAGTGGTCCGACACATCAGTGATCCGGCCATGGAACATGCACTATACGAGATTGCCTCCATGCGCCTGTTTGCCGGCCTATCGCTGGACAAGGCCATCCCGGATCACTCCACGATTTTGAAGTTCCGCCACCTGTTGGAACAACATGGCCTGGCACGCCAGATCTTCGACGAGGTCAATCAGTAGCGGAAGTGCCAGGACTTGCCACCAGCTGGCGAGACGACTAGCCCCAGGCCGTCAGTATCGCGGAGGTTGTAGCTTTTTCCAGTGGTCCTGGCTTGGCGGATGATCAGATCGGAGAGTGCCATCTCATAGCTCCTAAGCTGAGACTTAGGCTCTATGCTCGTCACGGCTCCCGCCCGACCCCAGCAACAATCCGGTACTGACGCCACCCCTTTAGTTTGGCCTCAATTCTGGCCTTAAAAAGGCTGGCCGTAGGTGGATTTCAGCAGACTTCGCTGGAACGAAAAAAGGGGCTTTCGCCCCTTCTTTCAACGACTTACAGACTCCAGTGGACGTCTGTAGACGAATATTTGGAGCGGGAAACGAGACTCGAACTCGC
>JABXIM010000153.1 GCA_013373085.1 Oceanospirillaceae bacterium | reverse complement strand
CGCACCCTTTCACCCTTACCGGCATCCGAAGATGCTTAGGCGGTCTACTCTCTGTTGCACTGGCCGTCGGCTCGCGCCGCCCAGACGTTATCTGGCACTCTGCCCTGTGGAGCCCGGACTTTCCTCCCCTGCGCGAACGCAGCAGCGACTGTCTGGCGAACTCCTCCGGGCGCAAGAATACCAGCTTGTGCGTAGGATGGGTAGAGCGATGCGGCGGCACTGAGCTTCACGGTTTTTAGGGCATCGCTTAACCCATAATATCGATCGCATTACAGATCGATTGGTCTCGGCTCGCACATGGGTCTGGTGTTGGGTCCGCTCCTGCGTCGCTTGACCCAACCGACGAAAAGCGGCACTAGCCGCGCCGCTCTAATGCCAGCTGGTACAGGGCGTTCTTTTTCAGGCCGGTAATCCTGGCCGCAAGGCCCGCGGCCTGCTTTACCGGCAGCTCCTCGAGCAACAGGTCGAGCACCCGCAGCGCTTCAGGATCCAGCGCTTCGGCCTCGCGCGCCGGCGCTCCCTGCACCAGCACCACAAACTCGCCCTTCTGCTGATTGGTATCGCCGCGCATCCACTCGAGCAGCTCGCCGAGCGCTTGCCCCTCGATGGTCTCGAAGGTCTTGGTCAGCTCCCGCGCCACCACCACGAAGCGCTCCGCACCAAAGCAGGCCAGCATATCCTCGAGTGAAGCCAGAATTCGGTGCGGCGACTCGTAGAAGATCAGCGTACGGGTTTCAGCGGCGAGCGCTTCCAGCAGCTGTCGCCGTGCGCCGGTCTTGGCCGGCAGAAACCCCTCGAAAATAAAGCGGTCCGACGGCAACCCTGCCGCGCACAGCGCCGCCACCAGCGCACTGCACCCCGGCACCGGTACAACCCGAAAGCCCGCTTCCCTGACCGCACGTACCAACACGAAGCCGGGATCGGAAATCAGCGGCGTTCCGGCATCCGAAATCAGCGCCAGACTTTCACCCTGGCCCAACTGTTGCACTATTCTGTCGATACGTTGCCGTTCGTTGTGGTCGTGCACTGAAATCATCGGCGTTTTAATGTTAAAGTGCGCCATCAGACGTGCGCTGTGGCGGGTATCCTCCGCCGCAATCAGCGACACCGACTGCAACACCTCGACGGCGCGCGGCGTCATGTCTGCGAGGTTGCCGATCGGCGTTGCGACAACGTACAGAACCGCTTCCGACATTGTAAATCCATCCATCGTTTGGGGTGACAGAGTATATGACGAATCCGCTGCGCCTGTCTCTGGCCGCCGCCCTCGTGGCGGCACTGCTCGCAGGCTGCTCCACACCGGCATTCATGCGCCCGGCGCCAAGCGCCACCACAGCGGCCGAGCGGCAGCAGAACGAGATCGCCACCCTGCTGGACGAGGCGGCCCATGCCCAACCCATCCGCGCCGCGGAGCTACGCACCGAGGCCGCCCGACTGCTGATTCAGCAGAACCGCCGCGACGAGGCGATCCGCCTACTGGAACGGATCGACACGGACTCGCTGCCGCCAATCCTGCGTTTCGACATCGCCAAGCTCAAGGCCGGTACCGCGCTGGAGCAGCAGGACAGCCAGCAGGCGCTGGTATATCTGGCGGAAATGCCCAGCAGCGAGCCACTACCGACCGCACAGGCGATCGAACTCGGCGAACTGCGCGCCCGCGCCTACCAGCAGCAGCACAACACCCTCGGCGAACTGCGCGAGCTGATCCAGGTCGCACAGCTGCAACAGGACAACCAGGTCCGCCAGAATCTGCACGAGCGCATCTGGGCGTTGCTCAATGACATCCCGACCGCGGGCCTCGAGGAGCTGGTACGCACCAGTGGCGGCTCCTATTATGAGCAGGGCTGGTACGAGCTGGCCTACGATCTGCGCACCAGCTCGGACCTGGCGCAGCAGTACAATGCGTTGAACGACTGGCAGCTGCTCTGGCAATCACACCCGGCGATGCAGCAACCGCCGGCCACTGTGTCGGCACTGCTCGGCTCCAACCTCGAGCCGGCCGGCCGCATCGGACTGCTGCTGCCGCAGAGCGGCCCGCTGGCCCGCGCCGCAGGCGCCATCAGCGACGGCTTCATGGCCGCTTATTTCGAAGCCCAGCGCGATGGCATGCCGGTACCCGAGCTGCAACTGCTCGATGCCACTCTCATCAATACACCTGAACAGCTGTTCGACGTCACGCGCACCCTGCAACTCGATATGGTGATTGGTCCGCTGGACAAGGACTTCGTCACTGCGATAGGGCGCAGCACCTCAGTACCGGTACCGATCCTGGCGCTCAATAACACCGAAGGCATGGTGCCCCCCCACTTCTACCAGCTGGGTCTGGCCGCTGAAGACGAGGCAAAGGCCGCTGCGCTGCGCGCCTGGCAGGATGGCCACCGCCAAATGCTGATGATGATTCCGGAAACCGAGTGGGGCACCCGTGTCGGCCAGGCCTTCCTGCGCGAGTTCGAACGCCTCGGCGGCGCCGTGGTTGGCGCCGTCAGTTTTGCCGAACAAAGCGACCTCGCGCCCAAGGTCGCGGCACTGCTGCATACCGACAGTAGCGCGGCCCGCGCCGCCCGCGTGCAGAAGGTCATCGGCAACAGCGTCGAATTCGAAAAGCAGCCCAGAGCGGATGCCGACGCCCTCTTCCTCAGCGCCATGCCGGTCGACGCCCGCCAGATCAAACCGCTGCTGGACTACAACTACGCCCAGGACCTGCCGGTCTACGCCACGTCCCATATCTACTCCGGCAGCCCCAACAGCATCAGCGACATCGATCTGAACAACGTTCAGTTCTGCGATCTGCCCTGGGTACTGGGCCCGCCGAGCACGCTGAAACTAAGCATGAGCCAGGAACGCGACGACACCGACACCCGTTTTGGCCGACTGTACGCACTCGGCGTCGACGCCTACCGGCTGCACCCGTACCTGAAACAACTGGAAGCCAGCCCAATGGCGCGCATCAGCGGTGAAACCGGCGAGCTGTACCTCGAGGATGGCAGCCGTATCGGCCGGGCACTGCCCTGGGCCGAGTTCAAGAACGGTGTGCCGCAGCTGCTGCAGACGACCAGCTACTGATGGATCGGCAAGCCAGCGGACGGGCCGCCGAAGACAGAGCCCTGGCGTGGCTGCTATGCCAGGGCCTGCGGCTGCTGGAGCGCAACTACCGCTGCCGCCTCGGCGAGATCGACCTGATCATGGAAGACCAGGACTGCCTGGTATTCGTCGAGGTACGCAAGCGTGGCCCTGGCAGCCGCGTCAGCGCGGAAGCCTCGGTCGATGTCCGCAAGCAGCAAAAAGTTATCCACACCGCTAACCATTACCTGAGCCGATATCCGCGGCGGGCCAGCCAGCCCTGCCGCTTCGACCTGATTGCCCTGGCATCGGATTCGGAGCGCGCGACCCCGCTATGGTATAAAGACGCCTTTAGACCCTGAGACCGGAAAAACTGCTGAATGGAACTTGAAGACCGTATTGTCAGCCAGTTTCACAGCTCGATGGACATCAATGCCCATACCATCGAGCACTACACCCCGATGATCGCCCACGCCGGCGAGTTGTTGCTGCACTGTCTTGTCAATGAGAACAAGATTCTCTGTGTCGGCAACGGCGGCTCCGCCGCCCTGGCGCAGCACTTCAGCGCGCTGCTGCTGAACCGCTATCGCCACGAGCGTCCGGGACTGCCGGCGATCGCACTGTCGGCCGATAGCGCGGCCCTGACCGCTATCAGCGAGGACAGCAGCTTCAGTGACATCTATTCCAAGCAGATCCGCGCCCTGGGACAGCCGGGCGATATACTGCTGGTGGTTTCGACTCATGGACGCGCCAATAACCTGGTGCAGGCAATCCAGGCGGCTCACGACCGCGAAATGATCGTGATTGCCCTGACCGGTTACGACGGCGGCAACACCACGGCACTTTTACGCCCCGATGAAATCGAAATCTGCGTCCCGGCCGATGACGACGTGCTGATCCACGACGCCCACCTGCTGGTACTGCATTGCCTGTGCGATCTGATCGACTACCAACTGTTTGGAGCTTGAATTACATGAGTAAACGCTTTGCCGCCGCCGCCCTCGGATCCCTGATCCTGCTGTCTGGCTGCTCAAGCATGATCAGCGCCACCCGCGACGCTCCGATCCAGGAAGACCGGGGCGAACGCACCCTCGGCAATTACATTGAGGACGAAGTGATCGAAACCAAGATCCTGGTCAACCTCAGCAAAGCATCGACCGCGCTGAGCCAGGCCCATGTCGCGGCGACCAGCTACAACGGCCTGGTGCTGCTGACCGGCCAGGTACCGAGCAACGAAACCCGCGCCGAAGCCGAGCAGGTCGCCGGCAAGATCCGCGAAGTGCGCAAGGTACACAACGAACTACAGATCGCCGGACCGACATCCGCCATCGTCCGCACCAACGACGCCTACCTCACCAGCCGGGTCAAACTGAAACTGTTCGCGGAACGCAACATAGAGGCGGGGCGCATCAAGGTCGTCACCGAAAACGGTACCGTTTTCCTGATGGGCCTGGTCAACCAAAAGGAAGCCGACCTCGCAGTGCAGCTGACACGCCAGATCACCGGCGTGCAGAAGATCGTCAAGGTATTCGAATACATTTGACGGGGCTTCGCCTCAAGCCGCAAGCGAAGAGCCAATTGAGGCACAGATGGAGGGTGGGTGCAGCGATGCACCCCAGTAAACTTAAATATTTACTGCCTTGTATGGGCATCGCGAAACCCGCAATATCGACCGTATTGCAGATCGATTGGTCGCAGATGGCAAAGAGAATGTTGGGTTACACGGCGTCGCCACTCCACCCAACCTACAAAAGCGCCGTAACCCGCATTATCGATCGCATTACAGATCGATTGGTCACAGATGGCAAAGAAGTGTTGGGTTACGCGCCTTCGGCGCCAGACCCAACCTACTTCACGACTACTTCACCACCTTCAGCTTCGGCCGGCCGCCACCCTTTGGCGGTTCCGGCGGCTCAGGCCCGGAACCATCGTCTTCGACATCTGGCTCGACTACTGGCTGCAGGCGCTCATAGGCATCAGCACCCGGCTCCATACCGAATCCCATTCCCATGCCGCTTTCCCGCGCATAAATCGCCAGCAGCGCCCCATAGGGCACCCGGACCTGCATCGGCACTCCGCCGAAACGCGCACCGAAACTGATCTCATCGCCGTCCATCATCAGGTTGCGTATCGCGGACGGCATCACATTGAGCACGATCTGCCCATCCTGCACGAATTGCGTCGGCGCCACCACGCCCGGCGCCTCCGCATCCACCAGCAGATGCGGCGTGCAGTCGTTGTCGAGGATCCATTCGTAGAGAGCCCGTGCGATATAGGGGCGACTCGGATTCATCTGTTTCTCCAGTGATTCGTGAGTGGATAGTGGTTAGTGGCGTAGGTTGGGAGCAGTGGCGGAGCCGCGTATCCCAACACCAGCGGTTTCGGGATCGGACAATGCCCACTGAGGTCAATCGATCTGGAATACGATCGATTTGGCGGGTTCCCCGGCAATCGCTCCTGCGTTGCCAGGACTTCCGCCTTCCCTGGCGGTTACGCGATGCACGAACAAAGCAGTTAATGTTCGAATTCGGAGAGAGGCATCACTACACGCACCCTCCGCACCGCTCACCACTTACGACTCACCACTTACACTATGACTTACGATAATAAAAAAGGGACGGGGTTTCCCCCATCCCTTGCTTCAAAGCAGCCAGACTGTCGCGATCAGTCGCGCATTTCGCGCTCAGCTTCGGACAGACTCTCCTGGAAGGCATCGCGCTCGAAGATGCGCTTCATGTACCGCAGCAGCGGCTTGCACTGCGCTTCCGGCAGTTCGATGCCCATTACCGGCAGACGCCACAGCAGCGGAGCCAGACAGCAATCGACGAGCGAGAACTCTTCACTCATGAAGAATTCTTTTTCCGCGAAAATCGGCGAGATAGCCACCAGGCTATCGCGCAGCTCCTTGCGGCAGCGCTCGATTTCGGCGGCATCGGCCTTGCCGGCCAGGATAGTGTCGGCCAGCACGCACCAGTCGCGCTGAATACGATACATGTACAGGCGGCTCTCAGCGCGGGCTACCGGGTAAACCGGCAACAGCGGCGGGTGCGGAAAACGCTCGTCGAGGTACTCCATCATCACGTTCGGCTCATACAGCACCAGCTCGCGATCCAGCAGGGTCGGCAGGTTGTTGTACGGATTCAGTGACGACAGATCCTCCGGCAGGTCATTTTCGGTGCAGTCGACAATATCGACCGCGACCCCTTTTTCGGCCAGCACGATTCGCACGCGATGACTGTAATGGTCCTCACCATTGGAAAAGAAGGTCATGGAAGAACGTTTTGCCACAACTCCCATCGGATTGTCCCCGTCAGTCTAAAAAAAAAATGGTCGCGGCCCGATCCCTCGGGCCGCAATCCCTGCACTCAGACCGGTAGGCTCTTAGTGCACGTCTTTCCAGTATTCCTTCTTCAGCGCATAGGCAAATACGAAGAAGATCGCCAGGAAGATCAGCACCTTGATACCCAGACGCTCGGAATCGAGGCGGTACGGCTCACCCATGTAAGTCAGGAAGTTGGTCAGATCGTAGATGGTCTGATCGAACTCTTCCTTGCTCAGCTTGCCGGTGCCGTCGACAACGGTCAGACACTCAGACATGCGAGCGCCGGTCAGCGGATCGATTTCAGCGTTCGCGTGATGATGGGCCAGCTCTTCCGGGGTGCAGTTGTTGATCTGCACACCCTGAAGGTCCTGCAGCACGTTCGGCATGCCGACGTCCTTGAACACCACGTTGTTCACACCCCAGGGGCGTGACGGGTCCTGGTAGAAGCTACGCAGATAAGTATAGATCCAGTCCGGACCGCGCAGACGCGCCTCCAGGGACAGATCCGGCGGCGGGTTACCGAACCAGTTCGCAGCATCATCCTTGCTCATGGCAATGGTCATCTGCTCACCGACTTTTTTGTCGCCGAAGATCATGTATTCCTGCACCAGCTCCGGCGGCATGCCAAGGTCATTGGCAGCCCGTTCGTAACGCTGATAGTCCGCAGAATGACAGCCCATGCAGCGGTTGACGAAGGTCGCCATACCGCGCTGCAGCGATGCCTGGTTTTCCAGGTCCACTTCAATGTGGTCCAGCGGCGCCTCGCCGCCAGAGGCCATGGCCGTAACCGGCAACACGGCCATGATCAATGCAAACAGATACTTTTTCATTAGCCTGTAACCCTTTCCGGAACCGGTTTAGTGCTTTCCATCCTGGTGTAGATCGGCATCAGCAGGAAGTACGCGAAGTACAGCGCAGTACAGATCTGAGCGATGAGCGTACGGGTCGGAGTAGACGCCACCACACCCAGGTAACCCAGGATGACGAAGCTGACCGCGAAGATCGCCAGCATGATCTTGCTCGCCATACCCTTGTACCGCAGGGACTTGACCGGGCTACGGTCGAGCCAGGGCAGTACGAACAGGATGGCAATCGCAGCCCCCATCACCACAACGCCCGGGAACTGGGAGCCGGCAATCGGCGGGATCGCACGCAGCATGGCGTAGAACGGGGTAAAGTACCAAACCGGCGCAATGTGCGGAGGCGTCTTCAGCGGGTTGGCCGGCTCGAAGTTCGGCGCTTCGATGAAGTAACCGCCGCCTTCCGGGAAGAAGAACACCACGATGCTGAATACGAACAGGAAGACCACGACACCGACGATATCCTTGACGGTATAGTACGGGTGGAACGGAATGCCGTCGACCGGTACGCCGTTTGCATCCTTGTTCTTCTTGATCTCGACACCATCCGGGTTGTTGGAGCCGACTTCGTGCAGCGCGATGATATGCAGCACAACCAGCGCCAGCAGCACGATCGGCAGCGCGATAACATGCAGCGAGAAGAAGCGGTTCAGAGTGATCCCGGAGATCAGGTAGTCGCCGCGGATCCACTGCGCCAGGTCTTCACCGACCACCGGCACCGCAGAGAACAGCGACACGATTACCTGTGCACCCCAGTAGGACATCTGCCCCCAGGGCAGCAGGTAGCCGAAGAACGCCTCGGCCATCAGCGCCAGGTAGATGGTCATACCGAAGATCCACACCAGCTCGCGCGGCTTGCGGTACGAACCGTACATCATGCCGCGGAACATGTGCAGATAGACCACGACAAAGAAGGCCGAGGCACCGGTGGAATGCATGTAACGCAACAGCCAGCCGTACTCGACATCACGCATGATGTACTCGACGGAGGCGAAGGCGCCTTCGGCGGACGGGTTGTAGCTCATGGTCAGCCAGATACCGGTCAGGATCTGGTTAACCAGCACCAGCAGCGCCAGCGAGCCAAAGAAGTACCAGAAGTTGAAGTTTTTCGGCGCGTAGTACTTGGACAGATGGTCTTCCCACATCTGGGTCGCCGGGAAACGGTCGTCGATCCAGCGCATCAGCCCGCTTTCGGCCTTGCTCTTGTTCGGGTTAGCCATTATGCAGTCTCCTGATCTACGCCAACGACGATGACGTTGTCGCCTTCATACATGTACGGCGGAATCACCAGGTTCTTCGGCGCCGGAGAACCCTTTAGTACGCGACCGGACAGGTCGAAGCGGGAGCCGTGGCAGGGGCAGTAGAAACCACCGACCCAATCGGCACCGAGATCCTCCGGCGCCACTTCCGGACGGTAGGTCGGGGAACAGCCGAGATGGGTACAGATACCGACCAGCACTACGATATCCGGACGGATGGCACGGGTGGCATCGTGCGGAATGTAGTCCGGCTGCTGCGGCATTTCCGAATTCGGATCCGACAGGCGATCCGAAATCTTGGTCAGGTTATCAAGCGCTTCCTCACCACGCTTGATAATCCAGACCGGCTTGCCGCGCCATTTGACGATAGCCTGCTGGCCCGCCTCAAGCTTGCTGATATCGACCCGCACAGGAGCGCCCGCAGTACGCGCCTTGGCACTGGGCTGCCAGGAAGCCACGAACGGAACGGCCACACCGACCGCACCGACCGCACCGACTGCAGAGGTCGCGCCGATCAGCAGTCGACGCCGCCCCTTGTTCACGCCGTCATTGCTCATTAAGTTTCTCTCCCCTCATTCGGCCCGCCAAGCCACGCCGTCTGCTGCGCAATTCTTTGGACCGCTCGATAAATACCGCCAAACAACGGATTTTCAAAATGGCACAAATGGTAAAGAAAATACCCTTTTCTTACAAGGACATTAGCCGAAATTGGACGTAACCTTGACCTAAGTCGCATACATAAAAAAACGCCCAAACCACAAGGGCTCGGGCGTTTTTCGCAAGCGCATTTCCGACCTCGGTCGGAGCGGTATTAACGCTTGGAGAACTGCGGACGCTTGCGCGCTTTGCGCAGACCGACTTTCTTACGCTCGACCATACGGGCGTCGCGGGTCACGAAACCAGCCTGACGCAGCGTCGGACGCAGAGTTTCGTCGTATTCCATCAGCGCACGGGTAATGCCGTGACGGATAGCGCCAGCCTGACCGAAGCCACCGCCACCCGCGACGGTAACGTATACGTCAAACTTCTCGACGGTGTCGGTCAGTTCCAGCGGCTGCTTGACGATCATGCGAGCGGTTTCGCGGCCGAAGTACTCTTCCAGGCTGCGGTTGTTGATCTTGATGGCACCAGTACCCGGGCGCAGGAAGACACGGGCAGTGGAGGTTTTGCGACGACCGGTACCGTAATACTGAGTAGTGGACATAGTCTGCCTTCCCCTTAGATGTTCAGTTCTTTCGGCTGCTGAGCCTGATGCGGATGTTCGGTGCCAGCGTAGACTTTCAGCTTGCTGTGCATGGCACGACCCAGCGGACCTTTCGGCAGCATGCCCTTGACCGCGATCTCGATAACCCGCTCCGGATGAGAGTCGATCATCTTCTGGAAGGAAGCCTCACGCAGACCACCCGGGTAACCGGTGTGACGGTAGTACATCTTGTCCTTGCGCTTGTTGCCGGTCACACCGACTTTCTCAGCGTTGACAACAACAATGTAATCACCGGTGTCGACGTGCGGCGTGTATTCCGGCTTATGCTTGCCACGCAGACGGCGGGCAATTTCGGTAGCCAGACGACCCAGGGTTTTACCCTCGGCATCGATAACGTACCAGTCGCGCTTTACTTCGGCTGGTTTAGCGACAAAAGTTTTCATCTGTAAAGTAACCTTCATTTAACTCAGCCCTAGCGTCGCACCCTGATAAAAAGCACTGCCGCCGAACTGACTTATAATTCTTGGTTGCACCGGGACACCCGACACAACGGTCACACCCTCGAAAAGGGAGGCGCGCATTATAGACTAGCCGCATACTGAAAGCGAGAGTCCCCGACAGTTTTTTCAGTCCCCCAAACACCCCCGCTCACCGGGCAAAACGGCCAGTAACACGCGCCACCTCAGGCCCGATGCTCCCGCGCCAGATACTCGTGCGATTGCATTTCCAGCAGACGGCTCTGGGTACGCTGAATCTCGAACTCAAGCCGGCCTTCGCTGTAGATCTCGTGGATCGGCACCGCCGCCGACAGAATCAGCTTGACGCCGCTGTCGTAGAACTCATCGACCATGTTGATAAAGCGCCGGGCCGCATCGTCATTGCTGCGCCCGAGCTGGGGCACGTTCGAGACCAGCACCGCATGAAACACCTTGGCCAGCTCGATATAGTCATTCTGCGAGCGCGGCCCAAGACAGATATCCTCGAACTCGAACCAGACCACGTCCTCGCAGCAGCGACGACTGCGGATACCACGTCCGTTCACCTCCAGCACCTCGCCCTCGACCACCTCCTGAAGATCCGGCGCCAGGGCCTCGAAACTGGCGTTCAGGCTCTCGTCCGCCCGCGCATCCAGCGGGCAATGATAGAGCTCTGCCTGTTCCAGCGCCCGCAGGCGGTAATCAACGCCGCTGTCGACATTGACCACCTCGGTGTAGCGGTTCAGAAGATCGATGGCCGGCAGAAAACGCGCCCGCTGCAAGCCGTCCTTATAAAGGCCGTCCGGCACAATATTGGAAGTGGCGACCAGTGAAACGCCGTTGGCGAACAACTGCTCCAGCAGCCCCCCCAGAATCATGGCATCGGTGATGTCCGAAACGAAGAACTCGTCGAAGCAGATGACACGGGTCTCAGCGGCATAGCGACGGCCGATCTCCTCGAGCGGATTCTTGGTACCGGCGAGGGACTTCAGTTCCTGATGCACCCGCTGCATAAAGCGGTGGAAGTGGGTACGCATCTTCTGCTCGAACGGCAGGCAGTCGTAGAAGGTATCCATCAGGTAGGTCTTGCCCCGCCCGACGCCACCCCAGAAATAAAGCCCCCGCAACGGCTCCTTCGGCGGCTGCTTCCAGCCACGGGTCAGACGCTGCATGAAGCCCTGCTTCGACTCGGCCGGCGCCGCGATCAGATCGTCGAAAAGGCGCTGCAGATGCTTGACCGCCATCTCCTGGGCCGGATCATAGGAAAAATCATCCCGTTCGAGATCCTTCTTGTACCGCTCCAACGGCGTCATGAATATGCCAACCCCTGTCGTTCGAAAATCGTGCGCGAACTTTACCCAGCAGAAAAGAAACCTTCAAGTTACATGCCAGGTATCAAAGGCATGGCGTGACCGCGATGAATGGCGGAAACACTGAAATTTCAGGAGCAAAAATCAGGGCAGGCATGATTCAGTAAGACGACCGGCCTGCCACACTGCACCAGTCGGTCTCCAGGCACCGCTAACCGCCTTCCACTGACTGCTTACCGCTTGCCGCCGGTCAGTCTATACTGACGATGCCTCAGCGTTTTTCGAACGGAGTAGTTGAATGAAAAGGACTTTTTGCTTTGTCCTGCTGTACGCGATGAGCCTGCACTCGATAGCCGAAGAAACGGCAAACAGCCAGATCGCCAAAGACGGCATCTACGCCGCCTGCTTTCGCATGAATATCGAAGCCAAGAACACCTACAAACGCATTGTCGCCAATGACAAGCGCAGCCTGACCGTCAGTGAGGAGCACCGCAGCGGCCAGCTCAGTGTCGAGGAAGCGCTCAGCGAAGCCGAACAGATCCTCAAACAGCAGCGCGCCGCCTACGAGCACCTCGCCAACGTCGTCACCGCCACTGACCGCCTCGGCTGCCCCGACACCGCACGCCTGCTCGGCGAGGTCGAAATGCAGTGACACAGTTCCGGATGCACGCCTCAAGCGGCAAGGTAACCTATGAAGAAGGGTCCAATCTTGCCGCTTGTGGCCTGCGACTATCGCTCGTAAATATTTGTTTTCAAAAACGCTTGACATCAGAACCGCCAGGCGTAAAATTTGCGCCCAGTTCAGCACGGAATGTCTCGCACAGCCGACTGGACACTGGTTCGGGGTGTAGCTCAGCCTGGTAGAGCACTGTCTTCGGG
>JABXIM010000117.1 GCA_013373085.1 Oceanospirillaceae bacterium | reverse complement strand
GTCATCACCGATCAGATGGTCCGACGCGCGGGAACCGTTGATGTTTTCAATGTTTGAGAGCACGTCGCCCGTGGCTTGGCCTGATGTGCCCAGCCCTGTTGAAAGATCAACCGTTACGCCGGTGCCTGACGCGAGATACTGAACCGCATCGGTGCCGTCGCCACCATCAATAGTATCAGCACCATGATCGCCAAAGATCACATCATTGCCGTCCCCTGCATTGATTTCATCGTTGTGGGTGCCGCCAAACAGGCGATCCGATCCTGCGCCGCCATCCAGCACGTCCTTGCCGTCACCGCCCTCAAGGAAGTCGCCTAGGGCGCCACCATTCAGGGTGTCTGATCCATTGCCTCCTACCAGTGTGTCTGAACCACCGTCACCGTTGATTGAATCGTCACCCTTGCCGCCCCGCAGCAAGTCTTCGCCAACGCCGCCGCTGATGGTGTCGTTTCCGCCGTACCCGAAGATGACGTCAGCAGCATTGGTGCCAGCTAAAAGATCGTCAGTGTCGCTGACGAGTTGGCTGAGGCTATCGTTGAGCTCTGTTTCACTTGTTGCTTCTGACAAATCAAATGTCAGGCCGTTGATGAACAGGGTTTCTATGGTGTAATTGGTGTAATTCTGATATGATGAATAGAAGTGATTGTTGAGCGTGATTTGTCCGATCGTTTCTCCGCTGTCGTTTTCGACATAGATGAGAAGGTCGGAATAATATCCATATTCAAACCGTATATAGCTCAGGTCATCGGCAATATCAGATAAGTCCAAGCGGTCGTTACCTGTGTCTGTCGAGTAGGCGTAATCATTAATATAAGTGTATTGGGTATTGTTGGGATTGGCATTTTGCCAGGCTATCTGATATACGTCATCTCCTGCGCCGCCGTATGCAAGGGCGGATGACCCTTCCACGCGAAGCGTGTCATTGCCTTCTCCGCCTTGGAGGGTAATAGAACTCCCCTTCCCGATTAACGTATCGTTTCCTTCCCCGCCAACAAGGTTGGAGTAACTGCCGCTTGCGACTATCAGGTCATTTCCATTTTCACCGTAGCCGTATGAGGAGGAGCCATGCAGTTCAATGGTGTCGTTACCATTTGCGCCGTAGATGTGGTTGTTGCTGCCTGTGGTATAGATAAAGTCATCGCCGTCCAAAGCATATAGAGTGGCTGAGTTTTCATCGGTAGTGACTGTATCATCGTCGTTTGAAACGCCATACGTGACTATACTATTCAGTTCTGCGCCATTCGCGTAGGCAGTTAGGTCCAGTGTATCATCACCAACAATCAGTGTTTCAATCTCGTCATAGCTATAGTTGTTGTAATATTGATTTGCGACGGTGACTGATCCAATGATTTCGCCATCGTCGTCCAGTACGGAGATGAGTAGTTGAGAGCTCGTCCCACTGAACCTGAGGTCGGACAAGCTGTCTGCAACATCGCTCAAGTCAATGATGTCACCATTGCTGCCATTGGTGCTGTCGTTACTGTCATGTATATAGGCGTAGAATTGGTTGTTTGTGGTGGGTCCATCCCAGGAGATCGTATAGGTGTCTTCTCCATTGCCGCCATAGAGGCTGGTATTGTTATACTCCGTAATGAGTATATCGTTTCCAGCGTTACCGCTAAGTGTGTTTGAAGTACCCCCTGCTGAGATTGTGTCGTCACCCTCAAAGCCGACTAGGATTTCTTCTGCGGTTGTGCCAGTGATTACGTCATCACCGCTACCGGCACCATATATAAGGGCACTATTCAACGCGCCAATGTGACTATACCCGGAAATGTCAATTGTTTCATCACCGAGGATGATTGTTTCAATGGTGTCACCATAATATCCTCCTGACGAAAACTGGTTGAGGATATTGACGTTGCCGATAGTTTCTCCGTCTTCATAGATAACGATACTGAGCCCGGAACCATAGCTATACGCCTGGAATGAAATGTCGTCCAAGGTGGCTGCAATTGCGGAAAGGTCCAGGGTGTCGTCGCCATCTGAGCTTTGACTGTAGGTGCCAATTTGCGCGACATATGTATCGTCGCTGGAAGCGCTTTCCCACTCAATGAAATAGACATCATCCCCTTGTGATCCATTCATGACTATTGAGTCGTTGTCACCTGTATAGAGGCTGTCCGCCCCGCTGTTTCCTTGAAGGTAGTTAGCGTAGCCACCTGCGATCAGTTGGTCATCTCCATCGCCACCAAAAGCATCTGAATACTCGTCAATCAATGTAATGGTATCGTTCCCACCCAGACCGAAGATGGTATCGTTGCTGCCAAGCCCACTGAGGTTGTCATCGCCTTCGGTCGCGCCATAGACAAATGCACTGTTCAGTGCCATTGCGCTTTCATAGTTTGTAAGGTCTATGGTCACATCACCCACAACCAGTGTTTCTATGATATTGCCGTAGTAAGAACTAAACTGGTTATCGACGAGAATGCTGCCGATCCGGTTGCCATCGTCGTCATAAATTAAAATATTGAGATCGCCATAATAGTTGTTTCCAAACCTGACGTTATCGAGGCTGTCGGCAATATCGGAAATGTCTAATATATCGTCACCACTGGAATCATAGACATAGGTGTAGAATGTGTTGTTTGATGTAGCATTGCTCCATTGAATGGCGAAAAGGTCGTCCCCTTCTGCGCCATACAGAGTAGCGTTATTTTCTGTGCCAGACTGCAACGTATCATCGCCACTGCCACCATAGAGAACATTGCTAATTCCGCCGGCTGTCAGAAGGTCATCACCAGCTTCGCCATAAAGATAGTTACTGGATCCGCCCCCAAGGATTACATCCGAATTGTTGCCGCCATAGAGGCGGTTGCTGGACCCCCCGCCGGTTATTGTGTCCTGGCCGTCGCCGCCATTGATTCGAGTAGCGCTGCCTCCACCAGTAAGAACATCATCGCCAGCCAAACCATTCAGGGTGTCACTGGAAGTGTCCCCAACGATTGTATCATCATTATCTGTGCCGTAATAAATAGGCATAATTTCCCCCAATCAAATTTTGCAGGCGCACAAAAACTAGCGTGCGAGAGTAAAGCTAAAACATCCAAAAAGTGTATAAAAGACACGACAATTCTATTGAGTAACAAATAACACCAAAAGTAGCAATGCGCTATTTCGGTGTTTGCGTCGCACCATTTGAAGATAGAGTTGCAGGGTGCGAGGAAGAGCCGATAGTTGTTCAGTACATAATGCCGGTTGTAGCCAGATCGCTCAGCGTAAGGCCTTGCAGCAGCAGGGTATCGCCGCCGCCAAGGTCGATAAGGATGCCGCCATCAACTTCGGAGGTTGCAGCTTGAAGGCTGGCCAGATCTGTGAAGTCTGTCGCGGTGGCCGATAGATCGAGCCGGTCCAGGTCTGCCTCAAAGTCGGTGATCACGTCCTCGCCTGAGCCCGCCTCAAAGATGAAAAGATCGCCCTCGGTGCCGCCGACCAGTGTGTCGTTCCCTGCGCCGCCAGTGAGTGTGTCTTCATCCGCGCCGCCGAAAAGGTAATCATCCCCGTCGCCACCATCCAGCACGTCCTTGCCGCGCCAGCCTTCCAGCCGGTCATCGCCCGCGCCGCCTTCAAGCGTGTCCCAACCGCCATAGCCGACGAACTTGTTGTTGCCGTCGTCACCGATCAGATGGTCTGACGCGCGGGAGCCGTTGATGTTCTCAATGTTCGAAAGCACATCGCCCCGGGCTTGCCCGGCTGAGCCTAGGCCTGTTGCAAGGTTCACTGTCACGCCGGTGCCGGACGCCAGATATTGCACTGCATCAGTGCCTGCGCCGCCGTCCAGCGTATCGGCCCCATGGCCGCCATAGATCACGTCATTGCCAGCGCCGCCGCTGATGTTATCGTTGTGGGTGCCGCCATAAAGCCGGTCAGACCCAGCGCCGCCATCCAGCGTGTCGTTCCCGCCGCCGCCTTTCAGTTCGTTGTCGGCGGTATTGCCTTCGATGATGTCGTCAAAGTCCGAACCGATAACATTCTCGATCACCGTGCCCCAGGCGATAGCGACATTATTTTCCACACGAACATCCAGGCTGTATGTGTCCCCTTCCCCTGGCGCTTG
>JABXIM010000155.1 GCA_013373085.1 Oceanospirillaceae bacterium | reverse complement strand
GATTTGAACCGACGACCTTCGGGTTATGAGCCCGACGAGCTACCAGGCTGCTCCACCCCGCATCAACGTGGGGCGTATAGTACAGAGGCCCCTGTCACTATACAACCCCTTGATGAAAATAATTTTAAAATCAGCCACGTAGGAGTGGAATTCGCGCCTTCGGCGCTCTTTAGATCCTACGGCTGCTCAATACCGACGATGACCCAGTCTGCGTTCGGCACGCTCATGTCGCGGGTCAGGTGCCAGACCTCGTTGAACTCGGTGGTCTGCTCCGAATCTTCCTTCAGCCAGCCGTAGAAGTTGAGGCTGGCGACCACCTGGTTCCCCTGGTCGATAAAGTTTGCCAGTTCCGCCATCACCGATACGACTTCGGTGTGCTGCTCGCCATTGCTGGCACGCTCGCGCTGCAGCTCCAGCAGCAGTTCGGGCGATACGTACGTGCGGATCTCGTCCCAGTTCTGCATATCCCAGGCCTTCTGCAGCTTGACGAAGTGACCCTTGGCGCCCTCCAGGAAAGCCTCGCGCTTGAACCAGGACGGGGTCTGGAACGCTTCTTCGCCGAGACCTGCACCGAACCCCGATGCCGGCGAGAAGCCCGGCTCAGGCTGGGCGGTACGCGCCATCGGCTCAGGCTGCGGCTGCTCGAACGGGCCACGGGACTGGGGCTGACCATGCCCTGCATAGGCGGGTGCCTGCTGCTGGCGCCGGAACATGCCGAACAGCTTGAACGCCATGAAGGCAATCAAGCCGATCAGGAGAATATCCATGAACTGGATGCCCTCGAAGGCGCCACCGAAGAACAGGGCGCCGAGCAGACCGCCTGCCAGCAGACCGCCAAGCAATCCGCCCATGCCGGGCTTCTTGGTCGCGGTGGTCGGTGTCGTCGCCGCTTTCTGCTGCGTGGTATTGGTGCTGGATACGCTGTCCTGGCTTGTTGGGGCGGTTTTCTTCGGCGTCGAGAAGCTTTTGCCGATACTGCTGCCACCGCCGAAGCGTTTGCCGGCATCGGCTTCCGGCGCCATGAAGGCAAAGCTCAGGAAAGCAGTGAATACAAGCATTATCAGTTTTTGCATGAAGACTCCGTAGGTTTGATCGACTGCAATGTCTGCGACACCACGGCCAGGTAAATGCCAACGAATATTAGGGCGATGCCGGCGAAATGGAAAGGCCTCACCTGCTCACCCAGAATCAGTACCGATAGCAGCAGTCCGAACAGCGGCATCAGGTGGATAAAGAGACCAGCGACAGGGGCTCCTAGTTCCGCAACCCCTCGATTCCAGCACAGATAGGACAGAATCGACGGGAAAATCGCCATATAGAGGACCGTGCCCAACGTCTGCGTGTTGACCTCGGGCACGCGGCCGACGCTCAGCTCGAGCAACGCCGGAACCAGCAGCGCCAGAGCACCGATCAGCACGGTGACGCCAAAGAAGGTGAAAGCACTGAGGTCCAGCGGCCGGTAACGCAACAGCACCGAGTACAGCGCCCAGTCGATGACTGCGGCGAAGACCCATAGATCCCCACGGTTGAACTGCAACTGCAGCAGCGCGTCCATCCGGGCCTGGGTCAGCAGCACCAGGACACCGGTCATCGAGATAGCGACCCCGAGCCACTGCCGGCCACTGACCGCCTGTTTCAGAAACACCCTGCTGATGATCAGGATCACCACCGGGATGGCGGAGTGCAACAGCGTGGTGTTGGTCGCCAGCGTGGTCTGCAACCCGGTGTAGATCAGGGTATTGAAGCAGGCGACGCCCAGAATGGCGAGCAGCAGAATGATCTTCCAGTGAGCGCGGATGATCGGCCAGTCCCGCTTCAGTCGCGGGATCAGAAACGGCAGGATCAGCAACAGTGCCAGACTCCAGCGCGCAAAGGCCAGCGTGACCGGCGGAAACTCCAGATGGATGGCACGGGCCAGCACCGAATTGCCGACCCAGAACAGCACGGTGAACACGAGCAGCAGATAAGCCATCAGACCTGTCTTCCATGTCCCAGCAACCGGGACAATATTGTATGGCTGTGCTCCTCACCGGTCAGCACGTACTGCAACACATTGAAATTCTTCAGGGTCCATTCCATTTCCCGCTGTGCCTCGCCGAGTCCGCAGAACAGTATTTCATCGCCAGCCTGGAGTTCCAGCAACTCGCCCGGCAACATATCGATCGCCTCGCCGCGCCGGTGCATCAGCACGATGCAGGGCAACTGACGCTCCCGGTTGCGCGGATCCTTGGCCAGGGTACGCAGGGTCAGCCGCTTCGGCTCCCGCAACATCAGCAGTGCCGGGCTTTGCTCCTCGCAGATGCACACCGACCAGCTGTCGAGTTCGCGATCACCGACCACCCGGCTCATGCGGTTGAGCAGAACGTGCGCCCAGACATCATCGTACTCGGCCTGCATGTGCTCGATGAAGATCGGCAGCAGCGGAGTCTTCATCTGTGCCATGATACGGTTCGAGATGATACGTCCCGGCTCCATGATGAAATCGGCTCGCGCGCTTTCGAACACCGGGGCATTGGCACTGAGATTCTGCCGCACAACGGTAATCAGCCGCGGGTTGAGCTCGCGCGCGGTCATCAGGATAGACAGGTTGTCGGCATCGTTATCCGTGCCGGCGACAATCCCGACCGCCGTCTCGATTGCGGCCTCTCTTAGCGTACCCGCCTCGGTACCGACGCCACGGACACTAAGCACATCCTCGCGCACCTGGCTCGGATCCTCGTCGACGATGGTCAGTTCGACGCCATCGTCCCGAAATTCACTGAACAGCGCCCGGCCAAAGCGGCCGAACCCACAGATGATCCAGCGCCCCTCCCGCCGCTTGTGAACGGTGGCCATATGGCGATGCCGGGGATTGAGCAACCAGTCGTAGACCAGGTGCATGTAGGGCGAATGGGTGGTCAGGACCAGATATTGGGCATAGGCCCGAAACGGGTCGACCACCAGATCGGTACCGAAGGACTCCAGATTCGCCGTGGTGACGTCACGCTCGGAACGGCTGATGACCATGCGCGCCGGCACCAGCAGCTTGCTGGCGATGGCAACCGCCAGGTTGGCCGGGTCCTGGTTGGTAAGGGCCAACACGCCAATACAGCACGGGTGGCGCAGCCCCGCATCGTGCAGCACGTCCGGCAGCGAGGCATCGGCACAGAGCCGGGGCACCCGTACCCTCAGACCGTCGATCTCCAGCCCGTCGACCGTCTCCTGATCGATATCGACCACCACCGAGCGGATCTCGCGATTCGCCAGTCGTTTGACCACGCGGCTGCCGGTAACACCATAGCCACACACCAGATAGAAGGGCTCGGTGATACGGCTGACTTCGCCGGCGAAGGCACGCCGTCGCATCAGGCGCCCGAACGCAGGGTCCTGGATAAGCGCCAGCAACGAGCCGATGGCGTATAGCCAGGTGATGACGGTGGCGTAGATGCAGATCAGAGTCCAGAGTCGCTGAGCATCGGTGAAAGCGTAGGGCACTTCGCCGAAACCAATGGTCGAGCCCATGAACGAAACGAAGTAGAAGGCGTGGAAGAAGCTCATGCGCCAGGGCTGCCCCTGGTCGTCTACACCGGGAATCAGCACCAGCCCGAGCACCGAGAGCGCATACACCACGATCAGCGTGATCAGCGGCGCCCGCAGCCTTCGCAGCATCAGGTAAATGATGTTGTTCATCGACGAACCATGACAGTCTCGACCACCAGCAGAATCACGGAAACGATGTTGGCCATCAGCGCACCACCGGAGAACGACACGATACTGGCGACCACCATCTGATCGACGCCGCCGCCGATATGGGTGGCATAGCCCCAGATCAACGAAGCCGTGACCAACTGCAGGTCCGCCACCAGGCTGGTCGCCATCATCAGCGCGCCGATATGGGTACGGTCGCCGAATTTCAGTACGGTGGTGATCAGACTCACCACCAGCGCGGCGAAGAGTTCATAAATGTTGTGGTGGTAGGGATTGTGCAGTTCGCCGACGAAGAACCCGAAGTTCAGTGTCAGCGCCAGCACGATGAAGAAAGCGTAAATCACTTTTTCGCGGTTCATGGGACTCCTTTCCGAGGCCGTCAGTCGGTCTCGTTGAATTGTATCGGCACAAGCCCGGGGTCGCCACGGCGAACTTAGTGCAGCTCCTGGGGTCATAGCCGTGACATCCGTGCCCAGGCCTCATTAAACTCTAGGCAAGCGGCGAACAGGTCCCAGCTGGCCTCATTGGGCCCTCAGCGTGCCCTGTTCCCGATCTCCCGAACCGGCGCCTGTATCGAGGACTCCCATTTTCATGAGAACGCATCGCCTGATCGCCCCGCTGTTATTCCTGCTGTTATGCCTGCCGGCCCTCGCAGCGCAGGCCGCGAACGAGATCCGCATCAGCCCCAATGATAACCGTGTCTACCAGAGCTTCACCCTCGACAACGGCCTCGAAGTGATGGTGATCTCCGACCCGGACACCGACAAGGCTGCGGCGTCGCTGGATGTCGATATCGGCTCCAATGCCGACCCGGCGGAGCGCCAGGGGCTGGCTCACTTTCTCGAGCACATGCTGTTCCTCGGCACGGAAAAATACCCGGAAGCGGGCGCCTATCAGGCCTTTATCCGCGCCAACGGTGGCAGTCACAACGCCTACACCTCATATGACAACACCAACTATTTCTTCGATATCAGCGCAGCACAGCTGGAACCGGCGCTGGACCGCTTCGCCCAGTTCTTCATAGCACCACTGTTCGACGAGAAGTATGTCGACCGCGAGCGCCACGCCGTGCATTCGGAATACCAGAGTGGGCTGCGCGACGACGGCCGCCGCATCTGGAGTGTTTACAAGCGTCTGGTCAACCCGGAGCACAGTTTCAGCCAGTTCAACGTCGGCAGTCTGGAGACGCTATCCAATGACAACGCCGGCAAGCTGCGCAAAGCGCTGATCGACTTCTACCAGCGCTATTACTCGGCCAACCTGATGCGTCTGGTGGTCCTCGGCCGGCAGCCGGTCGCGGAGCTGCGCAGCATGGTCGAGTCACGCTTTGCCGCGATCCGCAATTTCGACGCCAAGCCCTACCGGAACTCGGCTCCGCTCTACCGCGA
This sequence comes from Oceanospirillaceae bacterium, assembly GCA_013373085.1. Classification (GTDB taxonomy): domain Bacteria; phylum Pseudomonadota; class Gammaproteobacteria; order Pseudomonadales; family Balneatricaceae; genus Marinobacterium_A. The sequence goes on along the minus strand of JABXIM010000155.1, from coordinate 15,252 downwards.
AGGCACCCTGCCGGCACAGCTCGATATCCGCACCCTCGATGACGTGCACAGTCTGGCCCTGAGTTTCCCGTTGCCACCGGCGCGGGATTTCTGGGCTGAAAAGCCGCTGTACTATCTCTCCAGCCTGATCGGCTACGAGGGCCACGGCAGCCTGCTTTCCGCGCTGAAAGCGCGCGGTTGGGCCAACGGACTCGGCGCCTCGTCCGGCATGGACCTGCCGGACAGTTCCTCGCTGGTGATCAGTTTCGACCTGACAGAAGCCGGAATGGCGCATTACCAGGAAGTCGTCGCGCTGTTCTTCAGTTATATCCGGCTGCTGCGACAGGACGGCATCGATGCCGGCCTCTATGACGAGGAGCGGCGCCTGGCCGACATGCGTTTCCGTTTCGCCGAGCCCGGCGAACCGTCGCATTACGTTCGCCGACTGTCCCGCGCGATGCAGGAGTACCCGGTGCAGCACGCCGTCGACGCCAATTACTATTTCAGCGCCTTCGACGCCGCTCTCGTCCGTCGCTTCCTCGAACCGGTGCGGCCGGACAACATGCTGCTGAGCCGGCAGGCACAGAACCTGGATACCGATCGGCAGGATCCCTGGTACCAGACCGACTACCGAATCACGTCGCTGACCGATGCCGAGCTTGCGCAGTGGCGGCGCAACCCGGCGGGCGAAGACTTCCTCGCCATTCGGGAGCCGAACCCCTTCATCCCCGACAACCTGGCGCTCCAAACGCCGCAGCCGCCCTACTCCGACCGACCGCAGCAGATCCTGGCGCAACCCGGCGCCGAACTCTGGTTCCAGCAGGACACCGAGTTCCGTGTGCCCCGCGCCGATTTCTTCTTCTCGCTGCAGTCGCCACGGGCCAATGCCGATGCGACCGCCTCGGTACTGACGACGCTCTATACCCGGATGGTCAACGACGAACTCAACGAAACCCTGTATGACGCGGGTCTCGCCGGCCTGTCGGCCAACCTGTATCCGCACCTGCGCGGCGTCAGCGTGCGCCTGTCCGGCTTCAACGAGCGCCAGCCGGTGCTGCTCGACGCCCTGCTCGAGGCAATGACCGCGCCAAAACTCGACCCGGCCCGCTTCAACCTGCTGCGCCGCCAACTGGCCCAGGAGCTGGCCAACGAACGCAACGACAAGCCCTACAACCAGACCATGGGCGAGCTGTACGACCTGCTGTTGCCGCAGTACTCCAGCGAACAGAAGCTGACGGCGCTGAAATCGGTGGACCTGTCCCAGCTGCGCGACTTCGTTCCGTATCTGCTGGCTAAGAGCTCGTTGCGGGTGCTGGCCCACGGCAACCTGTTGCCGCAGGACGCCATCGCCATGACCCGCACCGTCAACGAGCGCCTGCGCGCCCATGCCGGCGTGGCAGTGCCGCCGGAAATACCGGTGGTTCAGCTGGCGGCCGGCGAAGCGCTGGTACAGACGCTGGATATCGACCATGCCGACTCCGCCGTGACGCTCTATCTGCAGGGCGGCGACAGCCGTCTCGCGACCCGGGGCGCCTACGCCATACTGGGCGAAATGCTGGCATCGCCGTTTTACACCGAGCTGCGTACGGAGCAGCAACTGGGCTACATCGTCTTCGAATCGCCGCTGCCGCTGCGTCATGTGCCGGGTCTGGCCTTCGTGGTGCAGTCGCCGGTGGCGGATCCGGTCACGCTGACGGACAGAATCGACGTCTTCCTCGGCGAGATGCGGACCCGGGTGAACCAGCTCGAGGCCTCGGCACTGGATAACTACCGCAACAGTACCCTGTCACGGCTGCTGGAGAAGGAAAGCACGCTGAACGAACGCAGCAAGCGCTACTGGCAGGAACTGGACCAGCAGGAACTGAACTTCGACAGCCGCGAGCAGCTTGCCGAGGCGCTGAAAGCGCTGACCGTGGAGGATATCCAAGCCGCCTTCGCCACCCTCGAGCAGCGCAGCCTGCTGGTGCGCAGCTTCGGCAACGGCGTCAAGGACAGCTTTACGGCGTCGGAAACCGGCCGCCGTGCGGACGGTCGCATCGCGGCACTGAAGGCGGCCCATGCCTTCGTGCCGGAAGCCTGAACCGCGCCACCGCTCACCATCAGGCGGTCAGTGGTCGCGGCTGGCAGATCAGTCCATCAGCTCGATTTCGAGACCCGGAGCGTCGTCGCTGACATCGGCGGCGCAGACGGCCCCCGTGCGGCAGCGCGTCAAAGACTGCGCCTGGCGGATCTGCTCGAATACCGCATCCTCGCCTGTCGCCGGACTTGGCGGCGCGGCCTTGCCGACCTCCACCTCGGGTACTCCGGGTGCCGATGCGTAGGGCACCACGTGCGGCGGCGGCAATGTGTCCGGGGCCTTGCGTATAACGATTTCGCCCAATCCTTCGCGACTGGAATGATCGCTGCGACCCGTTGCCGGGCCGAGCGCACCATGCACGGGATCCGAAGAGCTGCGGCCGGCCGGAACCACTTCGTAGCCAACCGGCTCCTGAGCCGACGCCGTGAACGCCACCCAGGCGAGCATCAGCGCCAGCCGCCGCATCAGTAGAACTCCTCCATCGGATAGATGGCTTCGGCGTATACGTTGAGCTCCTCGAGTATGCGGCGCTCGGCGTCGGTACGCTCACTGGCCTGATAAAGGCTGTTGAGGCGATCGTAGAACTGCGGCATCGTCAGGTAACCATCGTTGTCCGGCCCCAGCAGTTTGCGCCGGCGGTACTCCTCCCATTGCTGGCGTTCCTCGTCGGTCAGCGTAAAGGGATAATTGCGCGCCTTGTACCGCAGCAGCATTTCCTCTAAGCGGGAATCCTGGAACGCGACCTGCAATTCATCGAGCGCCTCCGGCGCGCATTCGCGGATTGCCGTCATCGCCCGCTTGTCCGACTCACCGAAAAAGCCGCCGGCGTAGAGCATCTGGTCGGGGTCCGAGGTGGGCTCGAAGTCGTTCTCTCCAAACACCTCCGCCATCAGCGTTTGCAGGCCATCGAAACCGCGCAGGATCTTCAGGTGCGTGCGGCAGGTTTCGCCGTCGATCTCGAAACGCGCCGCCTGCTCGGCGTCTTTTACCAACGCCGCCGGCGCCACCACCGGACACTTGTTGGTATGCACCTGCTTCAGGGCGATGCGCGGCTCGCCTTCCGCCAGCTCGGCGGCCGGCGTGTAGAGCAGCCGCCGAATATCGGCTGCCGGCAACTGCAGCATCGGTGTCGGATCGATGCGCAGGTCCCAGACGATCACGCTGTTACGGTTGACCGGGTGCGTCGCCACAGGCGCGACCAGCGCCAGGTTACCCCACTCGGCCGGGTAGCGTGACGAAACGTGCAGCACCGGCTTCATGCGCGGAACATCGAGCATCGACTGAATCGCGCGCTTGCCCCGGTTCTGCAGCACGTACTGATAAAGTTTGGGCTGACGTTCGCGCACCAGGCGCGCCATGCCGATGGTGGCATAGACGTCGGACAGGGCATCGTGGGCCTGGCCGTGCTCGATACCGTTGGCGCGGGTCAGGTCTTCGAGCCGCAGGCTTGGCGCGCCGTCCTCGTACGTTGGCCATACGATACCGTCGGGCCGCAGCGCCCGCGTCAGGCGCAGCATGTCGATGATGTCCCAGCGCGAGCAGTCGTTCTGCCACTCCCGCGCATAGGGGTCGAAGAAATTGCGATAGAGGGTGTAGCGGGTCACCTCGTCGTCGAAACGGATGCTGTTATAGCCAACGCCGCAGGTTCCCGGCCGCCCGAGTTCGGCCAGTACCCGTTGTGCGAACTCGGCTTCGCAGACCCCTTCGCTCATGGCATGCTGGGGGGTGATTCCTGTGATAAGACACGCCTCCGGGTTTGGCAGCAGGTCTTCGGCCGGCTTGCAGTAGAACATCACCGGTTCCTCGATGATGTTGAGATCCATATCGGTTCGGACGCCGGCGAACTGGACGGGCCGGTCCCGCCTGGGATCGGCACCGAACGTTTCGTAGTCGTGCCAGAAGAAGGTCGGCGTGGAAGTGACTGACATCAATGTTTCCCTGCTGGAGAACTCGAAAATAGACGTTATGGCCGGAAACCGTCGAAATTGCCCCCGAATCCCTCCTGCGCCGGGCAGCGGGACTCATTGGGCCTTATTCGCAGGCTCCCGAGCGAGTAAACTCTGGTGAAAATCCTAACACTGCCGCTCCACCAGCGGCCAGTCACCCCGAGACCGACATGCTGCAAGACGACCGGACCCTCAATCTTCCCTGCCCCTGCGGCAGCGGCAAGCCTTATCAGGATTGCTGCCAACCGGCGATCAGCGGACAAACGCCCGCCGCCACTGCGGAAGCCCTGATGCGCTCTCGCTACACCGCCTTCGCGCTGGGCCAGGTGGACTATCTGATCGAAACCCTGGCGCCGAAGCAACGACGCCCCGACGACGCGGCGATACTGGCCGAGCAAAGCGCCTCGACCACCTGGACCGGGCTGCAGATCATCGACCGGCGCAAGGGCCGCCCCCGGGACGAGCGCGGCGAGGTCGAATTCATCGCCAGCTTCGAGGCCGGCGGAGAAAAGGGACGGCTGCACGAGCGTTCGCGTTTTCGCCGGGAACGGGGCCGTTGGGTCTACGTCGATGGCGAGGTCGAGATACTGCCGGGACTCTGAGCGCCGCATTCACTGCGCCTTTCATCCAGCGAGCCCCATACCGGCAATCGAAGTTAAGGAACCTATGAATAAGTCCCGCAGAGCGCAACTGGGACTTGTTCATACGTTCCTTAAGCTTCAGTACATTTATTGATGCAATGTCAACCCTTCCCCTGTGCTCCTGCGCGCCGGTAGAATAGCTTCCTTTCGAGTAGCAACATTCTGGAAGGCAAGGGCTCCCGGCAGGCGAGAGGCCCGTGGCTTTCCGATATTAAGGCTGCACAATCCTCACTGGGACTCCCGTTACGATGTTTGCGAAGTTCTTCCGGCCCAAATGGCAAAGCAGCAAGGCGGACGTACGGATACGTGCCATCAGCAGGATGCTGGCGGACAACCCCGAACAACAGGCGATCCTCTCGCGCCTGGCACAATCCGACCAGGATGCAGAAGTGCGCAAGGCGGCACTCGCCCGTATAGATGACCCTGACGCACTGCTCCAGGCTCTAGTTACTGAACGAGACGCGGCAATACGCCAGTTGGCCAGCGAGCAACTGTGCCGGCTCATCAACACCGACAACGAAAAGCTGTCGCTTGAACAGCGTCTGCGGTGCATCAACGGGATAGCAGACCAGGACCTGCTGACCCATATCGCGCTCAATGGCGAGCAGCCGGAGTTGCAACTGGCTGCGGTGGCGCGCGTTCGCGACGAAAGCAACCTGGAGGTACTGGTTCGCAAGGCCCAGACCGCCCGCACGCGCCGCCTTGCTGCCGAACGGCTGGAAAGCGAGCCCCTACTCGAAGAGCTTTGCCGCGAGATACGCCAGCGAGACAAGGCGGTATACCGGATTCTGCGCGACAAACTGCAGGCCCTGCGCGAGGCCGAACGCGAGCAGCAGGAGTTGCAGAACCGCCGCAATGCACTGGTCGAACGCTTCGAGCAGCTCGCCAGGGGAGAACTGATGCCGCAGTACGGCGCGCTTGTCGAGGCGCTCAGCCAGGAATGGCAAAAGCTCCCCGCATGCGCCGACAGCCTGGAGCAACGCTGCAGGGAAGCCCTCGCGCAGTGCCGTCAGCGTGCCGACAGCGCCAGGGCAGAAGCAGAAGCCCGGGAGCGCGAAGCACAGCAGCTGCGCGCCTACCGCGAAGCACGAGAGGCGCTGGAGCGGCAGCTTGATGGGCTCGAAGAACAGAGCCGCCATGCCGCGTCGGGCGGCACTCTGGATGCCGATGCCGTACGCCGTCAGCTGGACGAATGGCAGCAACAGTGGCAACAGCTTGAGCACAGCGGCGACACCAGCGAAGTTGAGATGCCGGCCGCACAACTGGGCCGGATCCACCAGATTGCCAACTGCATTCAGGCAGAAGCGCAACACAGTGATGAGCTGGAGCGGCTACTGCAACAGCCCGTCGACGACATAGCGCCCGGGAAACTGCGCAAGCAGCAGCAGCGAATCCAGAAGCTGCTGCAGCAAATCGACTGGCCCGCCGGATTGCACCGACCGGATCGCCTGCAGCAGGCCGGCAAGGCTTTGCAGCAGATCGAGGAACGGCAGCGTGCCCTGCGACAGCAATCCAATGAAATTCAACACTCGCTGGAAGAACAGCTGAACAGCCTAGCGACGGCTATCAGCGAGGGCCATGTCAAGCAGGCCGGCAAACTTCAGCAGCGCGCGGCGGATGCGCTCGAACTGCTCAACGGCAGGGCCCCTGCCGCGCTTGACCAGCGCTTCAAGCAACTGCACGCCCAGCTCGTCGAACTCAGAGACTGGCAGGGTTTCGCGGTTACACCGAAAAAAGAACAGCTCTGCGCCGAGATGGAAGCACTGGCCGACAGCGAGCTGCCGCCCCCGGAACGAGCCGAAGCCATCCGTCGCCTGCAGCAACAGTGGAAAACGCTGGATAGCACCGATGCGTTCCACTCCCAGACACTCTGGCGGCGCTTCAAGGATGCCTCTGACCGCGCTTACGCCCCCTGCGAAGACTACTTCGCCGCGCTGGGCGAACAGCGCCGGGAAAACCTCAGGCAGCGGGTTGTCATCTGCGACCAGTTGGACACCTATGTCGCCAGCATCGACTGGGAAGCGCCCGACTGGAAGGGCATCGAAACCATCAGCCATGCTGCAAAGCAGGAATGGAAACGCTATTCGCCCGTCGACCGCGGCCCCGGCAAGGAAGTACAGGAGCGATTCAACAGCCTGCTGCAGCAACTGGACGGTCGGCTGCAGGAGCATTTCCGCAGCAGTCTGGAAACGAAACGTACGCTGGTGCAACAGGCTGCAGACCTGTGTGAAGCCGAGGATCCGCATCAGGCTTCTCGTGACGTACGACAGCTGCAACAGGAATGGAAGGCTGCGGGCAAGACTTTCCGCAACCAGGAGCAGCGCCTGTGGAAACAGTTCCGCGGCCACTGCGACAACATCTTTGCGCGGCTGAATGACAGCCAGCAACGACACCGCCAACAGAAGACCGAACAGCGCGACAGGGCCGAAACGCTCTGCCACAGGCTCGAACAGCTGCTGGACGCGCCGACCGGCAGCGCACACATTCGTGCGCAGCTGCATGAAGCACGCAACGCATTTACCGCCCTGGAAGCGGAGTTCAGCGAGCCATACCGGCGCCGCTTCGACACCGCGGCCGACGCACTGGAGCGTGAATGCGCCGGTCTGGAACAGCTCCGCAGCTCGGCCACTTTCACTGCGTTGGAAGCCCGGATCGCGCTCTGCGACGAACTCGAAGCCCTGCTTGACGCCGGATCGCCCGACTCTGAGGCACTGGAGTCCATGCAGACACGCTGGGAGACTCAGCCCCGCTGTGACAGCGAGTTCGCGGACCTGATCGAGCAGCGCTATCAGCTGCTGTGCCAGGTGCTGCAGGAGCCGGAGCTGATTCCGGAACTGACCGAGGCTGCGGGCGACCGCCTGCGCCAGCTATGCATTCAGCTTGAGATCGAGCTCGGCCTGCCGTCTCCGGAGGAGGATCAGGCCGCGCGCCTCGAGTACCAGATGCAAAGGCTGCAGCAGGCACTGGAACAGCAGAACAGCAGGGTCAGTCTCAGCGATCTGCAGCGACTGGAGTACGAGTGGCGCTGTGTACCGCTGACCCGCCGCCATCCCGAGCTGCACGCGCGCTTTTACAGTCACCTGGACGGCTTGCTGTAACAGCGCCCGGCCGAAAGAAAACAGCGCTGCCGCTGCCGCGCAGCGCTGTTTTCTCCAGCCATAAAAAATCCCGCCGAGGCGGGATTTTTTATGGCTTGCGGCGTGCCGCTAAACCTTAGTACATGTGCAGACCGCCGTTGATCGACAGATCGGATCCGGTGATGTAGCCGGATTCCTCATCGGCCACGAAGGCCACCAGGCGACCGATCTCTTCCGGAGTGCCGAAACGGCCAACCGGGATGGTCGAGGTGATTTTGTCCTGGATGTCCTGGGCGATCTTGGCGACCATTTCGGTCTTGATGTAGCCCGGGGAGACGGTGTTCACAGTCACGCCCTTGCGCGCAACTTCCTGCGCCAGCGCCTTGGTGAAGCCGTGGATACCCGCCTTGGCCGCGGAGTAGTTACACTGGCCGAACTGGCCTTTCTGGGCGTTTACAGAAGAGATGTTGATGACGCGTCCCCACCCCTTGTCGATCATGCCGTTGATCACCAGGCGGGTCATGTGGAACATCGAGTCGAGGTTGGCGCTCATCACTTCGTCCCACTGCTCCCAGGACATCTTCTTGAACTGGCCGTCACGGGTGATACCGGCGTTATTGACCAGCACGTCGATGCTTGCGCCCAGCTTCTCTTCGACGCCAGCGACGCACTTGGCGCAGGAGTCGGCATCGGTAACGTCGCCGTAGGCGATTTCGAACTCGTATCCGTCCGCCCGCTGGGCTTCCTGCCAGGCCTGCGCCTTTTCATGCTTGCCACCGCTGTAGTAACCAGCGACTACGGTGAAGCCTTGATCCGCCAGCGAGCGACAGATTGGAGTACCCAGACCACCGGTACCGCCGGTGACAAATGCGATTTTCTTGCTCATGCTTGCATCCCCTAAGTGTCAATTTCCGTTTTTTCTGACGATTTTCAATCGTTTTCTTATGTTCGGCTCACGCCTGTCCGAGCCTTGGACATTAACGACGATAAACCTAGAGTGGTCGACAAATCAACCAGCTACGGGACGATACCGGGGATATTTTACGCTTCCATGACAACGCTCAGCGGACGACAGCACCAATATGGCGCACCAAGAAATTCAAGTGAAAAATATGGCCCTACATCTGTGCCCTAAAAACCATTGGATTTACGACACCTGATTACCGTCATCCGCTAAATCCGAACCGGGCTTTGGTATACTCGACTCTTTTGTCGACCCAGCGGCCATGAATCTGATTCTCCTGCACGACAGCGATTTTGTCGCACCTTCCCGCGTCCGTTTAAGCGATCGCCGATTTCACCATATCCGCACCATCCAGCACCCTCAGGTCGGCGACAGCCTGAGAGTCGGCCGACTTGATGGCTGGGTTGGAAGCGGTCGGGTACTGGCACAGGACAACAGCGGGATCGAGCTGGAAACCTGCTTCGACCAGGCACCACCACCGTCGTTGCCACTGACGATGATCCTGGCCCTGCCGCGCCCCAAGATGCTGAAGCGCACGCTGCAGACAATCGCCGCAATGGGGGTCGAGCGGCTGTATCTGATCAACTCCTACCGGGTCGATAAAAGCTACTGGTCGACCCCGCTGCTAAGTCCTGATGCGATTCGCGAACAACTCCTGCTCGGTCTGGAGCAGTCAGGCGACACCCGGCTACCGGACGTCCAGCTGCGTAAGCGCTTCAAACCCTTTGTCGAGGACGAGTTAACGGCGCTCGCAGCCGGCACACGTGCGCTGGTGGCGCATCCTTATAATGCAGCCGAATGTCCGGCAGCGGAGCTTGCGCCGACAACCCTGGCTATCGGACCGGAAGGCGGTTTTATTGCCTATGAAGTGGAAAAGCTTGCCGAAGCCGGTTTGGTTCCGATGCATATCGGTCGCCGTATCCTGCGGGTCGAAACCGCGGTTCCGGTACTGTTGGCCCGACTCTTTCCACCAGTCTGAAGACCGGTGCCTGAAGACACGGGAGCCACGGCTTGCGGCACAGTGTTCCTCTCTGGTCTTTTCACCCAGCTACGGCACTTGACAGCCCCAACAATATAATTAAGAATTGTTCGCATTATCCTTTACGAACACAAACTCGGAACAAGTGAGTCAACGGATGAAATACGCCCGCACGCTGCTCGCCGCCGCCACCCTTTCGCTGGCCGGCACCGCTTCCATCGCCCAGGCCGCTGACGAAGTGAATGTTTACTCATACCGGCAGGCGTTCCTGATCAAACCGCTGCTGGAAGAGTTCAACAAAGAGACCGGCATTGAGGTCAATTTGGTAACCGGCGGCGGCGGTCTGCTCGAGCGACTCGAACACGAGGGCCCGAACTCCCCTGCCGATGTACTGCTGACCGCGGAAGTCGGCCCGCTGTACGACGCTGTCGAGCGCGGTCTGGTCAGCCCGGTGGAAAGCGAAACCCTGGCCAGCAATATCCCGGCACACTATCGCGACCCGGAAAACCGCTGGTTCGCGCTGACGGCTCGCTCCCGCATCATCTACGCCTCCAAGGATCGCGTCGAAAAGGGCGAAATCAAGACCTACGAGGAACTCGCCGATCCGAAGTGGAAGGGCCGTATCTGCACCCGTAGCGGCAAGCATACCTATAACCTGTCGTTGTTCGCCTCGATGATCGCCTACCATGGCGAGGAATGGACCGAGCAGTGGCTTCAGGACCTCAAGGCCAACCTGGCGCGCAAGCCCCAGGGTAATGACCGTTCTCAGGTGAAGGCCGTAAAAGAGGGCGTCTGTGACCTGGCGCTGGGGAACTCCTACTACTTCGGCAAGATGCTGACCAACGAAGAGCAGCCGGAACAGCAGGAATGGGCGAAATCCGTCAACCTGATCTTCCCGAACCAGGACGATCGTGGCGCGCACATGAACATTTCAGGCGCAAGCGTGACCAAATACGCGCCGAACCGTGAGAATGCAGTCAAGCTGCTCGAGTTCCTCAGCAGCGAAAAGGCCCAGGCGATCTATGCCGAGGTGAATTACGAATTCCCGGTCAGGCCGGACACCCCGCGCTCCGAGCTGATCAACGAATATATGGGCGATTTCAAGGGCGATTCCATCAATCTGCAGGAGCTCGGCCCGCTGCGTGCAACGGCTTCGAAGCTGCTCGACAAGGTTGGATTCGATAACTGATAACGACGGCGAGAACGGCAGGCGCCCGCATCGGCGCTGCCGAAAAACTGTCGACTTTGTTACACGGGAACGATAGCCTTCGCGGCTGTCGTTTTCGTCGTTTGGAAGAAGAATGCGCTCGGACACCGCCACCCTGACCTGCAGCCAGCCTCGCCTGCCCCGCCCCCGTCTGGCCGGCTGGTATACCCTGGCATGGAGCATTGCACTGATTGTTGCTCTGCCGGTGCTGGCGGTGTTCTACCTCGCGCTGTTTCCCGACGAGAACATCTGGTCGCATCTGGCCAGTACCGTCCTGCCGGTCTATGTCATCACGACGATCGAGCTCGTCGTCGGCGTCAGCCTGCTGTCGATGGTCGCAGGCGTCGGCAGCGCCTGGCTGGTCACGCTTTGTCGCTTTCCCGGCCGCCGCCTGTTCGAGTGGGCGTTGCTGCTGCCCTTTGCCGTACCGGCCTACGTAATCGCCTATGTCTATACCGACCTGCTGGAGTTCGCAGGCCCTGTACAGGGCGCGTTACGGACCCTGTTCGGATGGGAGACTGCCCGGGATTACTGGTTCCCCGAGATCCGCAGCCTCGGCGGCGCCATCGTCATGCTGTCGCTGGTACTGTATCCCTATATCTACCTGTTGGCCCGTGCCGCCTTCCTCGAGCAGTCTGTCAGCCTGCGTGATGCCAGCCGGCTGCTCGGCTGCAATGCCTGGCAGAGCTTCTGGCGCATTTCTCTGCCGATTGCCCGTCCGGCGATCGCCGTCGGCGTATCGCTGGTTTCGATGGAAACCATCAATGACTTCGGCACCGTCGATTATTTTGCCGTCAAGAGCCTGACAGCCGGCATCTACGATACCTGGCTCAACATGTACAACCTCGGCGGCGCGGCCCAGATCGCCAGCCTGATGCTGATCTTCGTGGTGATGCTGATAACCCTTGAACGCAAGGCACGGGAACGCCAGAAGCAGTTCCACAGCGCCGACCGCTTCAGTGTGATGGAACCGTATCGCCTGCGCGGCTGGCGCGCCGCAGTGGCTACCGCCTTCTGCTTGATGCCGGTCGTTTGCGGGTTCGTCATTCCATGCGGCCTGCTTGCCTGGTACGCCAGCGGCTACCTCGACCAGCTCTGGTCCGAAGACTTTCTCAGTTATGCCAGCCACAGCTTCACGTTGTCGCTGACCGCTGCAGTGGTGTCCATCGCCATTGCCGTGGTGCTGGCCTATGCACGCCGCCTTTACAGCGAACGCAGGTCGCTGCAGTTCGCGGTCCGCTTCTCCAGCCTGGGCTACGCCATGCCCGGCGCGGTGCTGGCACTCGGCGTGATCATTCCGCTGGCCGCCTTCGACAACAGTGTCGATGCCTTTATGCGCCGCCACTTCGATGTCTCCACCGGTTTGCTGCTCAGCGGCACCACCTTCGCGCTCGTGCTTGCCTATGTCGTACGCTTTTTGGCGGTATCGACAGGCGCCGTCGACAGCTCCTTATCGAAAGTGACACCGTCCATGGATATGGCCGCTCGCTCGTTAGGCCAGACAGCGTCGGGAACTCTAATGCGGGTACATCTGCCGCTGATCCGCGGCGGCCTGCTGACCGCGCTGTTGGTGGTCTTCGTAGACTGCATGAAGGAACTGCCGGCGACCCTGATTATGCGGCCGTTCAATTACGATACCCTGGCAACGTTCGTCTACCAGTACGCCTCCGACGAAATGCTCGAGCGCTGCTCATTGGCGGCACTGCTGATCGTGCTGGTCGGGGTCCTGCCGGTCATTCTGCTGAGCCGGTCGATTACCGCCACACGACGCCAGGCTTGATCGGCTAACGCAAAAAGCGCGTACTTGCAGCTAGAAAAGATGGCGAAAGAGACAGGTTAAGCAGCTGCAGCAAAGCACTTGCTCTGCCACAGAGCTCATGAGTGTTCTTTAGGGAACAGATCATTGCCAACGAAAAGCCACGACGGTGGACCATTCAGAGCCCGCGCAGCCCGGTACTCTCGTGCGGCTGTAATAGATTCCAAGCCTGGCCCCGGACCAGGCTCGTTCAGTCGAAAAATGCGATGGGGCGGTGTACCGCCACTTTCAGTTTGACCCGGTCACCGGGTTGGTAGAGTACTTTATCCCGCACTTCCGCCTCGACCTGACGACCGCTTGGCAACTCAAGCCCATACAGCGTCTGTACGCCGAGAAACTCCCGACTCAGGACCTTGGCCTCGACCGACCCGTCCTGGCCGGGGTGAAGATCCGAGGGCCGGATGAAAAGCTTGACGGCATGTCCCACCGGCGCACAAAACGGCTCGGCAAACTCCAGCAACCCCAACTCCGTATCGACGCAGGTTTCGCTCACGCAGGCCCCATCGAACAGGCTGCCCTTGCCGACAAAGCCGGCGACAAGCGGGTTGGCGGGCTCGTAGTACAGCGTTTCCGCCCGTCCCCACTGCTGCAGTTCACCTCCGGCCAGCACCCCGAGTCGATCGCTGATGGTAAAGGCCTCCTCCTGGTCGTGAGTCACGACGATGGCGGCGATCCCCTGCTGCTTGAGGATATCCCGAACCTCGCCTGACAGCTGCTTGCGCAGCTCCGTATCGAGGTTCGAAAAGGGTTCGTCCATCAGCAGCAGCTGCGGTTTAGGCGCCAGTGCACGGGCCAGCGCAACGCGTTGCTGCTGACCGCCGGATAATTCGTGGGGGTAACGCTTCGACAGGTCGGGCAGCCGCACCAGCTCCAGCACCTCCGCCACTATCCGCCGCCGCTCAGTACGGTCCGCGCCCTTGAGGCCAAAGGCGATATTCTCGGCGACGCTAAGGTGGGGAAACAGCGCATAGTCCTGAAACACCATGCCCATCTGCCGCTTTTCGGGCGCAACAGTCAGCCCAGGCGTGGAAATCTGCGCGCCCCGGATCCGGATGTTACCGTCACGCAACTGACTGAATCCGGCAATGGCCCGCAGGACGGTGGTCTTGCCACAGCCACTGGGCCCGAGCAGGCAGGCGATTTCTCCGACGCCGACCGCAAAGGAGAGATCGCGTACCACCACAGTATCCCTGTAGGCGCAGCTGATTGACTCGACTTCCAGCAACTGACTCATCTTGTCCCGAAACGATTTGAAAATGTCTGTAGCGACGAAGCACAAAGGCACCGGACAGGCAGTGCTCAACGTGCGACGGACGCGCTTTAACCCGTAACCGGGACAGCCCGAAAATGGGCCCCGATCGCGAAAGCGCTATATGATAGATGAAAACTATTCTCAGCTAAATCAGTAGATAGCAGTTAGTGGCACGACCGGGAGGAGCGGGGGATGAAATCAGCTCAGCAGACCGTCGTATCGAGCAAGCCACGAAAACGATCCCAATCGAATGCAGGACCTGGATCCGTCTTGCGTCCGGGCGCAATATCGCAATGTCCGACTATTCGATCAGGAGTGATGTGCGGATAGCAACGCATAATGGTGTTTGTCACAAGCGCCAGCTGCTCATACTGCGTGTCCGTATAGGGCAGTTCGTCGGTGCCTTCCAGCTCAATTCCGATAGAGAAGTCGTTGCAGTTCTCACGCCCTTCGAAACTTGATTGACCGGCATGCCAGGCTCTTTTGCCGAAAGGGACGAACTGAACAACCTCACCTGAGCGCTCAATCAGTAGATGTGCCGAAACCTCGAGGCCCTCGATGGCCTTGAAGAAAGGATGCTTATCCCAGTCCAGACCGTTGCAGAACAGGGCCTCCACGCAACCGGTGCCGAACTGGCCCGGAGGCAGGCTGATATTGTGGATAACCAGCAGCGACACCTCGCCCGACGGGCGTTCATTGAAGTTTGGGCTGGCTACGAAACGGGCCTCTCCAAGGAATTCAGGGTTCTCAGGTTTCCTGGGGCTCATTGAGTGTATCCATTGCTCTTCATTAATGCGGATCGGACGTTTCGTAGCAGACTCGAGCGCCAATCATGCGCCCAAGATTATGCCGTTTAAAAGTACCTTTTAGGACTTTTTCCTATGGTCTAATCACCAGAATCAGCGATACTGGATCCTGCGCACGGGCACAGAGGAATCTGATGGCGAAGGGAACTCGTCAGCTACGGCAAGGACAGCCGGTATGCTCCGCGCAGACGCCCCCAGATCCAAGGACGGTGCGGGGGCTCTTTTCTTCCTCCCCGGTCTCTCCATCCAGTCAGTTGTCACTCGTGCAACCGATGATGACACATCTCGATCCACAATATCGAACCGATGACCGGTTCGGCAGGTTATAGCCAAAACAAAAACGCCCCGACCAGTCGGCCGGGGCGCTTTTGTTTAATTAGATGCTTGGCGATGACCTACTCTCACATGGGGAAACCCCACACTACCATCGGCGCTAAAGCGTTTCACTACTGAGTTCGGTATGGGATCAGGTGGTTCCACCTTGCTATGGTCGCCAAGCAAAACTTGT
>JABXIM010000084.1 GCA_013373085.1 Oceanospirillaceae bacterium | reverse complement strand
CCCTGCCTTGCAGCCCCATATCCGGACCCCACGTTATTGGTGATTGCTTCCTTGCGGGTGCGTTTACTCGGGCTGGGCCCGAATGCCCAGGTCCAAATCACCGGTGGGGTGTTCGCCGATGCTGTCCTCGATCGAGCGTTTGATAACGCCGAGGTCGTAGTCGTGCTGCAAGGCCACACGAAGAAGGGGGAAGTCGTTGGCTAGACAGATACGGTTGACGAAGTCATCGCGCTCTGCGCGCGATTTGCGCTGATGTGAGGCATCATCGAGTTCTATCGCCGCAACGGGCTTGTAGGTTCTGGCATCGCAAAGCACGTAGTCGAAGTGCTTGGCCTTGATCCTGTTGAAGTGGCTGTAGGAGTGTTTACTTTTCCTGACGCCGAAAATATCCGCAATCCGGACCTTTCCCATTATCCTGTACTGGCTGCCTACGGCCTGTTCAAGCGCTTCGAGGTACTTGAGTTCCGGCGGTGTGAAAAGCCGGCTCTTCAGGTAAAAGGGATTTTCTGCAGCATCGGATGATGCTTCGATGCTGTTTTTCTTCCTGGTTTTGACGAATAAAACGATGACCAGAAAAGCCAGCGCAATTAGAAAAAGCTCCATGATTGTACCTGTCCCTGTGTTAGACGTTGCAGCAAGCCTTCTCGGGCTCGCTCATCCTGATTCCGGCCACACTTCCTGATGGCTGCAAGCAATCCTAGCCCAGCTCCGGTGTTTTGCCTATACGATTCGGGTCACTGGCGGGAGCCGGTCTGGCCGGGTGCTTTGGTCTTCTGGCGGGACCCTGAATTCATCAAGGGACGTGGCTGATGGGGTGCCGCCAGGAACCCGGAGCCAACCGGCGAGGAAGGTATAGTGGCGGCTCCACCCATCCTGCCCATCTCTGTTCGGGGCTTGCTTCTGAGGTAGTTTGGAACGGGAGCCGGAGGTGGCGGGATGACTCGGGTCTTCGACCCTCGCCCTTCGGGCCGTTGCCGCAAGCGGCACCATTGTCTCCCGCGCTGCGCGCGTCCGACTCGAACCCGATCCGCGGGTGATTAACTCGCCCGAACGCAAATGCCAAAGAAATGGAGCTTTCGCTTCGGTAGGACAGGTGCCACACGGACACAGGAGGTGGCGGGATTACTCGGGTCTTCGACCCTCGCCCTTCGGGCCGTTGCCGCAAGCGGCCACGTTGTCTCCCGCACTACGTGCGTCCGACTCGAACCCGCTCCGCGGGTTCTCAAGCCCGCCTTAACTAAAATTCAAAAAAAACGGGGTTACCGTGCCGGTAACCCCGTTTTCTTGAATTTGGTGGAGGTGGCGGGTTTCGAACCCGCGTCCGCCAATCCTCTGCCTTAAGCTCTACATGTTTAGGCTTCTCTATTGGATTAACCCGTCACGACCCGAGAGCCAGGGTGTTGTGGGCGAGCCCTTTTAGTTTTAACCGTTCAGCTTAGGGCAAAGCTTCCGGGCGATCCTGTCTCGTATGACACCGCAAAATCTTTAAGTTACAGACACCTTAAAGCGCGGCGCTGGCTGACTTAAGCAGCCAGAGCGTAGTTATCGTCGTTAGCAACTATAACTAGTGTAGTGACGGATTTACGAGATTCACTACGAACTCGACATGCACCCAAGGGTTCGTAATCGGCGTCGAAGCCAAGTCACCCCCGAATTAACGGCCATTATACGGAGTTTGTTGCACGGGTGGTATCTCTTTTGCCCGTGCCGCTGAATCCGTGTTCCTTGGCTCTTTCAATGTGACAACCGGTCATGTCAGAAAGTTCGGCGGTTGCCACAAAAAATTTTAAGAACCCGCGAACAGGCCCTTACTGGGCCGTCATCAGGCGTTGCTTCTGGCGATCCCAGTCCTTGTCCTTCTCGGCGGCACGCTTGTCGTGCAGCTTCTTGCCTTTCACCAGCGCGATCTCGCACTTGACGCGGCCCTGCTTCCAGTAGAGCGCCAGCGCCACGCAGGTGTAGCCCTTTGCCTGAACGGCGCCGGACAGCTTGTCGATCTGGCGCCGGTGCAATAGCAGCTTGCGGTCGCGTCGCGGGTCGGCGACGACGTGGGTGCAGGCGCTGATCAATGGCGTGAAGTGCGCCCCGACGAGCCAGGCTTCGTCATTTTTGAGCACGACGTAGGAGTCGACCAGCTGGCCGCGGCCTTCGCGCAGGCTCTTGACCTCCCAACCGGTGAGCGCGACCCCCGCCTCGAATTTCTCTTCGATGTGGTATTCGTGCTTCGCCTTCTTGTTGAGACAGATGGTCGAGCCGGTGTTCTTTGGTTTCTTCTTTGCCATGGCGGGCGATTATATCGGTGTGCAGGGAGGCTGGAAAGAGAGCAACTACGCTTTCGCTCACAATGGGTCCAGATTGGGGCATCAGGCGTAAAAAAGTTGCCTGTTCCGCGCGAAATATGAACAATGCCCCGCTTTGCGTTGCATAACCGTTCGTCTGCAAATGTACGCCGGCTTTTCGCGTCGGCCGGTGCTCCGGCGAAGGCAGCAACGTTTCATCTGGGACCCTGTAGAAGAGGTAAAGATGCAGGAACGGCAGTCTATTCATGGTACCTGGGCCAGCCGCTGGGTGTTCATCCTAGCCGCGACCGGTTCCGCAGTGGGACTCGGCAATATCTGGAAGTTTCCCTATATCACCGGCGAGAACGGCGGCGGCGCCTTCGTGCTGGTGTATCTGGTCTGCATCCTGCTCGTCGGTATTCCGATCATGATGGGCGAGGTGCTGGTGGGCCGTCGCGGCCGCTGCAGCCCGATCAACTCGGTCAAGGAAACCGCGCTGGAGTCCGGGCTGTCGAGCCGCTGGCAGCTGCTGGGCTGGATGGGCGCGATCGCGGGCTTCCTTATCTTCACCTTCTATTCCGTCATCGCCGGCTGGGTGCTGCACTATATTGCCGGCATGGCCAACGGCGACTACACCGATATCGGCCGCGATCAGGCCGGCAGCCATTTCGAGGCGCTGCTGGCGGCGCCGGAAACCATGCTGATCTGGCATTCGGTGTTCGTGGTACTGGTGATGGTGGTCGTGGTCGGCGGCGTCAACAAGGGCCTGGAGCGCGCCACGCGCATCATGATGCCGGCGCTGTTCGTGCTGCTGTTGCTGCTGCTGGGCTACTCCTTCACCACCGGTCACTTCGGTGAGGGCCTGTCGTTCCTGTTCAGCTTCTCGCTGGATGCGCTGACCTGGGACAGCGTGCTGGTGGCGCTGGGCCATTCGTTCTTCACGCTGTCGCTGGGTATGGGCGCGATCCTGGCCTACGGCGCCTATATGCCGAAGAACGCCTCGATCGGCGGCACCGTGATGACCATCGGTCTGCTCGATACCGTGGTGGCGCTGGTCGCCGGCATGGCGATCTTTCCCATCGTGTTCGCCAACGAGCTCGATCCCGGCGCGGGCCCCGGCCTGATGTTCATCACGCTGCCTGTGGCGTTCGGCCAGATGCCGGGCGGTCAGATCTTCGGTTTCCTGTTCTTCCTGCTGGTCGGCGTTGCCGCCTGGACCTCGGCGATCTCGCTGATGGAGCCGGCCACCGCCTGGCTGGTGGAGCGTTTCGGACTCGAACGTCTGCCGGCCTGCCTGCTGCTGGGCTTCGCCGGCTGGGGCGTCGGCATCGCCTGCCTGGGGTCGTTCAACTTCCTCTCCGGCTTCACGCTGCTGGGGATGAACACCTTCGACTTCCTCGACTTCGTCACCGCCAATATCCTGCTGCCGCTGGGCGGTCTGTTCCTGGCGGTCTATGTCGGCTGGTTCCTGAAGCGGAACTTGGTCGAGAACGAACTGGCAGTCGCGGCGCCGCTGCATTTCCGCCTCTGGTACCAGGTGTTGCGTTTCGTGTCGCCGGTTGCAGTGGCGATTATTTTTGCGCTTAATCTGTACCAGAAACTGGCCTGACCGAGATGGCAATGACCCGTGTAGAGCGCAGCGCTCTGGTATTTCACACCGCTGAACAGATGTTCGATCTGATAAACGACGTCCGGGCGTACCCGCAGTTTCTGCCCTGGTGCGCCTCGGTCGACGTGATCACAGACACCGATGAGGAGCTGGTGGCGCGCCTGCATCTGTCCAAGGCGGGGCTGAAGTACAGCTTCGCCACCCGCAACCGGCTGGAGCGTCCCGGCAGGATGACCATCGAACTGGTCGAAGGCCCGTTTTCGTCGCTCAGCGGTGTCTGGACCTTCAAGCCGCTTAGTGACGAGGCCTGCAAGGTCAGCCTCGACCTGAGCTTCGACTTCACCGGCAAGCTCACCGGGCTTGCCATGGGCAGGGTGTTCAATCAGGTCGCGACCACCCTGGTGGACGCCTTCGTCACCCGCGCGGACCAGATCTACGGTTGAGAGGATTGAGGATGATCACAGTCGAAGTGGCCTATGCACTGCCGCACGAACAGAAAATCATTTCGCTGCATGTCGATGACGACTGCACTGCCCACGAGGCGGTGATGCGCTCCGGTATCGTCGAGCTGTTTCCGGAGATCGACCCGGCGACCGCGCCGATGGGGGTCTTCGGCAAGGCGATCGCGAAGCCGCGCGACTATGTGCTGAAGGATGGCCAGCGTGTCGAGATCTACCGTCCGCTGATTGCCGATCCAAAGGAGGCTCGGGCCAAGCGGGCGGCGAAGATGAAGGCGAAAAAGGAAGCCGATAACGGCTGAAGGGGCTGATGGGCGGCGCCGGGCGGCACCGCCTCTAGCGCTGCCCTTGCCCCACTAGTCTCCCTTCAGACCCCCCCCAATTCGCCATCCGCTGTGTTGCATTTTCTCGACATAGGCCCACTGTGCCTTCAAAAATGCGTCGTGCGAGTGATCCCTTGGCGACTCGCTGCGGGGGATTAGAGGGGGAAGGGCAGCGCTTGCTTACTGCGCAGCGCCGCCGGGGCGGTAGTCGCCGCTGACGCGCTCCAGACGGTCGTCTTTGAAGTACAGCGAAAGGGTTTTCTGGGTCCGCTTCTCGCCGCCTTTGCGCATGCTGTAGATGTAATCCCAGCGATCGGGGCTGAAGGTGTCAGTCACCAGCGGGGTGCCCATGACGTAGCGGACCTGGTTGCGGGTCATGCCAGGTTGCAATTTGTCGACCATCTCCTGGGTCACGACATTGCCCTGCGGGATGTCGATCTTGTGAACGCCGGGGAACTCCGTGCAGCCGGCGATCAGAAGGCTGGCGGCGATGCTTACGAGAAACTTTCGCATCTGCTTTAAACTTCCACTTTCGTGCATAAATAAAGATAATGGAGTCTAAGGAGCCGCTGGATGGGTGTCAATTTGTTCAGTGGCCGAACGATTTCAAAACGCGAATAGCATAGAGACAGAACTGTATGGCGCTTGAAAATCAGGAACTGCGTAAAGCAGGACTGAAAGTCACCCTGCCCAGGGTTAAGATCTACCAGATTCTTGAAAAAGCCGGCGAGGGTGATCATTTCAGTGCCGAGGATATCTATAAGCTGTTGATGGAGCAGGGCGAGGATGTCGGCCTGGCGACCGTCTATCGCGTCCTCACGCAGTTCGAGTCAGCGGGCCTGGTGTCCCGTCACCACTTCGAAGGCGGCCATTCGGTGTTCGAGCTGTCCCGCGACGAACAGCACGACCACGTGGTCTGCGTGAAATGCGGCAAGGTCCGCGAATTCACCGATCCCGAGCTGGTCAAGCGTCAGAACGAGATCGCCGAGCAACTGGGCTTCACCATCACCGACCGCACGCTTTACCTGTACGGCGTCTGCAAGGATGGCTGCGAGGCGAAGTAGGGCTTGCATAGCGGTAGAGCTGTAACGACAAAAGCCGGCAATTGCCGGCTTTTGTGCGTTTGTGGTTTGTAGATTGTAGGTTGGGTGGAGGACCGGAGGTCCGTAACCCAACACCCGGCGAAGCCGCAGGTCACCGGCACCAGGGGACCTGGACGGTTGGGATCGGCGTTCCACGTGGGTTTCGCCCACCGACATGCCCGCCGACATCAATCGATCTGTAATGCGATCGATATTGCGGGTTACGCGATGCCCGCACGGCGAGGTAACCGGTCAAATTCAGTGGGATGCATCGCTGCACCCACCCTCCGATCACCCCAGCCCCAGCATTTCGCGCGCGTGGGCGACCGAGCGTTCGGTAATATCGATGCCGCCGAGCATACGGGCGACTTCCTGTACGCGGTCGTCGCGGCCGAGGTTGCGGATGCGGGTCTGGGTGCGGGCGGTGCCATTGTTCTTGCTGACGAACAGGTGCTGGTGGCCCTGGGAGGCGACCTGCGGCTGGTGAGTGACGCAGAGGATCTGGGCGCGCTCGCCCAGTTCCCGCAGCTTGCGGCCGACCACTTCGGCGATGGCGCCGCCGATGCCGACGTCGACTTCGTCGAATACCAACGTCGGGGTCGAGGAGGTTTCGGCGGTGATCACCTGGATCGCCAGACTGATGCGTGACAGTTCGCCACCGGACGCGACCTTGGCCAGCGGCCGTGCCGGCTGGCCGCGGTTGGCGGTGATCAGAAACTCGACCTCCTCGAGCCCCTGCGGGCCGCGGCGGTCGGCCGGCAGTTCGGTCAGGGCGACTTCGAACTGCGCCACCGGCATGCCGAGTTCGTGCAGCTGGCCGTCGACGGCCTTGGCCAGCTTGCGCGCGGCTTTCTGCCGCGCCTGACTCAGCTTGGTGGCGGCTTCGAGGTAGGCGTCGCGGGTTTTGCGAGCCCGCTCGGCGAGGGCGTCGAGCTCCTCGTCGGAGCGGCTCAGGGAGTCGAGTTCCTGACGCAGGCGCTGGTGGAATTCGATCAGTTCCTCCGGCTGGATGCGGTGCTTGCGGGCGATGTCGTAGATCGTCGTCAGGCGCTCTTCGACTTCCTGCAGGCGGCCGGGATCGATCTCGACGCGGTCGAGGTAGTGGCGCACTTCCTGGCTCGCCTCGTCGATCTGGATCTGGGCGCTGCTGAGCATTTCGGCGGCCTGTCGCAACGCCGGCGACTGGCTGTCGAGGGAGGCGAGCAGCTGCTCGCAGTGGTTCAGCAGGCTGAGGCAGTTCTCGCCTTCGCTATCGCTGGTGAGCTGCAGCAGCTGATGTCCGGTGTGCAGGATCTGGCCGGCGTTCTCGAGCATCTTCTGCTCTTCTTCCAGCGCCTCCAGCTCGTTCTCGGCCAGGCCCAGCTGGTCGAGTTCCTCGGTCTGGTAGCTCAGCAGCTGGATGCGGGCGGTCTGCTCCTCGCTCTGTTCGGTCAGCGTCTTGAGCTCCTGGTCGAGGCGGCGCCACTCCTGGTAGCGTTCGCGCACCTCGTCGGCGCGGCGCACCTGGCCGGCGTACTCGTCGAGGAGGGTGCGATGGTACTCGCGCTTGAGCAGGCGCTGGTGCTCGTGCTGGCCGTGGATGTCGACCAGGTGGCCGGCCAGTGCGCGCACCGCGGCCACCGGGCAGGGCTGGCCGTTGATGTAGGAGCGCGAGCGCCCCTCGGCGGTGATGACGCGGCGCAGCAGGCATTCGCCGTCCATGTCCAGCTCCTGGGCCTGGAGCCAGGCCGCGGCGGTGGGCAGCTGGCTGAGGTCGAAGCGGGCGACGATTTCGGCGCGCTCGGCGCCGACGCGCACCGCGCCGCCCTCGGCGCGGTCACCCAGGGCCAGGCCGAGGGCGTCCAGCATGATGGACTTGCCGGCGCCGGTTTCGCCGCTGACCACCGTCATGCCGGTTTGAAGTTCAAGGTCCAGACTTTCGACAATGGCGTAGTTGCGAATCGTCAACTGACTGAGCATGATGTGTTCATACCTGTGTTTTCATACAGTGTTTTCACTGTATAGGTCATTTCCACAGGCGTTGCAATCAGCAAGCGGTCAGGCGTGCAAAAAATTTCCTCGCGGCGGTTGAATCACTGACGAATAGCCCCATATAGAGCAGCAGTATTGATCCTACTGTTGGAGATAACGAATGGCAGAACAGCAGAAGCATCCGGCGGACGAAACGCTTGAGACCCCGGTAACCGAAGACTCCGCGGCGCAGGGCGTCGACGCGGAAGCCCAGGCAGCCGACAACGCCTCAGACGCGCCCGAGGCCGATGCCGCCGAGCTGCCCGACGCCGCCACCCTGGCCGCCGATCTGGACAAGGCCACTGCTGAAGCGGAAGCACTGCGCGATCAGATGCTGCGCATCCAGGCTGAAGCCCAGAATGTGCGTCGTCGTGCCGAGCAGGATGTCGAGAAAGCGCACAAGTTCGGCGTCGAGAAGTTCGCCAACGAGATGCTGCCGATCGTCGACAGCCTGGAGCGCGCCGTCGAAGCCTGCGGAGAAGACGAGGCCAACAAGGCGATCCGCGAAGGCGTCGAAATGACCCTGAACATGCTGTTGTCGGGCCTCGGCAAGTTCAGCATCGAGCCGGTGGACCCCCAGGGCGAGGCCTTCGATCCGGCGCTGCATCAGGCGATGTCGATGGTCGAGGTGCCGGGTACCGCCGCCAACACCGTCGTAGCCGTGGTGCAGAAGGGTTACACCCTGAGCGGCCGCCTGCTGCGTCCGGCGATGGTCATGGTCGCCAAGGGCTGAGAGCCTGCAAACAAGTCCCAATGGGGCTCTGGCTTTTGATCAAAGATTGCGCGTCCGCCCTTGAAACTCAGCACGGCGGACTCATATAGAGATTCAAGCTGTTTTAATCGGATTTCGTGCTGCCGCTCCTGAAGCGGGCACTGCAAACACTGGAGTGAAGACGAATGGGTAAAATCATCGGTATCGACCTGGGGACCACCAACTCCTGCGTGGCTATCCTTGACGGTGAAAAGACCAAGGTAATCGAGAACGCTGAAGGCGATCGCACCACCCCGTCCATCATCGCCTACACCGAAGATGGCGAGACCCTGGTCGGTCAGCCGGCGAAACGTCAGGCCGTGACCAACCCGAACAACACCCTGTTCGCCATCAAGCGCCTGATCGGCCGTCGCTTCAAGGATGATGTCGTACAGAAAGACATCAAGATGGTGCCGTACAAGATCATCGAAGCCGACAACGGCGACGCCTGGGTCGAGGTCAAGGGCAAGAAGCTGGCCGCGCCGCAGGTTTCGGCCGAAGTGCTGAAAAAGATGAAGAAAACCGCCGAGGATTACCTGGGCGAGCCGGTGACCGAAGCGGTCATCACCGTACCGGCCTACTTCAACGACTCCCAGCGTCAGGCCACCAAGGATGCCGGCCGCATCGCCGGTCTCGAAGTCAAGCGTATCATCAACGAGCCGACTGCCGCGGCGCTGGCCTACGGCCTCGACAAGGGCAAGGGTGACCGCACCATCGCCGTATACGACCTCGGTGGCGGTACCTTCGATATCTCCATCATCGAAATCGCCGATGTTGACGGCGAGCACCAGTTCGAAGTACTGGCGACCAACGGCGACACCTTCCTCGGTGGCGAAGACTTCGACCTGAAACTGATCAACTACCTGGCGGACGAGTTCAAGAAAGAGTCCGGCATCGATCTGCACAACGACCCGCTGGCGCTGCAGCGTCTGAAGGAAGCGGCCGAGAAGGCCAAGGTCGAGCTGTCGTCTGCGCAGCAGACCGACGTCAACCTGCCGTACATCACCGCCGACGCCACCGGTCCGAAGCACCTCAACGTCAAGGTGAGCCGCGCCAAGCTGGAGTCCCTGGTCGAGGAGCTGGTCAAGCGTTCGCTGGAGCCGTGCCGTGTCGCGCTGAAAGATGCCGACCTGAGCGCGTCCGACATCGACGAGATCATCCTGGTCGGTGGTCAGACCCGCATGCCGCTGGTACAGCGTTCCGTTGCCGAATTCTTCGGCAAGGAGCCGCGCAAGGACGTCAACCCGGATGAAGCCGTCGCCATCGGTGCCGCCATCCAGGGTGCGGTGCTGGCCGGTCACGTCAAGGACGTGCTGCTGCTGGACGTAACGCCGCTGACCCTGGGTATCGAAACCATGGGTGGCGTCGCCACGTCGTTGATCGAGAAGAACACCACCATCCCGACCAAGAAGTCGCAGATCTTCTCGACTGCCGACGACAACCAGAACGCCGTGACCATCCACGTGGTACAGGGCGAGCGCAAGCAGGCGGCGCAGAACAAGTCGCTGGGCCGTTTCGACCTGGCCGACATCCCGCCGGCACCGCGCGGCGTACCGCAGATCGAAGTCACCTTCGACCTCGATGCCAACGGTATCCTCAACGTGTCCGCCAAGGACAAGGCCACCGGCAAGCAGCAGTCCATCGTGATCAAGGCTTCCTCCGGCCTGTCCGACGACGAGATCGACCAGATGGTTCGCGATGCCGAGTCGCATGCGGAAGAGGACAAGAAGTTCGAAGAGCTGGTCCAGGCCCGTAACCAGGGCGACGCCATGGTCCACTCGGCGCGCAAGACCCTGACCGAAGCTGGCGACAAGGCCACTGCCGAGGAGAAGGAGCAGGTCGAGAAGGCGATCTCCGAGCTGGAAGAAGTGCTGAAAGGCGACAGCAAGGACGAAATCGAAGCCAAGACCGCTGCGCTGACCGAAGCCATCTCCGGCATCGCCCAGAAGATGTACGCGGACGCCGCACAGCAGGCTGAAGCGGCCGAGGGTGGCGCTGAGCAGGCTTCCGGCAAGGCCGGCGACGACGCCGTCGATGCAGAGTTCGAAGAGGTCAAGGACGACAAGAAGTAAGTCGTCGGACGTTCGGTGCACCACCCCGGAGCAATCGATGCCCGTGGTGGCGCGCCAAGCTCTGAAACGAGGCAGCGCGGGCGATAGCCCGCGTTGTCGTGTCCGGTTCCCGGCGGCCTGACCGCCGAAACATGACAGATCCGCATATGTCGAAACGAGATTATTACGAAGTGCTGGGGGTGTCGCGGGATACCTCCGACCGCGATATCAAGAAGGCCTACCGGCGCATGGCCATGAAGTTTCACCCGGACCGCAACCCGGGGGATGCCGAGGCCGAGGACAAGTTCAAGGAGGTCAACGAGGCCTACGAGGTACTGTCCGATGCGCAGAAGAAGGCCGCCTATGACCAGTACGGCCATGCCGGTGTCGAGCAGGGCGCCGGCGGCTTCGGCGGCGGCGGTTTCGACGGCAGCTTCTCCGATATCTTCGGCGACGTTTTCGGCGATATCTTCGGCGGCGCAGGGGGCGGCGGCCGTCGTCGCAGCTCGGTGCAGCGCGGCGCGGATCTGCGCTACAACCTCGACCTGAGCCTCGAAGAGGCGGTGCGCGGTGTCGAGAAGACCATCAAGGTCCCGACCCTGGTGCCGTGCGACACCTGCGACGGTTCCGGCGCCAAGCCGGGCACCAGCGCCAAGACCTGTGGTACCTGCGGCGGCCACGGCCAGGTGCGCATGCAACAGGGGTTCTTCTCGGTGCAGCAGACCTGCCCGACCTGTCGTGGCGAAGGCAAGGTGATCTCCGATCCCTGTGGCAGCTGTCGCGGCCATGGCCGCGTCGAAAAGGTGAAGACCCTGTCGGTGAAGATTCCGCCCGGCGTCGATACCGGCGACCGCATCCGTCTCTCCGGCGAGGGCGAGGCGGGCAGCCATGGCGGTCCGGCGGGCGACCTCTACGTTCAGGTCAATGTGTTGCAGCACCCGATCTTCGAACGTGACGGACGCAACCTATACTGCGAGGTACCGATCAGCTTCGTCGACGCTGCGCTCGGTGGCGAACTCGAGGTGCCGACCCTCGATGGCCGCGTCAAGCTGCGGGTACCGGCCGAGACCCAGACCGGCAAGCTGTTCCGGCTGCGCAACAAGGGCGTGAGCCCGGTGCGCGGTGGTCCGACCGGCGATCTGCTGGTGCGCGTCGTGGTCGAAACCCCGGTCAACCTGACCAGCCGCCAGAAAGAGCTGCTCAAGGAGTTCCAGGAAACGGCAGACGAGGGCCACAAGCACAGCCCGAAGAAGTCGTCTTTCTTCGATTCGGTGAAGCAGTTCTTCGAAGACATGACCTGATCAGGGGGAAGCATGAACAGCATTGTCGTGGAGCCTGAAGCGCTCTGGACCCGTATTCAGGATGAAGCACGGCGCGAAGTGGAGCGCGAGCCCTTTCTCGCCAGCTTCTATCACGCCGCCATCATCAGCCACCAGGATCTGGCGTCCGCGCTGTCGTTTTTACTGGCATCGAAGCTGGCCGACGAGGTGATGTCGGCGGTGTCGCTGCGCGAGCTGATCGAGAAGGCCTACGCCCACGATCCCGTGATCATCGACTGCGCCTGTCAGGACCTGCTGGCCGTCACCACCCGTGACCCGGCGGTCGACAGCCTCTGCACCGTGATGCTCTACCTCAAGGGTTTTCACGCGCTGCAGTCCTACCGTATTGCGCATTACTTCTGGGGCGAGGAGCGCCGCGCGCTGGCGCTATATATCCAGAGCCGCGTCAGCTCGACGCTGCAGGTGGACATCCATCCGGCGGCCCTGATCGGCCGCGGCGTGATGCTGGATCACGCCACCGGTATCGTCATCGGCGAAACCAGCGTGGTGGAGAACGACGTTTCCATCCTACAGAACGTCACCCTTGGCGGTACCGGCAAGGAAAGCG
Source organism: Oceanospirillaceae bacterium (assembly GCA_013373085.1). Classification (GTDB taxonomy): domain Bacteria; phylum Pseudomonadota; class Gammaproteobacteria; order Pseudomonadales; family Balneatricaceae; genus Marinobacterium_A. Next base: position 31,875 of record JABXIM010000084.1, on the reverse strand, counting down.
GCGATCGCCACCCGAAGATTCGCGAGGGCGTGCTGATCGCCGCCGGCGCCAAGATCTTCGGCAATATCGAGATTGGCGCCGGCGCCAAGGTCGGCGGTGGCAGCGTGGTGCTGGAAAACGTGCCGCCCCATACCACCGTGGTCGGTGTGCCGGCGCGGGTGGTGGGACACCCGGGGTGCGACAAGCCGGCACTGGATATGAACCAGTCGTTCCCGAAGGACGACAGCTGAGGCGCCCGACGCTTACAGATCACCCTATCCGACAGAGATTACTGACAACATGATTCGAGTAGCGGTAACCGGTGCAGCCGGTCGAATGGGCAAGACCAATATCGAGGCGTTGCAACTGGCCGAAGGCGTGGAACTGAGCGCCGCCATCGTCGAGCCGGACAGCTCGCTGATCGGCGCCGATGCCGGCGAGCTGGCGGGCGTGGGCAAACTCGGCGTTTCCCTGGTCGGCGACCTGAACGCGGTACTGGACGATTTCGATGTGTTGATCGACTTCACCACGCCCCAGACGACGATGGAAAACGTGGCCCTCTGCGCCCAGCACGGCAAGAAGATCGTCATCGGTACGACCGGCCTCAGCGACACTCAGAAGTCGGAGCTCCAGCTGCGTGGCCAGCGGATTCCGATCATGTTCGCGCCCAACATGAGCGTTGGCGTCAACGTCTGCTTCAAGGTGCTGGACCTGATCGCCCGTACTCTCGGTGATGACTACGACATCGAGGTGATCGAAGCGCACCACCGTCACAAGGTGGACTCGCCGTCCGGCACCGCGCTGCGTCTCGGCGAGGTGGTGGCGGATGCGCTCGGCCGCGATCTCAAGGAGTGCGCCGTATACGGCCGCGAAGGCCAGATCGGGCCGCGTACGCGCAAGGAGATCGGTTTCGAAACCATCCGTGCCGGCGATGTGGTCGGCGATCACACGGTACTGTTCGCCACCGAGGGCGAGCGTATCGAGCTGACCCACAAGGCCAGCAGCCGCATGACATTCGCCAAGGGCGCTGTACGTGCCGCGCGCTGGCTGGGTGAGCAGGCGCCGGGCCTGTACGATATGCAGGACGTTCTGGGACTGCGGTAAGCTCGTGACGGGTGACGCGTAAAAGACGCCACACCCAAAGGTCCCGAATCCACGGACCGGAGGGTGGGTCTAGCGATGCATCCCGATGAATTTGATAGGTTTCCTCGCTGTACGAGCATCGCGTAACCCGCAATATCGATCGCAGTACAGATCGATTGATGCCAGCCAGCACGGCTGTTGGGTTACGCACCTTCGGCGCTTCACCCAGCCTGCGTAAAAGCAAAGGAGCCTGCTCATGTACAAACTCTGCTTTTTCGTGCCGGACGCGAATCTCGACGCCGTGAAGCAGGCGCTGTTCGACGCCGGCGCCGGCCGTATCGGCGACTATGACAGCTGTTGCTGGCAGACCAGGGGCATCGGCCAGTTCCGTCCGCTCGCCGGCAGCAATCCCCATATAGGCGAGCAGGGCGCGCTGGAACAGCTCGAGGAGTGGAAAGTCGAGCTGGTCTGCCCTGACGAGCGGATCGAGGCCGTTGTCGCCGCGCTCAAGCTTGCCCATCCCTATGAAGAGGTCGCGTTCGACGTCTGGCGCCTGGAAGCATTCTGACGTCTGCCGGCGCACCTGTGATCGGCCCATATTGGCCGCGGCCAATTCCACCGAAGATGCAATTTCACTGCACCTATTGATTCAGGTCAGTCAAACCCGTGGCCGCGTTTGCAAGGCCATTTTCGCTCTGCTACAAGACGCGGTTTGTCACCCTTAGGCCCGTTCGGGCGCGATGCTGGCAGGGATACCGCTGATCTTGGATTATCGAATCAAATCGCAAGCTCTTTCTCGCTACCTGGTCATCGGCATGGTGGGGACCGTGGCGGTCCTGCTGCTGGTGATCATTGGTTATCTGCTGGCGGCGAACTATTCACAGCGCGAAGCGCAGCTGCAAGCGCTGGAAGCCGAGTTCGATGCCGACTTGCATGCACAATTGCAAGCCAACATCGAGACGGTTATGGAGCAGGCGGGCTTTGTCTTCGATCGCGCTGAATCGTTGCTGCGCGAAGAGGCGCAGGAACAGGTGGATCAGGCCCACAGCATTGCCACGGCGTTGTACCGGCGCGAGCGCGGGCGCCTGCCGGACAGCGAGATACAGTCCCTGATTCTCGCCGCGCTGCGCGAGCAGCGCTTTTTCAACGGCCGCGGCTATTTCTTCGTCGATGACGGCACTGGCTGGTCGCTGCTGTCCCCGATCACGCCGAGCGTCGAAGGCACGAATCAGCTCGAGAACAGCGACCCGCTGATGCGGCAAAGCACGCGCGCGATCCTCGATACCGTCGCCAATGGCGACGGAGCAGGATTCGTCAGCTATGACTGGTATGTGCCGGGCGGCGACGGCTCCAAGGCGCAGAAAATCACCTATGTGCGCCGTTTCGATCCCTATGGCTGGATTCTCGGCACCGGCGATTACGTGTTCCGGATTCGCGAGGATCTCAAGGCGCTGGTGCTCGATCGTCTCGACCGGCTGGAGCGGGATGGAAACACGTTTCTGGCGGTACTGGACGGCTGTGGGCATGTGGTGCGTTATCCCAGCGTCGCGCTGCCTGAGGGGGGCATCTTCGAGGTGCGGGCGCTGCAGGACGCGGGCAACCTGCGGCCGCTGCTCGAGCGGGCGCAGGCGGGCGGAGGCTTCATCGAGACCCGCTGGCGCCAGCCGGTTACGGGCGAGCTGGCGCCGGTGCTGCTGCGGGCGGAAAGCCTGCCGCTGGCAGACTGGGTACTGGTGTCGGGTATCTTTCCGGAGGATGCCGGTCAGCAGTTGCAGCAGCAGTGGGCGCAGATGCGGGACGGGCTACGGCACAACATCTACCGGCTGCTGGTGGCGCTGGGTGTCGCGGCGCTGGTCACGCTGCTGCTGTCGCTGATCTACTCGCGCTGGCTGCGCCGGCTGTTCCGGCAGTATCAGTCCAGCATCGACCGCAGCCAGGCGGCGCTGGAGCACAACGCCCAGCAGTTACAGCTGGCGGCGCGGGTGTTCCAGGCGGCGCGCGAGGGCATCATCATCTCCGATTCCGGCAACCGCATCCTGACGGTCAACAGCGCCTACAGCCAGATTACTGGCTACGCGGCCGACGAGGCTGTGGGTCGGGATCCGGGATTCATGGGCTCGGGGCGCCACGACAAGGCGTTTTACCAGAGGCTCTGGCACGACCTGCACCGCGATGGCCATTGGCAGGGCGAGGTCTGGAACCGGCGCAAGAGCGGCGAAATCTACCCGCAGTGGCTGTCGATAAGCGTCTGCCGCAACGCCGCAGGCGATATCGAGCACTATATCGCCACCCTCAGCGATATCAGCGAACACAAGCGGGTCGAGGAGCGGCTCAGCTATCTGGCCAACTTCGACCCGCTGACGGATCTGCCGAACCGGCGCATGCTGGAAGAGCGGATCGCGCAGGCGGTGGCGTTGTCGCGGCGCCACCCTGAAATCGGTTTCGCGCTGCTGCTGGTCGGCATCGACCGTCTCGAATACATCAACGATTCGCTTGGTCACGGTACCGGCGATCGGGTGCTGCAGCAATTGGCGCAGCGGCTGTCGCAACAGGTACGCGCGGAGGATACGGTGTTTCGTCTCGGCGGCGATGTTTTTGCTGTGCTGGTGCAGGACGGGCACTCGATGTTCGAGGTCGCGGGGCTGGCACGCCGGCTGCTGAAACATCTGGCGGAGCCGTTGCGGCAGAGCGGCGTCGACCTGGTCGTGACCCAGAGTATCGGTATCGCCGCTTTCCCGGCGGATGGCGAGAATGTGGAAGCGCTGTTGAGCAATGCCGCGGCGGCGCTGCATCACGCCAAGGTGCAGGGGCGCAACCGGTCGCAGTTCTTCACCCGGGAAATCAACGACAGCCTGGCGCAGCGGCTGCAGATGGAGCAGGCGTTGCGCCAGGCGCTTGGCAACGATGAGCTGAGCCTGCACTACCAGCCCCAGTACCGGTTGTCGAATGGCGCCCTGATTGGCTGCGAAGCCCTGCTGCGCTGGCACTCGGCGGAGCTGGGACCGGTCGGGCCGGACCGCTTTATACCGCTGGCCGAGGAAACCGGCATGATCGATTCCATCGGTCGCTGGGTACTGCACACCGCGTGCCGGCAGGCAGCGCTCTGGCGGGCGCAGGGGCTGGAGGTCCCGGTGGCGGTCAATGTCTCGGCCTGTCAGCTGGGGCCGGGACTGGTCAACGAAGTGGCGGGTGCGCTGGCGGACAGTCGGCTACCCGCCGACCTGCTGACGCTGGAGCTGACCGAAACCGTGCTGATGCAGCGTCAGGACGAAACACGGGCGCTGTTGCAGGAGTTGCGGACGCTGGGTGTGAGGCTGGCGATGGATGACTTCGGCACCGGCTACTCCAGCCTGGCCTACCTGAAGCGCTTTCCAATCGACAAGTTGAAGATCGACCGCGCCTTCGTGCAGGGACTGCCGGCTGACGTTGATGGCTGCGCCATCATCCGGGCGGTGCTGGAAGTGGCGCGACACCTGGGGCTGGCGACAGTGGCGGAAGGGATCGAGACGCCCGAGCAGCAGGCGTTTCTCAACGGTATCGGCTGCGCAGAGGGGCAGGGCTATCTGTTCGCCAGACCGCTGCCGATGGAGGCGATGACCGCGCTGCTGCTTGAGGCGCGCGCGGAAGAGGACGAAGCGGTGTTGTGCCAGGCCTCGCGCTGCTGACGTAGCGGCTATTCGCTCTGTTCCAGCCGCTCCCGCACCGCGGCTTCGCTTTGTTGCAGTTTGTTCTCGAGTTCCTGCTCGTGCGACAGTATCTGCTGATTCTGCAGCGAAACCGCGCTATCGCAGCTTTTCATGCTGACAAACCCGACGGCGATCACCGCCGCTATCATCATCAACCTGAACATTTCGGGCCTCCCTGTCGTCGACAGATCAATACTAGCCGAGAAATCACAAGCCGTTGCTTAGGGAACCTATGAACAAGTCCCAGTTGCGCTCTGCGAGCCCTGAAGCGTGCAGATGCTAGGCGCAGTGCGCAGACAATGGCCTTAGTCCTTATCAAGCACTGCAACAACGCAGATGCATGCTTCAGGGCCCGCCCTTCGGGGCTTTCAGCGCGAACCGGATTCTTTGTTGCAGTTCCTCGACAGGCCCCGGCATGCTTTCGAAACTGCGCCGCGATTCCGGATTGCGCTGTAAGCCAGAGCCGCATTGGGACTTATTCATAGGTTCCTTAGCATGAAGCCATGAATGCCGGTTAGCACGATCTGCGAGGCCATCGCCGACAGGATCAGGCCGGTGATCTTGCTGAGGATATTGAGTCCGGTACGGCCGAGCAGCCGCTCGATGCCGCTGGCCATATGCAGCAGCGCCAGCAGGCAGCCCAGCGCCAGTACCATACCGCCGATGCCCCAGGCCAAGTCCAGCCCTTTCAGTTCTGCGCCGTAGACCAGGATGGCGCCGATGGTGGCCGGACCGACGATGGTCGGCAGCGCCAGTGGGACCACCGAGACATCTTCGCGCTGCTCGTTGGGGACCTCGGCGTTGTGGCGCACGCCGTCGCGCACCAGGCTGACGCCGGATAGAAACAGCAGGATGCCGGCGCCGATACGGAAGGAGTTCAGCGTGATACCCAGAGCTTCGAACAGCGGCGTGCCAAAGAAGAACAGCACCAGCGAAATGCAGAAGGCGGCGAACACGGCCCGGTTGGCAATCGAGCGTCGTTCCGCCCGGCTGTCGTTGCGGGTCAGGGATAAAAACATCGACACCACGAAGAAAGGTGCGAAGAGAAAGGAAAACTTGATCCAGGTGGTGATCAGCAGCGACATGTCGGCGGGCTCACTCGCAAAGCGCGCAGTTTATCACCCGCCAGGCCGCTGCCGTAGCCATCCGTGCTGTGTTGGTGGATAAGATTTCCTAATGCAGAGTAAAAATTATTCACTTCACTTATGATTTGCCGGCGCTATGCTGCCCGGTCCGGTTCGCGCCCGTGCGACCGTCGGATCGAGGACTGGTGCCATGTTTAACCGTGCTTTGCCAATGCTCTGCCTGATGCTCGCCATGCTGCTCTGGGCGAGTTCCTTCGTCGTGCTCAAGTTCGCGTTCGCCTATTACGATCCGATGGTGGTGCTGACGGGGCGGATGCTGGTGGCGTCCTGCTGCTTTGTCTGGCTGCTACGGCGTTTCGGTCCGGTCGACTACCGTGCCGGCGAATGGAAATTGATCGGCGCGCTGATGCTGGCCGAGCCCTGTCTGTATTTTCTGTTCGAGGCCAACGCGCTGCAGTACACCAGCGCCGCCCAGGCCGGCATGATCACCGCGCTGTTGCCGTTGCTGGTGGCGGTCGGTGCCTGGTTCTGTCTGCGCGAGCGGCTGCAAAAGCAGGCCTGGGGCGGTTTCGGTCTGGCGGTTGTGGGTGCCATCTGGCTGAGTCTTGCCGCTGAAGAGAGCGCGATGGCGCCGAATCCGCTGCTGGGCAACTTCCTCGAGTTCTGCGCCATGCTCTGCGCCACGGTCTACACGCTGTGCCTGAAGCAGCTGTCGTCGCGCTATTCACCCTGGCTGCTGACCGCGCTGCAGTCGTTTTGCGGCACGCTGTTCTTCCTGCCGTCGCTGGCGCTGCCGCAGGTGGCATTGCCGCAGGCCTGGGTGCCGGAAGCGGTGGCCGCCATCCTGTTCCTCGGTATCGCCGTGAACATTTTCGCCTATGGCCTGTATAACCTCGGCGTATCCTGGATTCCGGCCAGCCAGGCGTCGGCCTACATCAACCTGATTCCGGTATTCACGCTGCTACTGGCCTATCTGCTGCTGCGCGAGACGCTGAACGCCGAGCAGCTGGCCGCCTCGGCGCTGGTCATCGGTGGCGTCATCCTCAGCCAGTGGCAGCCGCCACGGCGCTCCGGCGCGCTGGAAACGGTGTAGTAGAAAAAACGTTTCGGCTGGCCCGCCGCACCCGTGGGAGCGGCGCCCCCGCCGCGAATGCCACCGCAAATCAATGCGGTGCCGGCTCTGTTCGCCGCGGGGCGCGGCTCCCACTATTCGATCTCGATCAGCACCTCGCCCGGGGTGACGCGGTCGCCCTTGACCACGTGCACTGCGACGACGGTGCCGCCGATCGGCGCCTGCACCTCGGTTTCCATCTTCATCGCTTCGGTCACCAGCACGGCCTTGCCGGCGTCGACCTTGTCGCCGACCGCGATCAGGACATCGACAATGTTGCCCGGCATCGCGGTGGTGACGTGGCCCGGGGCGGTGGCCTTGGCGCGGCCGCTGGCGCCACTGGCGACGTAAAGGTTCTTGGGCTCGAACAGCACTTCCTGCGGCACGCCGTCGAGGGTCAGGAATACATGACGCTTGCCGGTGCCGACGTTGCCGACGCCGGTGATCGAAACCTCGTAGGTCTCGCCATGCACGTCGATGTTGAACTCGGTCGGAACACCTTCGTCGACCGGACGCTGATCGCTGCCGGCCGGCGGCAGCAGCGCTTCCGGCTGCAGGGTGCCGGCGGCGCGTTCGGACAGGAACTGGCGGCCGATATCCTGGAACATGGCGAAGGTCAGCACGTCCTCGTCGCTCTGCGCCAGTTCGCCGATTTCGGCGCGCAGGCGCGCCATTTCCGGCGGCAGCTGGTCGGCCGGGCGGCCGTCGATGACTTCACCGTTGCCGATCGCCTGCTTCTGCAGTTCGGCGTTGACCGGCGCCGGCGGCTGGCCGTAACCGCCCGCCAGGTAGCGCTTGACCTCGTTGGTGATGGTCTTGTAACGCTCGCCCGCCAGCACGTTGAGCACCGCCTGGGTGCCGACGATCTGGGAGGTCGGCGTGACCAGCGGCGGGTAGCCGAGGTCTTCGCGCACCCGCGGGATCTCGGCGAACACTTCGCGGATACGGCCCAGGGCATGCTGCTCCTTTAGCTGGTTGGCGAGGTTCGACATCATGCCGCCCGGTACCTGGTTGATCTGTACCGAGACGTCCTCGCGGGTGAATTCGCTCTCGAACTGGTGGTACTTCTTGCGCACTTCGGCGAAGTAGTCGGCGATCTCCTGCAGCAGTTCCAGGTCGAGACCGGTGTCGTACTGGCTGTCGCGCAGCGCCGCAACCTGGGACTCGGTGGCCGGATGGCTGGTGCCCCAGGCGAACGAGGAAATGGCGGTGTCGATATGCTCGGCGCCGGCTTCGATCCCTTTCAGCTGGCACTGCGCCGCAAGGCCCGCGGTGCTGTGAGAGTGGAGGAAGATCGGCAGATCCACCGCCTCGCGCAGCGCCTTGACCAGGTCATAGGTGGCGTAGGGCGTGAGCAGGCCGGCCATGTCCTTGAGCGCAAGGGAGTCCGCCCCCATCGCCTTGAGCGCTTTCGCCTGCTCGACATAGAGCGCGGTGGTGTGCACCGGGCTGGTGGTGTAGCAGATGGTGCCCTGGGCGTGCTTGCCGGCCTTCTTCACCGCACGAATCGCGGTTTCGAGGTTGCGCAGGTCGTTCAGCGCGTCGAAGACACGGAACACGTCGATACCGTTGCTGGCGGCCTTCTCGACGAACGCCTCGACTACGTCGTCGGCGTAGTGGCGGTAGCCCAGCAGGTTCTGCCCGCGCAGCAGCATCTGCAGGCGGGTGTTCGGCAGCGCCGCGCGCAGCTGGCGCAGGCGTTCCCACGGATCTTCCTTGAGGAAGCGGACGCAGGCGTCGAAAGTGGCGCCGCCCCAGACTTCCAGGGACCAGTAGCCGACCTGGTCGAGCTTGTCGCAGATCGGCAGCATGTCTTCGGTGCGCATCCGCGTGGCGATCAGGGACTGATGGGCGTCGCGCAGGATGACGTCGGTAACCTTTATCTTGCTCATGTTGTACTCCTTCAGTCCCGGGTCAAAGCCCGGCGTGGGCTGCGATGGCTGCGGCGATCGCCAGGGCGATTTCGCTGGGGTCGCGTTTTTCCGAATACTGCAGCAGCTCCGGGTGGTTCGGTACGAAACTGGTGTTGAATACGCCGCTGCGGAAATCCGGGTTCTTGAGGATTTCCTGGTAATACGGGGCTGTGGTGCGAATGCCCTGGACGCGCATGTCCGCCAGCGCTCGGGCGCCGCGATCCAGCACATCATCCCAGTTCAGCGCCCAGACGATCAGTTTCAGACACATCGAGTCGAAATAGGGCGGAATGGTGTAACCGGTATAGATGGCGGTATCGGTCCGTACTCCCGGGCCACCTGGCGCATAGTAGCGTGTCACTTTGCCGAAGCTCGGCAGGAAGTTGTTCTTCGGGTCTTCGGCGTTGATACGGAACTGCAGCGCGAAACCGCGGTGCTGGATGTCCTGCTGGCGGTATTGCAGCGGCAGTCCAGCGGCGATGCGGATCTGCTCCCGTACGATGTCTACGCCGGTGATCTGTTCGGTGATGGTGTGCTCCACCTGCACCCGGGTGTTCATCTCCATGAAGTAGACTTCGTTGTCGGTGACCAGGAACTCCACGGTACCGGCGTTCTCGTAGCCTACGGCCTTGGCCGCTTTCACCGCCAGGTCGCCGACGTAGGCGCGCTGTTCAGGCGTCAGCTGCGGGCTCGGAGCGATTTCGATCAGCTTCTGGTTACGGCGCTGGATGGAGCAGTCGCGCTCAAACAGATGGATGGCGCTGCCCTGGCTGTCGGCGAGGATCTGAACCTCGATGTGCTTGGGGTCGACGATGCACTTCTCGAGGAAGACCTCGGCCGAACCGAATGCCTTGGTGGCTTCCGAAATAACGCGCGGGTACTGGGCACGCAGTTCGTCGGCGCTGTCGCAGCGACGGATACCGCGGCCGCCGCCGCCGGAGGTGGCCTTCAGCATGACCGGATAGTCGATCTTGCCGGCAACTTCCAGCGCCTCGTCGAGGTCGGCGAGGTTGCCCTCGGAGCCGGGGGTAACCGGTACGCCGGCCTTGATCATGCTGTCGCGGGCGGCGGTCTTGTCGCCCATGCGGGCAATAACGTCGGCGTCCGGACCGATGAAGGCGATTCCGCGCTCGGTGCAGATGCGGGCGAACTCGGCGTTCTCGGACAGGAAGCCGTAACCGGGATGGATGGCATCGCAGCCGGTTTCAGCGGCGAGGTTGACGATGCGTCGCGGGTCCAGGTAACCGGCCAGCGGGTCATCGCCCATGAAGTGGGCTTCGTCGGCACGCTTGACGTGCAGTGCGTAGCGGTCCGGTTCGGTGTAGATCGCCACCGAGCGGATCCCCATTTCGGCGCAGGCGCGCACGATTCGCACGGCGATCTCGCCGCGGTTGGCGATCAGTAACTTCTTGAACATGCTGCTCCTCCGTCAGGGCGGAATGCACGGTGGCATCGGGCGCCTATGAGCGTTCTAAAGTAGTACAGTGTGGGTGGTTAGCTGAAATTGATATTTTTTTTAATTTGTATAAATTTCTGCTTATGCCTAGGATGGGCCGCGGCAAAACGTTGGGACGGGGTCGCTTCGATGCCGTTCGATGACGGACACGCTGACTGCCACTGTATTGATGATTGAGGTGACCTTATGCCCTACACGCTGCCGCAGTTGCTGAACCGGCTTTCGTTCCGGCAGTTACAGGTGTTTGCCGCAGTCTATCGGCTTAAAGGTTACAGCCGTGCTGCCGCAGAACTCGGGCTGACGCAGCCGGCGATCAGTGCCCAGATCCGGCAACTGGAGCAGGCGCTCGGCCAGCCGCTGTTCGATTATGTCGGCAAGAAACTCTATACCACCGCGGCCGGAGAGCAGGTGGCGCGCTCGGTACAGCAGGTGTTCGGTGAGCTGGAGAACCTGCAGATGCAGCTGTCCGAGCTCGAGGGCACGGTGTGGGGTACCCTGAACCTGGCGGCGGTGAGCACGGCCCAGTACGTCGTGCCGCATCTGCTGGCGGGCTTCCTCCAGGAGTACCCCAAGGTCGACGTCAAGCTCAAGGTGGTGAATCGGGCTCAGGCGATCGAGCGGCTGGCGGAGAATCACGATGACCTGGTGATCATGGGAATGGTGCCGGAAGACCGCTCGCTGACCTTTATGCCGTTTCTCGACAACGAGCTGATCGCGGTGCTGCCCAAGGGGCATGCGCTGGCGGGCAGGAAAGATGTCTCGCTCGCCGATTTTCTCGAGAGCCCGCTGCTGTTGCGGGAGCAGGGCTCTGGTACCCGCAAGGCGCTGGAAGCCTTCTGCGTCGAGCAACGGCTGCAGCTTAACGGCATCATGGAGCTGGGCTCCAACGCCGCTGTCAAACATGGCGTTCTGGCGGGGCTGGGTGTGGCGGTGATGCCGCGTCTGAGCGTGCAGCTGGAGCTGGAAAACGGTTTGCTGGAGCAGGCCGATCTGGCCGGATTTCCGCTGCGCCGCTCCTGGTGCACCGTGTATCCGCGCAGCAAGCATCTGACGCCGGTTGCCGAGGCGTTTCTGGCCTACGTGCAGGACAACCTCAAGTCGATCAAGGCGAAGTTCGCCGATCTCTACGGACTCGGCAAGGCATAGGCCGCGGGAACGGCCGGGCTGTGTCTGCAGCTGATGCTCTGTCAGTTGCTGATATAGGTACCTGGCCGCGTCTCGAGCTCGATATGGCGTAACGGAAAGCGGTTGCTGCGCCGGTCCTCGAAATAGAATCGCAGCGCGTTGCGGATGGTCTGGAAGGCCAGCTCGTCCCAGGGGATTTCCTCTTCGCGGAACAATGCTACCTCGAGCGATTCGTCGCCCGGGCCAAATTCGGGCTGCGGCAGTTCCGCGAGGTAGAGCATCTGTACCTGGCCGAGGTGAATGATCGAGGTGACGGTGTAGAGCTCGCCGACGCGTACCTGGGCCCGGGCTTCCTCCAGGGTTTCGCGGGCCGCGGCCTGCTCGGTGGATTCGCCGTTTTCCATAAAGCCCGCCGGCAGCGTCCAGTAGCCGAGACGGGGCTCGATCGCCCGCCGGCACAGCAGTACCCGGTCGCCGTAGACCGGCAGGCAGCCGGCAATGATCTTGGGGTTTAGGTAGTGAATGGTGCCGCAGGCATCGCAGACGTGGCGCGGGCGGTTGTCACCCGGCGGAATTTTCTTGCTGAGGCTTTCGCCGCACTGGCTGCAATATTTCAAACCCTGACCTCGGTATTCCGCTATTCGACTGTCTGCTTCACGGCCATTTTACTGGCCCCGTTCCATGCACCGCAAGCGCCGCTCGCCGGCATTCGTCTTTGCCTGCGAGCCGGGGTATCATGAAAGCATTATCCCTCGAAACAGAATTCCGATGCTTGAGTTGTTACGTCGCAGACTGGCCTCTTATCGCCCCCGGCAGCTTCAGACCGGTCGGCCGCAGGCCGGTGTGCTGATCGCGCTGACGGATGAGTCGGACCCGAAGGTGATCCTCACCCGGCGCGCCTCCCACCTGTCGACCCATCAGGGTGAAGTCGCCTTTCCGGGCGGCAAGCAGGACAATACCGATCCGGATCTCCTGTTCACGGCACTGCGCGAAGCGCAGGAGGAAGTCGGGCTGGATCCGGCACTGGTGGACGTGATTGGCCCGCTGGGGCAGGTGATGTCGAAGCATCAGTTGCAGGTTACGCCCTGGGTCGGCGTAGTGCCGGGGGGGGTGCGGCTGGAACCCAATCCCCATGAGCTGGAGAGCCTGTTCCAGGTGCCGCTGAGCTTTTTCCTGGAGGACCGCCGGCAGCGTACCGACGTGATCAACTTTCGCGGCATGACCCACTATGTGCCGGCCTATCAGTACGGGGACTACATCATCTGGGGGCTGACGGCCTATATGCTGGTGGAACTGCTTAATGTCGGTTTCGATGCCGGCATTCCGATGAAACCACGCCCCGAGCATCAGCAGGCGCCTGCCTGAGGGTGCTGTCACTTATTTTTCAGGAACGCCATGATCGAAATCGAGAATGAAGCGCCGATTCGCAGTCCCTGCGTAGGCGTCTGTTGTCCCGGCCCTCGGGACCTTTGCACCGGCTGTCTGCGCAACGCAATGGAAATCGCCGAATGGGGCGTGTTGAGCAACGACGAGAAACGCGAGGTGCTGGCGCGCATTCGCCGCCGTGAGAAAGGGGATATATGCTGATGCGGGTCATGATCGATCTGTGCGTGGTGCCGCTCGGCGTCGGCGTTTCGGTGTCCGAATACGTCACCGCCTGCCAACGTGTTTTCCAGGATGCGGGACTCAACCACCAGATGCATGCCTACGGCACCAACGTCGAGGGCGGCTGGGACGAAGTCTTCGCCGCGGTGAAGCGCTGCCACGAGGTGCTGCATGAAATGGGCGCGCCACGCATCACCACCTCGATGCGGGTTGGTACCCGCACCGACCGCGAGCAGACCATGGCCGACAAGGTCGCCAGCGTGGAAGAGAAGCTTTCGGGTGACGCGTGACGCGAAAAAGATATTGCGCCCAACCGTCCCGAACCCCCGGACCGGAGGGTGGGTAGAGCGATGCATCGCAGCGCGTTTTACGCCGGCACAGGTTTCCGGGCATCGCGTCACCGTCAGGGATGGCGGGAATCCTTAATGCGCAGGAGCGGCTTTGCTTTAAGGGAACCCGCAATATCGATCGCAGTACAGATCGATTGGTATCGGCGGGCAGAGGGTAAGCGGGTAGGCCCCGTCTCCCGTCTCCTGTAATCAGCTCTCCTCGTCCTGATCGCCGATGCTCTGGATATTGCGTACCACCCGTACGGTCTTGATCAGGTTGTCGCTGATCTGCAGCGTTTCGATGCGGTAGCCGTTGAGATCAAGGCAGACGTTGGCGTCCGGGATCGACTCCAGGTGCTCGGTGATCAGGCCGTTGAGCGTCTTGGGGCCGTCGGTGGGCAGGTCCCAGTTGAGGTTCTTGTTGATCTCGCGGATGTAGGCGGTGCCTTCGATGAAGTAGCTGCCGTCTTCCTGCGGGTGAATCTCTTGGTTGCTGGCCTTGTTGGTCGACGACAGCTCGCCGACGATCTCCTCGAGAATGTCCTCCAGTGTCACCACGCCCTGGATGTCGCCGTACTCGTCGACCACCAGGCCGATGCGGCGGCTTTCCTTCTGGAAATTCAGCAGCTGGGTCTGCAGCGGCGTGCTTTCGGGCACGAAGTAGGCTTCGCGCACCACCTGCAGGATGGCGGCCTTGGTGACCTTGCCCTGCTGGATCAGTTGGGCCAGGTTGCGCATGTGCAGGATGCCCACCACCTTGTTGATGTCGCCGTGATAGACCGGCAGGCGGGTGTGGCTGGTACGTGACAGCTGTTCGAGCAACTGGTCGAGATCGTGATCCAGGTCGATCCCCTCGACCTCGTTGCGCGGGATCATGATGTCGTTGACCGTGACTTCGCTCAGTTCCAGTACGCCGAGCAGCATCGACTGGTTGGACTGCGGCAGCAGTGCGCCGGCCTCGTGCACCAGAGTGCGCAGCTCCTCGGTGCTCAGGTGATGGTTGTTGCCGGTGCTGTTGCGGATGCCGAACATACGCAGCAGCCCGTTGGTGATACCGTTGACGATCCAGACCAGCGGATAGATCAGCTTCAGCAACGGCAGCAGGATATAGGATGCGGGAAAGGCGATGCGCTCCGGGAACATCGCCGCCACCGTCTTGGGGGAGACTTCGGCGAAAATCAGGATAATCAGCGTCAGGCCAGCGGTGGCGATGGCGATGCCGGCGTCGCCCCAGAGCCGCACCGCGATGACGGTGGCGATGGCGGACGCGAGGATGTTGACGAAGTTGTTGCCGATCAGGATAACGCCGATAAGGCGGTCCGGCCGCTCCAGCAGATGGCTTGCCTTGCGGGCACCGCGATGCTTGTTCTTCACCAGATGACGCAGCCGGTACCGGTTCAGGGACATCATGCCGGTTTCGGAGCTGGAGAAAAATGCGGAACAGAAGATAAGGAAGATGAGGATCCCGATCAGGGCACTTATCGATGCGTCTTCCAAGACTGGCGGACCTTAGGATTACCAAGTGGAGGTCCATTGTCTGGCCGGTTCCCGGGGCTGTCAAGGACTGTGCCGGCAATTGCCCCTTTAGCGCCGAATTCGCTGATTTTGCTGACGTTGTCGCGGCCGTTACGGGGCAAACTCAGGGTGTGACGAGAAACTCGATCACCAGTTTGGTGCCGAAGAACGCCAGCATCAGCATGACGAAGCCGCCGATGGTCCAGCGCACTGCCCGGGTACTGCGCCAGCCCAGCAGGGCGTGGCCGGCCAGCAGGATGCCGTACACCAGCCAGGCGAGGATCGACAGCGTGGTTTTGTGAACCAGGTGCTGGGCGAAGAGGTTTTCGACGAACAGGAAGCCACTGAGCAGCGAGGCCGACAACAGGATGAAGCCGGTCCAGAGCATTTCGAACAGCAGGCGCTCCATCGTCTGCAGCGGCGGCAGGCTGGCGACCAGCCCACGGGTATGGTGTTGTTTCAGCGCCGTATTCTGACGCCACAGCAGTATCGCCTGAATTGTCGCCAGGGTGAAAATACTGTAGGCGAGGATCGACAGCAGGATGTGCACGATCAGGCCCGCCCCATAGCTGCGGTGCAGGCTGGTATCGGGATCGAGGCTGGCGGTGAGCACGGCGATGGCGGCCAGCGGGAAGACGCCGACGAAGAGGTTGTCGATCTGCTGGCGGCAGCTGCTGAGCAGCACCAGCGCCGATAGCAGCCAGGCGACCTGGCAACCGACGCTGAAAAAGCCGAGATTCAGGCCGTCGGGCTGGTTCATGACCTGGGCGACCGCGACGCTGTGGGCGACAAGGCCTGCGAGCCCGAGGCCGCGGATCAGGTTGCGCGACGGCCTGGCGAGGCCCTTGAGAACCCGCCACTGCAGCGCAGTCGCTGCCAGATAGCAGAGCGCGGCAACTAGAATTGATGTCGGCAGCATCCGGGGTCCTCCATGGAAAGGCGCCAGCCCGCGTATGTCATGAGGGGTTCAGACCTGGGTGGTGTTTCGTGCTTAGGCTGAAAGAAGATGATGTTAACTGATTGAAAGGCAAGACGTCGCCGCTCGCCGATCCGGCCAGACAAAAAAGCCGGCCTAGTTTGTCACAATTTGGGCAGGGGTGAAATATGAGGTGCCCCGCGGCAGAGCGCTCCTGTATAATGCCGGACCTTTGCGGCGCCGGTTACCGGATCTGACCGATTCGACCCGGGCAAGTCGCCGCCCGCCCATCGCCGGCGTAGAGATACAGAGGCAGAATATGTTCGAGAATCTGACAGAAAGGCTCACGAAAACGCTCAAGGCCGTCACCGGCCAGGCGAAACTCACCGAAGACAACATCAAGGACACGCTGCGCGAAGTGCGCATGGCGCTGCTCGAGGCGGACGTCGCGCTGCCGGTCGTCAAGGAGTTCGTCGCCGGCGTCAAGGAGCGGGCCGTCGGCCAGGAAGTCAGCAAGAGCCTGACGCCGGGGCAGGTGTTCGTCAAGATCGTCCAGGAAGAGCTGGTCAAGGTCATGGGGGAGGCGAACGAGAAGCTGAACCTGGCCGCCAAGCCGCCGGCCGTTGTGCTGATGGCGGGCCTGCAGGGTGCAGGTAAGACTACCTCCGTGGCCAAGCTGGCGCGCAACCTCAAGGAGCGCGAGAAGAAAAAGGTGCTGGTGGTGTCGGCCGACATCTATCGACCGGCCGCAATCCGCCAGCTCGAAGCCCTGGCTGGCGAGGTCGGCGTGGACTTCTTCCCGTCCAGCGCCGACCAGGATCCGGTCGATATTGCCAATGGCGCCATCGGTCACGCCCGTATCCAGCATCATGACGTGGTCCTCGTCGATACCGCCGGTCGTCTGCATATCGATAGCGACATGATGGATGAGATCAAGCGCCTGCACGCAGCCGTCAATCCTGTCGAGACCCTGTTCGTGGTCGATGCCATGACCGGCCAGGACGCCGCCAATACCGCCCGCGCCTTTGGCGAGGCGCTGCCGCTGACCGGTGTGATCCTGACCAAGACCGATGGCGATGCCCGCGGCGGTGCTGCGCTGTCGGTGCGCCATATCACCGGCAAGCCGATCAAGTTCATCGGTGTCGGCGAGAAGATCGACGCCCTCGAGCCGTTCCATCCGGATCGCGTGGCCTCGCGTATCCTCGGCATGGGCGACGTGCTGTCGCTGATCGAGGAGGCGGAGCGCAAGCTCGACAAGGACAAGGCGGAAAAATTCGCCAAGAAGCTGAAGAAAGGCAAGGGTTTCGACCTCGAGGACTTCCGCGAGCAGATCCAGCAGATGAAGAACATGGGCGGCATGATGGGGCTGCTCGACAAGATGCCGGGCATGGGCCAGATGGCGCAGATGGCCGATGCCGCCAAGGCCGAAAAAGGCGTTCATCAGATGGAGGCGATCATCAACTCGATGACGCCGGGCGAACGTCGCAATCCGGACATTATTTCCGGCTCGCGCAAACGTCGTATCGCGCTGGGTTCCGGTACTCAGATCCAGGACGTCAACCGTCTGCTGAAGCAGCACAAGCAGATGTCCAAGATGATGAAGAAAATGTCAGCCAAGGGCGGCATGGCCAAGATGATGCGCGGCATGAAGGGTATGCTGCCGCCGGGCATGGGTGGCGGGGGCGGCTTCCCGATGTGACCGCTGGAGGCGGTGGTGAAAGCTGCCTAAAAAATATCCAGAAAACGCTTTTGTCGGGCGGAGGTTTGACGTAAAATCTCCGCCCTGATTTTTATAGGCCCGGTATCTGCCTGGCAGCGAATGCTGCGAAGTGGACCGGAATCCAAAACCGCGGGCGATCTCAAAACTCGCGAAGATAAAGGGACCATTCACATGGTAACAATTCGTCTGGCACGTGGCGGCTCCAAAAAGCGCCCCTTCTACCACCTTACCGTCGCTGACTCTCGCAATGCGCGTGATGGTCGCTTTATTGAGCGCGTCGGTTTCTTCAACCCGGTCGCTCGCGGTCAGGAAGAGCGTCTGCGCGTCAACCTGGAGCGAGTCGAGTACTGGCAGGAGCGCGGTGCTAGCCTGTCCGAGCGCGTTGCACAGCTGGTTAAAGAAGCCCGCAAGGCCTCTTAATTCGACGGGCCGGGATTCAGGATGTCTCTGGTAACACTGGGTAAGATTACGTCGGTGTATGGTGTCCGGGGTTGGGTCAAGGTGCATTCGAGCACCGAGCCCATGGAAAACATCCTCGAGTACTCGCCATGGCAGCTCAAGATCGGCGGTGTGTGGAAACCCATCGAGGTCGAGAGCGGCAAGGTCCATGGCAAAGGCCTGGTCGCCAAGTTGGCCGGTGTCGACGACCGGGAAGTGGCACGGCTTTACTGCGGTGCCGAGATCGCGGTCGACGAAAGCGCTCTCCCCGAGCTGGAGGAGGGCGAGTACTACTGGAGCCAGCTGGAGCAGCTGTTGGTATACACCCTGTCCGGTGAACTGCTCGGACGGGTGGATCACCTGATGGAAACCGGCGCCAACGATGTGTTGGTGATCCGAGGTACGGCAGAGAGTATCGATCGCCGCGAGCGACTGATTCCTTACCTGCCGGAACAGGTGATCAAGGAAATTGACTTGGAAAAGGGTTGCATTCGGGTCGACTGGGATCCGGAGTTCTGAGCCGTGAGGTTTGGTGTGGTCACCCTGTTCCCGGAGATGTTCGAGGCCGTCACGGCTTACGGCGTCACCGGGCGGGCCGTACGCAACGGGCTGGTCGAGGTCGAGTGCTGGAATCCGCGGGATTTTACCCACGACAAGCACCGTACCGTCGACGATCGCCCATACGGGGGCGGCCCCGGCATGCTGATGAAGGTCCAGCCGCTACGGGACGCCATAGGTGCGGCCCGGGAAGCGCTGGGTGAGGGCGCGAAGGTGATTTACCTGTCGCCCCAGGGGCGCAAGCTCGATCATGCCGGCGTGCGTGAACTGGCCTCAAGGCACAAGCTGATACTGGTAGCCGGTCGTTATGAAGGTATCGACGAGCGGTTGCTGGAAACGGAGATCGACGAGGAGTGGTCGCTTGGGGATTTCGTCCTGAGCGGGGGCGAATTGCCCGCCATGACTCTGATCGATGCGGTGTCCCGACTGGTACCCGGTGTGCTGGGGCATCAGGATTCGGCGGCCGAGGACTCCTTCAGCGAGGGGTTGCTGGACTGTCCGCATTACACCCGGCCGGAACAGTTTGACGGAATGCAAGTACCCGAGGTGCTGCTGGGCGGCAATCACGAGGAGATCAGGCGCTGGCGCCTGAAACAGCAACTGGGACGGACCTGGCAACGACGTCCGGACCTGCTGGAAGGCCTCGAACTGGATCGCGAGCAGCAGACGTTGTTAAACGAATACATCCGCGAGACCCGGGGGTCGGACGGTTGAATACTCTCTCTAGGAGCGAGCGATGAGCAGCAAAAACTCTATCATTCAGCAGATCGAAGCTGAGCAGATGGGTAAGCAGGTACCTGAATTCGGCCCGGGTGACACCGTTGTCGTTCAGGTCAAGGTCACTGAAGGCACCCGTACCCGCCTGCAGGCGTTCGAAGGCGTTGTTATCGGCAAGCGTAACCGCGGCCTGAACTCCGCTTTCACCGTGCGCAAGATCTCCCACGGCGTGGGCGTTGAGCGTACCTTCCAGACTTTCAGCCCGACCGTTGACAGCATCGACGTCAAGCGTCGCGGCGACGTTCGTCAGGCCAAGCTGTACTACCTGCGCGAGCGTAGCGGCAAGTCTGCACGTATCAAGGAAAAGCTGGGCTGAGTTTCGGCGAATCCTTAAAAAGGCGACCTTCGGGTCGCCTTTTTTCGTTGTGGAGGCCTCGCCTCACGCCGGTGCGCACGCCATTCTTCCTCTATTTCCTCCCGGATGCGGTCAACTGCTGTTCAGTAGAGTTGACAGACCGATAGCCATTTTTTGGCAACAGTCCTAGAATACAAATTCAGTAAGCCGGTACCGTTAGGACACAAGGAGCTGTATAGATGGGGAAGCTGGTCAAAGGGCTGGGTGTACTGCTGGTGCCGGTAGCCGTGGCGGGAGGGGCCTACGGGTATTACTGGTATCAGGTCAAAACCAACGTCGACCGTCTTGCCGAATCGATGGCGCCCTTCGCCCGGCTCAGCTACAACCGGGTTGTCGCGGGGCTCGATGGCAGCGCCGGTATCAGTGGTGCGCAGTTGGTTCCGGCCGGCAGCAATGATGCGATTGCGATCGAGTCGGTGCTGCTCCATGCACCGGACCCGCTTTTCTATCTCAATGCAGAGAAAACGCTGCGTCAGGAAGCCTGGCCCGAGCACCTGTCACTCGAGATCAAGGGGCTTCAGCTCGAGCTCGGGTCTGATTACCTGACCCGCTGGGAGCAGCTGGCCAATTCGCTGGAGGCGCAGAGCGGCATGCCGGCCCAGACAGCTACCAGCTTCGAGGCGCTCGGCTGCGGAGACGTGCAGCGTTTCGATCTGGCCGCAACCCGAGCAATGGGCTATCAGCGTCTGAAAATGGACATTGAGCTGGCGCTGGACTTTATGCCGCGGCCCCAGACGCTGCGTGTTCGTAGCGATGTGACGGTCGATGGCATGGCGCAAACCGGCGTGACGGTCGACCTGTCGACCGGAACCGGGGAGCTCTCGACGCAGGCGCTGGCAACGGCGCAACCCACGCTCCAGCGCATCACCTTCGATTACAGCGATCTCGGCTACAACCCGCGCCGCAACAGCTATTGCGCCAAGCAGGCCGGCCTGGCGCCGGATGATTATCCACAGCATCACAGCGCATTGCTCCGGGCCGAGCTGAAACGCCTTGGCTGGTCGATCCCCGATGACCTTGTCAGTGCCTATGCGGATATGCAGCGGCCGCGCGCCATCATGCAGATCACCGCTGCACCGCCGCCAGGGTTCGGGCCCGAGTCGATGGGTACGCTGACGTCGCCGGAGCAGCTGCTCGATCTGTTCAACCTGAACGTGTCGGTCAATGGCGCGCGTCAGGACCTGAGTGGCGTCCGCTGGTCGCTGCTCGATGACGAGGCGCTTGCCCAGGCGGCGTCCGCCGCCGCAGAATCAGCCTCCGTCGCCGAAGCTTCGCAGGAAGGTGGCGCCGTCGACGCAGATGTCGCGACTGCTGTCCCCGAAGATTCGGAGCCTGATCTGGTGGTGGAGCTCGAGGTGCAGGAGCCCGAGCCGCAGCGTCCGGCCATAACCATCACCGATCCGGATGTCGTCGAGGTAATGCCCGGCATCGTCGTCAAGACGAAGGAAGCGGAGAAAACCTTCAAGCGTACCTCCGTCAAGGACGCCCACGCCTTCTCAGGCAGTCCGGTCCGGCTGCGTACTTACTTCGGCCGCAATATCGAGGGCACCCTGGTGCGTGTCAGCAACGGCACGCTGGAAGTCGAGCAGCGCATGGATCGCGGCGTCGCGGTGTTCCCGATCGCCGCCGACAAGGTTGCAGAACTGTCCGTATACCGCTGATCCGTGGCCGATGTCATTGCTGAGGGGGACCGTCGCCTGCGACGTCGCCTGCCTGAAGAACGGGATCAGCGGGATATCGAGCGCTATCTCGATTCCGTCTGGCTTGAAAAGGGGCTGAGTCGCAATACGCTGGCATCCTACAGACGTGACCTGGCGCACTACGCCTGCTGGTTGAACGAGCAGGGCTGCGTCTTGTTGCAAGCTGATCGTGGCTGGTTGCGGCGCTACCTCGACTGGCGTCTGCAGCAGCGACTCAAGGCCAGTTCCACGGCTCGGCAGCTCTCCTGTCTGCGGGGCTTCTACCGCTACTGGCTGCGAGAGGAGCGTCTGGCAGAAGATCCCACTCTCAATATCGACAGTCCGCGCCGAGGCCGTCCGCTGCCGAAAACGCTGACCGAAGAGGATGTCGAGCGTCTGCTCGCGGCGCCACCGCTGGACGATGCCCTGGGGCTGCGGGATCGCGCCATGCTCGAGGTGCTCTATGCGACCGGTGTGCGGGTTTCCGAGCTGGTGGAACTGACCCGGGGGCAGTTGAACCTGCGGCAGGGTCTGATTCGGGTATTTGGCAAGGGCAGCAAGGAGCGGCTGGTGCCGCTGGGCGAGGAAGCCGCCGACTGGCTGCAGCGCTACATGCGCGAGGCACGTCCGGAGCTGGCGCCGCCGGGTTCGGAAGTGCTGTTTCCGAGCCTGCGCGGTCAGCAGATGACACGACAGACCTTCTGGCACCGGGTCAAGCGCCATGCCCTGGAAGCGGGCATAGACAAGCCGCTGTCACCGCACGTGTTGCGGCATGCCTTCGCCACTCATCTGGTCAACCATGGCGCCGACCTGCGTGTGGTGCAGATGCTGCTGGGTCACAGCGATCTTTCCACCACCCAGATCTATACCCATATCGCGCAGCAGCGGCTGCAGTCGTTGCACCGTGAACACCATCCTCGGGGGTGAGGGGGGAAATCGCGCAGCCGTGAAACCCAGCTGACTACACCCGTGCCCGCCGAAACCAATCGATCTGTAATGTGATCGATATGATGGGGCCGCGATGCCCGGGCGATGAGGTGGTGGTTGAAAACCGTGCGGTTGCAACGCTTGACCCATCCTACGGCTCACCGCGCCTGCCTTATGGTCTTTGAGATATACTCTGGGAACTAGCGGCACTCGAATCCGTCTGAGCGGTAACGGACAACCTGATCTGAGATTGAGGACATTATGCGTAAAACTATCCTGGGCGCCCTGCTGGCGATGACTGTAAGCGGGGCGCTGCAGGCGGCCGAAGTGGAGCAGGGTGTGGTCGATACCATCACCAGCCAGCTGATGAAAGTCGACGCCCGTATTCCGGTGGATTCGGTGGTTCCGTCGAAGATGCCGGGCATTTACGAGGTGGTGCTGGGCACCGGCGAAGTGCTCTATGCCGACGAGAAGGGTGAATACTTCATGCTTGGCCAGCTTTACCGCCTCAGCGACGAGCAGGGCTTCGTCAACCTGACCGAGGAAAAGCTGAAAACCAAGCGCCAGGCGCTGATCGCCGAAGTCGCGGCGGAAGACCGCATTTCGTTCAAGCCCGAGGGTGAGGTCAAGGCGACCATCGCTGTCTTTACCGATGTCGACTGTCCCTACTGCCGCAAGCTGCACCAGGAGGTGTCCAGACTCAATGAGCTCGGTATCCAGGTCGATTACCTGGCCTTCCCGCGCGGTGGTCAGCGTTCCGGCGCCTACGCCAAGATGCAGTCGATCTGGTGCGACGACCCGGCGCAGCGGCCCGACGACTTGACCAAGGTGAAAAGCGGCGGCTCCATCGAGCCCAAGGACTGCGACTCGCCGGTGATGGATCAGTTCATGCTGGGTCAGAAGGTCGGCGTCACCGGCACCCCGGCGCTGGTATTCCCCGACGGCAGCCTGGTGCCCGGTTACGTGCCCGCTGATCGTCTGGCACAGATGCTGGGCATCGTTTCCGAATAACCGCGATATGTAACCTCGCGCAGGACGCGGGGCGGGCCAGGCGTAGGATGGGTGGAGTGGCGCGATCACGATCATCTGGTCGTTTCCAGCGGCTTTCGGGCGTCGCGTAACCCATCATGGAAGGCTCCGTTCCGGGGCGGGGGGTTGGCTGGGTGGCGTCATTTCCGCGTTACCCGTCACGCCTCAGCTGTAACGCCTTCCTCCTTTCCCCTTTATTCCCGTCACCCTATCCAAGTTGGCGCCAACAACCGCTATAATACCTGCCCATTTTTGCCGCGGACGCGGCGGTGCGAAGCCAGGGCCTTCGTGGCCGCGGGCGCGTCCGGATCGACTCCGCAACGAGTGAGGTATTGATTTGAAACCGGTTAAAGTTGGTATCTGTGGGCTGGGTACCGTAGGCAGCGGTACTTTCAACGTACTGAAGCGCAACGAAGACGAAATCAGCCGTCGCGCCGGCCAGCGAATTATCGTCGCCCAGGTGGGCGCGCGTCGCGAAAACCCGAACTGCGATACCAGCGGCATTGATGTCACCTCCGATATTTTTGCGGTGGCCACCAACCCGGAAATCGATATCGTCATCGAGCTGATCGGTGGCTACGACGTCGCCCGCAAGCTGGTGCTTACCGCCATCGAACACGGCAAGCACGTTGTCACCGCCAACAAGGCGCTGATCGCCGTGCACGGCAACGAAATCTTCGAGGCGGCGCAGAAGAACAATGTCATGGTGGCGTTCGAAGCTTCGGTTGCCGGCGGCATTCCGATCATCAAGGCGATCCGTGAAGGCCTGGCCGCGAACCAGATCAACTGGCTGGCCGGCATCATCAACGGCACCGGCAACTTCATCATGACCGAGATGCGCGACAAGGGCCGCGACTTTGCCGACGTGCTGGCCGAAGCGCAGGCGCTGGGCTACGCAGAAGCCGATCCGACCTTCGATGTCGAGGGTATCGACGCCGCGCACAAGCTGACCATTCTGGCCTCGCTGGCGTTCGGTATCCCGCTGCAGTTCGAAAAGGCCTATACCGAGGGCATCAGCAAGATTACCCAGGACGACGTCAAGTTCGCCGAGGAGCTCGGCTACCGCATCAAGCACCTGGGGATCAGCCGCCGCACGCCGGATGGTATCGAGCTGCGGGTGCACCCGACCCTGATTCCGAAGGAGCTGCTGCTGGCCAACGTCGAGGGCGTGATGAACGCCGTGATGGTCGATGGTGACGCCGTTGGACAGACCCTTTACTACGGCGCCGGCGCCGGCGCCGAGCCGACCGCTTCGGCGGTGGTGGCCGACGTTGTCGACGTGGTCCGCACCCTGACTCTGGAAAACGGCAATCGTGTGCCGCACCTGGCGTTCCAGCCGGGTGCGCTGTCGGATCTGCCGGTGCTGCCGGCCGAGGAAATCGAATCCGCTTACTATCTGCGCATCCACGCGATCGAGCGTCCGGGCGTCCTGGCGCATATCACCAAGATCTTCGGTGACAGCGGCATCAATATCGAGGCGATCATCCAGAAGGAAACCACCGCCGATCAGGTGCCGGTGATCATTCTGACCCAGCGCGTCAAAGAGCGTGTGATGAACGATGCTATCGCCCAGATCGAGGCGCTGGACGACATCCTCGGCAAGATCACCCGCATCCGTGTCGAGCAGCTGAAGGACTGAGGATACTAACGTGAAATACATTTCCACCCGGGGCCAGGCTCCGGCGCTGAACTTTGAAGAAGTGCTGCTGGCGGGCCTCGCCAGCGATGGCGGCCTCTATGTACCGGAACAGCTGCCGAGCTTCAGCACCGAGGAGATCGCTTCCTGGGCCGGCCTGCCGTACCACGAGCTGGCGTTCAAGATCATTCAGCCGTTCGTCTCCGACTGTATCGACGACGCCGACCTCAAGCGCATGGTTGACGAGACCTATGCCAGCTTCCAGCACAAGGCGGTGGCACCGCTGGTACAGCTGGACGCCAACGAGTGGGTGCTGGAGCTGTTCCACGGCCCGACCCTGGCATTCAAGGACTTCGCGCTGCAGCTGCTGGGCCGACTGATGGACCATGTGCTGGCCAAGCGCGGCGAGCGCCTGGTGATCATGGGTGCGACCTCCGGCGACACCGGGTCCGCGGCGATCGAGGGTTGCCGCCACAGCGATCACCTCGATATCTTCATCCTGCATCCGTACCAGCGTGTATCCGAAGTGCAGCGTCGCCAGATGACCACGGTGCTGGCCGATAACGTCTTCAACATCGCGCTGGAAGGCAACTTCGACGACTGCCAGCAGATGGTCAAGGACAGCTTCGCCGACCAGGGCTTCCTCAAGGGCCTCAAGCTCGGTGCGGTCAACTCGATCAACTGGGCCCGCATCATGGCCCAGATCGTCTATTACTTCGCCGCCGCGCTGGCGGTGGGCGGTCCGCACCGCCCGGTGGCGTTCTCGGTACCGACCGGCAACTTCGGTGACATCTTCGCCGGCTACCTGGCGAAGCAAATGGGCCTGCCGATCGCGCAGCTGGTGGTCGCCACCAACCGCAACGACATCCTGCATCGCGTCATTTCCGGCAACGACATGAGTCGTGGCGAGCTGGTGCACACGCTGTCGCCGTCGATGGACATCATGGTGTCGTCGAACTTCGAACGCCTGCTGTTCGACGTCTACGACCGTGACGGCGTCGCCGTCGCCGACCTGATGGCCCGTTTCCGCAACGAAGCGGTACAGCTGGACGAGGCGCGCTGGAGCAAGGTGCGTGAGCTGTTCGACAGCTATGCGGTCGATGACGAAACCACCTGCCAGGTGATCCGCGAGGTGCACGACGCCAGCGGTTACCTGCTCGACCCCCACACCGCGATCGGCGTGAAGGCCGCGCGCGAGTGCAACCGCGACCACAGCGTGCCGATGATCACCCTGGCGACCGCGCACCCGGTGAAGTTCCCGGACCCGGTGGTCAAGGCAGGCCTCGAGTCGCCGCAGTTGCCGGAACATATGGCAGACCTGTTCGAGCGCGAGGAACGCTACGAAGTGCTGGCCAACGACCTGGCGACGGTACAGCAGTTCCTGGCTTCCCACGTTCACAAGGCCTGACTGTATCGCATCCGGGCTGAACTGAGACTGGCGCTAGGAGTCTTTCGGGCTTAGCCGGTCGTCGGCTCGGCCGCAGTAGGCCAGTGTTAAGTCCGATAGGCTCTCTGGAGCCTGTCGGACTTACCCGGTCGTAGCGAGGGGAAGACCGTTCTGAGCCAGTTTTTGAGCTCTTTTGCGGAGAATAGTGGTTCTATTTAACAAGGAAGAGCTCAAAAAATGGCCAGAATCGGCTTTTCCGCAGTAGGCCGGTGGTAAGTCCGACAGGCTCCTATGGAAAACGCACTCTTTCTGCTATCCAAGACCCTCTGGCTGGCGCTGCAGCCCGACAACCTGCTGGTGCTGCTGCTGCTCGCTGGCGTCGTCGGGCTCTGGCTGGGCCGGCGTTACGCCCGGGTGCTGCTGACGCTGATTGCGGTCCCGGCGGCGTTGCTGTTGGCGCTGCCTGTCGGCGACCTGCTGCTGCAGCCGCTGGAAACCCGCTTTCCCCGCGCGCCGTTGCCGGAGCAGGTCGCCGGCATCATGGTGCTGGGCGGCAGCGAGGACGCGGAGCTGAGCGTCCGCTGGGGGCAGCCGCAGTTCAACATGGCCGCCGAGCGGCTGATGCTGCTGCCGGCGCTGATGCAGCGTTACCCGGACGCCCGGGTCGTGGTAACCGGCGGTTCGGCCTCGGTGCTGCACCCCGAGCACCGCGGCGCCGACGTGGCCCGTGCCTGGCTCGAGAGCCTGCCGCTCGATACCGGCAAGGTCATTTTCGAGCGCGATGCCCGCAACACCTGGGAAAACGCCCACGAGAGTGCGCAGCGCCTCGGCGGCGTGCCGTCCGAACCCTGGCTGCTGGTGACGTCGGCGTATCACATGCCGCGTTCGGTCGGCATCTTCCGTGAACTCGGCTGGCAGGTGATTCCCTATCCGGTCGACTACTACGATACCGATGGCCGCTACCGGCCGCAGTTCGCGGTCAACCTGCGTGATTTCGTCACCGGAACGCGGGAGTGGACCGGTTTGCTGATCTATCATCTGCTGGGCCGCACCGACGCGCTGTTCCCGGCCCCGGAGGCCTGAGAATAGAATGCCAGACGTACTGATTGAACGCCGTCCCACGCCCGATACCTCGCTGCCGATCTTCAGCGAGACCGATCCTGTTCTGGCCCGGATCTACGCCGCCCGTGGCATCGAGTCGCTGGACCGGCTTGGCCGCACCCTGCACGAGCTGCTGCCTGACGCAGGGCTGCAGGGGCTCGATGCCGCGGTGGAGCGCCTGGTGCCGGCGGTGACCGGCAACGAGCCGGTGCTGGTGGTCGGCGATTTCGACTGCGACGGGGCGACCAGCACCGCGGTGGCGGTGCTGGGGCTGCGCATGATGGGAGCCGGTCGCGTCGACTACCTGGTGCCCAACCGCTTCGAATACGGCTACGGCCTGAGCCCCGAGATCGTCGAGGTCGCGGCGCAGCAGGAGCCGCGCTTGCTGATCACCGTCGACAACGGCATTTCCAGCATCGACGGCGTGGCGCGGGCCAATGAGCTCGGCCTCGATGTCATTGTCACCGATCATCACCTGGCTGGCCGCGAGTTGCCGGCGGCCTGCGCCATCGTCAATCCGAATCAGCCCGGCTGTGACTTCATCGCCAAGTCGACCTGCGGCGTCGGGGTGATTTTCTACGTCCTTATCGCGCTGCGCCGGGCGCTGCAGGCACAGGGCTGGTTCCAGGGCCGTACCCCGCCGAATCTGGCGTCGCTTCTGGATCTGGTGGCGCTCGGTACCGTGGCCGACGTGGTGGCGCTGGAACACAACAACCGGGTGCTGGTACACCAGGGCCTGCAGCGTATCCGCGCCGGTCAGACAAGGCCCGGTATCCGGGCCCTGATCGAGGTCTCGGGGCGGCGACAGGAACGGCTGGTGGCGAGCGATCTGGGTTTCGCGCTGGCGCCGCGTCTCAATGCGGCCGGGCGTCTCGAGGACATGTCGATCGGTATCGAGTGCCTGCTGTGCGACGACTGGGACCGGGCGCTGGAGCTGGCCCGTACCCTTGATGACCTCAACCGCGAGCGGCGCGGCATCGAGCAGGAAATGCAGCAGCAGGCGCTGAGCTCGCTGGAGCGGCTGTCGCTGGACGAGCATTCGCTGCCGATGGGGCTCTGTCTCTACGACGAGGGCTGGCACCAGGGTGTGATCGGCATCCTGGCGTCGCGTATCAAGGACCGCGTGCACCGGCCGGTCATCGCCTTCGCCCCGGGCGACGGCGATGAGGTCAAGGGGTCGGCGCGGTCGATCCCGGGTTTCCATATCCGCGACGGCCTCGATGCTATCGCGGCGCAGAATCCGGGGCTGGTCAGCAAGTTCGGCGGCCATGCCATGGCCGCGGGGTTGACCCTGGATACCGCCAACCTCGGACGTTTCAGCGATGCCTTCGACGCCGAGGTCCGGCGCCAGCTGGACCAGGGTGCGTTGCAGCGGCGGCTGCTGACCGATGGCGCCCTGACGGCGGCGGAGTTGAACCTGGAACTGGCCGAGCGCCTGCGAGAGGGCGGCCCCTGGGGGCAACAGTTCCCCGAACCGCTGTTCGACGGCGAATTCGCCCTGCTGCAGCAGCGCATCGTGGGCCAGCGTCACCTCAAGCTGGTGCTGATGGAGCCGGCATCCGGGCTTGCCCTAGACGCCATCTGGTTTAATGTGGACACCCTGTCCTGGCCGGACGAGTCGGCGCAGCGCGTGCGCGTTGTCTACCGGCTCGACGTCAACGAGTTCCGCGGCCAGCGCAATCTGCAACTGATGGTGGAATACCTTGAAATCATCCCCTGAAGGGGTTTGCTGCCTGGAGATAAAAATCGATGAACGACCTGACACTCGATGAGCTCAACACCCTGCTGGCCGTATTCGAACGTGCCGCCGTGGTCGAAGGCGAGGGCGCCGAAGGGGCGCTGATGGCCCGCTTGCGCGTTAGCCGTGACGAGCGCGCCGAACTCGAGAGCATGGATTTTGACGACTGCCTCGGCGGCGCCTGCAAACTGTAATTCCACGCTAACACGAGTGGCGTCCGGAGCGCACCGTAGCGATGAGTCAGCAACCCTACTTTATCGGTGCGCACGTCAGCGCCAGCGGCGGCGTCGACCAGGCGCCGCTCAACGCCGCGCGGATCGGGGCCAACGCCTTCGCGCTGTTCACCCGCAACCAGCGGCGCTGGGAAGCGCCGCCGCTGACTGCGGAGCGGATCGCCGCCTTCAAGGCCAACTGCGAACGCCTGGGGTTCGGGCCGGAGCAGATCCTGCCCCACGACAGCTACCTGATCAATCTCGGGCACCCCGACCCCGAAGCCCTGGAGCGCTCGCGCACCGCCTTCATCGATGAGATGCGGCGCTGCCATCAGCTCGGACTGCGCTACCTCAACTTCCATCCGGGAAGCCACCTGAAGCAGATCGAGCCCGATGCCTGCCTGTCGCGTATCGCCGAGTCGCTCGACATCGCGCACCGCGCGGTACCGGAGGTGGTCGCGGTGATCGAGTGCACCGCGGGTCAGGGTACCAATCTCGGCTACCGTTTCGAGCATCTGGCACGGATACTGGAACAGGTGGCCCAGCCGGAGCGGGTTGGCGTCTGCCTCGATACCTGCCACCTGTTTGCCGCCGGCTACGACCTGCGAAGCGCCGAAGCCTGCGCCCAAGCGTTCGCAGAATTCGATCGCATCGTCGGTTTCGAGTGGTTGCGTGGCATGCATCTGAATGATTCCAAGACGGCGCTTGGCAGTCGCGTTGACCGTCATCAGTCACTCGGCCGCGGCGAGATCGGGTTTGCCGTGTTCGAGTTCATCATGCAGGATGGGCGTTTTCGTGGTATACCGCTGGTACTGGAGACCATCGATAGCGGTATCTGGGCCGAAGAAATACAACTACTGCGGCGGTTTGCCGCCAGCACTATTTCCGGTGGCCAAACGACCAGGAGGTCACTATGACAGCAGGACGCTCGTTAAAGCTCGCCATCGCCGGCCGGTTATCGGCCGGGCTATGCTTTGCGACGTTACTGCTCTCCCGCCCCGTACAGGCCGCCGAACGACTCTGGCAACCCGATGTCACGCTGCTGTTGGCCGGGCTGGTGGTGCTGTCGACGGCGCTGTTGCTGCTTTACTGGTACGTACACCGGCGCGAGCTACTCGGGCGGATCGAACGTCTCGAGTCCGGCATCGACGACCTGCGCGCGGCATTCGATGCCGTGCCCTATCCGATCACGATCAAGCGCGGCGACGGCCGCTACCTCGACTGCAACGAAGCCTTTCAGACACTCTGCGGTCTGCCGGCCGAGAAGATTATTGGTCAAAGTTCCAGTGATATTTACCCGCCGCCGATGGCGCTGCGCATCATCGCCCAGGACCGCCTGGCACTGGGCAAGGGCAGTGCCCAGAACGACGAGGACTGGCTGCAGTTTGCCGGCCAGCGGCCACGGCTCTTCAGTATTCAGCGCCGGCCGCTGCGCAATGGCGTCGGCCTGCTGTCACTGGGTCAGGACATCACCCTGCAGCGTCAGGAGGAGGTCGGCGTCCGGCTGCAGAGTATGACGCTGGACTGTCTGGTCCGCGGCGAGTCGCTCAACAAGGTACTCAAGCGCCTGGTGGGGATGGTCGAGGAGGCCTACAGTGACATCGCCTGTTCGGTGATGCTGCTGGACAACGAGCGCCGGTTGCGGCTTGCCGCGGCGCCGAGTTTGAACGGGGCTTTCTGCCAGGCGGCCGACGGACTGCCTGCGGTCGAGGGTAACGGCGCTTGCGGCGCTGCGGTGGCCACCGGGCGCCGGGTACTGATCGAGGATGCGCGGACACATCCCTGGTGCGAAGTTCTGCGTGAGCTTGGGCGCGAGGCCGGTATCGCGGCCTGCTGGTCAGAACCTGTGCTCGGCAGTCAGGGCGAGGTGCTTGGCACTTTCTGTATCTACAGCTACCAGGCCGGCCTGCCTACACCGGCCCAGCTTACGCTGATCGAGCAGGTGGTGCGGCTGATCAGCCTGGCGGTGGAGCGCAGTCGCCAGGAGGAGCAGTTGCGCAAGCTGTCGCGGGCGGTGGAGCAGAGTTCCAGCATGGTGATCGTGATGGACGCCAGCGGCGCGATCGAATATGTCAACGAAGAGTTCTGCCAGGTAACCGGTTACGCCGCCGAGGAAGTTCAGGGGCAGCAGTTGCGCCTGCTGCAGGGCGACGATACCGATGATGAAACCTTCCGCGAGATGTGGAACCTGCTGAAAAGCGGACGCGACTGGCACGGCGAGCTGCGGGCGCGCAAGAAGTCCGGCGCGTTGTTCTGGTCGACGCTTTCGGTATCGCCGATCGTGGAGGATGACGCCAGCGTGAACCATTTCGTTGGTATCAGCGAGGATATTTCGGCGCAGAAGCAGAGCCAGGCGCAGATCGAGCAACTGGCGTTCTACGATCCGTTGACCCAGCTCGGCAACCGCCGCCTGTTCCGTGAACAGCTCGATCAGGAGCTGCGTAAGATGCGCCGTACCGGCAAGCAGCTGGCGCTGTTCTACCTCGACCTGGACAACTTCAAGCAGATCAACGAT
>JABXIM010000068.1 GCA_013373085.1 Oceanospirillaceae bacterium | reverse complement strand
TCCGAGTGGCCGAAGGAGCACGCCTGGAAAGTGTGTATGTCGAAAGGCATCGAGGGTTCGAATCCCTCCCTCACCGCCATATTCTTTTGTAAATCAATACCCTGCGTGGGTATATGATTTACACCCAACAAAAAGCCCAACAACCTGGGAATTCCGGGTGTTGGGTTTTTTGCTTTGTGGGACATCGCTCAGCTACCCAGACCCCTTCAACGCCTCCGGGCCGGCTCCCGCTCGTCTTGGGTTTCTGGCGGCACTCCACCCATCGCGCGCTCGAATGGCAGCCGCCTGACAATCGGGAATCCATCAGTGCGAATCCTGTGCGCGATGCCTGGCCTGCGCAACTCTTCCCCCGCTTCGACCTGTTCCGGTAGCCTGTGATCTTTTCGAGCTATAAGTGCGCGAGGACTACTCCATCCATCCGTCGCCCCACGTTAAGATCCATGCTGTCACTTCAGCCGTGCTCAGGCCGATCAATACAACGGTAACCGAGCATATAAGCAAGGCCTGTTTGAACCTGGATTTAGCCATCTGTCTGCCTCCGTTCATCGGGCTTTGCGAAGCACCACGCCACGCACCCAGTCTCCTCATGCTTGAACCATTTCATAATAAACCCGCGTTGGTCAATCACTAGCCAGTTACGGCAATTCCCTTACGTTGCGCCGTGCTGGATGAGCATAGGCTGAATGCCTGCGCACGGGTGTCGGCTACGCTGGTACCTTTCAGAACTGGGAAGAGGTAGCCGCCTGACTGGGTGCATCGTAAACGACAGATTCGGCTCAGTCGCTTAAATGACGCTAATAGAGGAAGTCAGCTTTTTTTGTACGGGTTGGGCAGCTTGATATGAAAAACAATCGCCAGTGCGCGCAGGATGAAGGCGACCAGAAAGCCGCCGATCAAATCGTAGCTGCCAGGCAGGTCCAGGGCGCCGAGCCAGAGGTAGGCAACGGATCCGGCCAGCGCGGTGGTGATATAAATCTCCTCGCTCATCAGCGTCAGGTTGCTGCCACAGAGCACATCGCGGGCAATGCCGCCAAAGGTGGCCGTCATGACCCCCATGCAAACCGCAATCAATGCGGGGACGCCAAAATCCAGCGCCACTTCGGTTCCGATCACTGAAAACAGTGCAAGCCCGACGGCATCCATCCAGATCAGCGCGCGCGCGAGGGATGCCAGCTTGGGGGCGACGAAATAGGTCGCCGCCGACGCGATCAGGCAGACGATTACCCATATCGGTTCGCGAATCCAGAATACCGGTACACTGCCCAGCAGCACATCGCGCAGCGTACCGCCGCCGATGCCTGTGACCGTGCCGATTAGCATAAAACCCAGGATATCCATTCGATGACGGGCGGCATCGAGCGCGCCCGATATGGCAAAGACGGCGACCGCGCACAGCGCCATAATATTCACAGCAGCACTGATATCGAACGGCATGGTCTCTCCGATTCCTTCATGCTTCCGTCGACGAGCCGGTGACGGGTGGCTCTATCGATGCTAGTCCGCCAGACCGGATCTGGAAAGAAAGTCCCTGTATCTTTGGAACTCGGGCATTGCATCCCTGCGATTCAGGGCCCGGTGCTCCGGGCTTTACAGTTTCATTACTGCCGCTGATCGATATTGGATCAAATGGGTATCAGGTCGACGGTGTCCGCCGCGGTGTCGATCGCGGCGTCGATATCGTTGCCAATACCGGGCACCACCGAGATGACGGCGCCGCCGATACGCATCGGCACCGTCACGACCTTGGTCAGGAAGCAGCCGCTCAGCATAAGTGCCAGCGTGGTTGTGATCGCCAGTTTGCCCGCTGCGGTCAGTCCTCGTCGCATCCTCTTTCCTGCTTCCGTGCGCCGGTGTTGGCGGTTTCTGTGAGTCTGCGTAGCCTCTCAGGTGTTTACGCAGGGGCGCAGCGTACTATATTCCGGCCGGTTTTACCTGCGCCCGGCCAGTGCTTCAGCAATCCGGGTGGCGGCGCCGGCCGTAAAAGGGTTTCAGTTAGTTTGAAGGGAAAGCAGGCGTCCAAACCGCAGCAGGGGTGGAGCAACGTCGAGTCAGGTGTTATCCGGTTCTGTCGCGGCGAGGGCGTCGTGTAACCCATCCTGGGGTGTCAATTCAGCATCGTCAAAGTTGGAGTCGTTTAACTGTCACAAAAGCCAGGAACGACTGCTGCCGCTAACAGAAGAAAATGGAAGAGAGTGTCGCGATGAGTCAGACGAATCGAGCCAAAGCCGCCAGGGTGCCACAGAGTCGCTTGTCCCGCCTGGCCGGGTTGGGCTCGCTGGCCGGGGGCATCGCCGGCAACCTGCTTGTCGAGGGCGGTCGGCAACTGGTGCGCGGACAGCGCCCGGAGCTGATGAACCTGTTGCTGACGCCCGGCAACCTGAGCCGGCTGGCGGACCGGTTGGCGCGGATGCGGGGCGCCGCGATGAAGGTGGGGCAGTTATTGTCGATGGATGCCGGCACCCTGCTGCCGCCCGAGTTGGCGCAGGTATTGGCGCGGCTGCAGGCGGACGCCGAGTTCATGCCACAGGCACAGCTGTTCTCGGTCCTGGAAGCCAATTGGGGCAAAGACTGGAACCAAGACTTTTCCCGCTTTTCGTTCCGGCCGATAGCCGCCGCATCGATCGGTCAGGTGCATGAGGCGCGCACCGTCGACGGCGATCATCTTGCGGTCAAGGTACAGTACCCGGGGGTTCGTCGCAGTATCGACAGCGACATCGACAATGTCTGCTCGCTGCTGCGCATGAGCGGACTGCTGCCTTCCGAACTCGATGTGGCACCGCTGGTCGAGGAGGCCAGGGTTCAGCTCAAGCGGGAGGCTGACTATCGGCGGGAAGGCGAGCAACTTGCAGCCTACGGTGAAATGTTGAGTCGTTTCCGCAACCGGGACCAGGTATGCCTGCCGCTATACCAACCCGACCGCTCCACAGTCGATATTCTGTGCATGAGTTTCATGCAGGGGCAGCCTCTGGAGACCTGGGTTCGGCATCGTAGCGACGAGGCAGATCGGCTGATGACGCTGTTGCTGGACCTGTTCTTCGCCGAGCTGCTCCAGTTCCACGTTGTTCAAACCGACCCCAACCCGGCCAATTATCGGGTGGACACGGCGTCCGGCGATTTGATTCTGCTGGATTTCGGCGCGGTGCGGGAATTTTCTCCGGCTTTCGTTAAGGACTATCGTCGAGCCATCGAAGCCGCGGTGAGCGAGGACCGCCGGACGCTGCAAGACGCACTCGAGGCGCTGGGGTTCTTTCATCGTGGGAGAGAGGTGGCCAACCTCGATGTCGTTCTGGATATTTTCGTGCTCGCGGCCGAACCGCTGCGAAGCCGCGGGGCCTATGACTTCGGCAACTCCGACCTGGCGCGTCGGATTCAGTCGCGGGGAGTGTCAGTCAGCCGCGATCCGGCGGCCTGGCATACCCCGCCGGCCGACGTGCTGTTTCTGCATCGGAAAATGGGTGGTCTTTACCTGCTGGCGTCCCGCCTCGGCGCCCGGGTGGATGTCGGCAGTCTGTTCCAGCATTACTGACGGGGAGCGGTTGGCGCAGTGCAGGAAGTGCGGCACCGACGCCGATAGCGCCACGCGGCGAAGCGGGTGTAGAACCACTCCAGGGACTGGGTAAGATGACAGCGCTCGATCAGCGCAGCCAGCCAGCGATAGCGGGGCAAGGTCCTCCAGATGACGACAAAGGCACGCGCACCGGTATTGATCCGTCCGCTCGCGTCCTGCACATGGAGTCGCCGCATCGCATCGTCCAGCGTAATCCCCACCGCCTCAAGCGCCGCATCCTGGCGATGAACGTCATGCCATTCAATGGCGCAGGCATAGTCGAGCCTGCGGTAGTGGTCGATCTCACGGCGGCAAAGTGGACAGCGTCCATCATAGAAAACGGTCGGTTTCGGCATGGTTTGAGCTTCCATCGTCAGGTTTAGCCTGAACTACGCAATCGCCTGGAGCCCGGACCAGACGACGGCAAACGGCACAGGCGGCGCGAGGGCTTCAGCTACACTGAGGGGATGGCGTTCCAAACGAGAAGGAGCTTCGATGGCTGATCAGCAACCGCCCCAGAATCAGCAGAATCCTCAGGGCCCGAGCCGTCCGCCGCAGTCGATGTCCATGATACGGATGCTGGCCTGGTTTTTTGCCGTGATGCTGTTTACGTACTATTGGCTGGATTTGTCTCAGGGGCAGCAGCAGGAACTCTCCTACACCCAATTCAAGTCCCGTATCAAAGCTGACGAGGTGCAGAGCGTGACGATGCAGGGGGACCGGGTTATCGGCCTTTTGCACACGCCGGTACAGGGGGTGAATCCGGCCGAAGGACAGACGCCGCGCAACCGCTTTACCACCACCCTGCCGCCGGTTGACGATCCGGAACTGATGCCGCTGCTGGAGCAGCACGAGGTGGAAGTACGCGCCCGCTCCGCTGAAGGCACCTGGTGGGCCCGGTTACTGATCGGCGTGCTGCCCTGGCTGCTGCTGATCGGACTGTTCTGGTACGCCAGTGCCAAGATGCAGGAACGGATGATGGGCGGTGGCGGCGCCGGGGGCCTGTTCGGTTTCGCCAAATCCCGGGCCAAACGTTTCAGCAAGGGACAGTCGAAAGTGACCTTCGACGACGTCGCCGGACTCGAGAACGCCAAGCGCGACCTGGAGGAGATCAGCGGATTTTTGAAGGATCCCGAGCATTTTCGCAAGCTCGGTGCCAAGATCCCGCGCGGTATCCTGCTGATGGGGCCGCCGGGTACCGGCAAGACGCTGCTGGCCAGAGCCGTCGCCGGCGAGGCGAACGTGCCCTTTTTCAGTATCAGCGGTTCGGAGTTCATCGAGATGTTCGTCGGGGTCGGCGCGTCCCGGGTGCGGGACATGTTCGAGAACGCCAAGAAGGAAGCGCCGGCGATCATCTTCATCGACGAGATCGACTCTGTCGGGCGCGCCCGTGGCACCGGTCTCGGCGGAGGTCATGACGAGCGCGAGCAGACACTGAACCAGATTCTCAATGAAATGGACGGTTTCGAACCCCACCAAACGGTGGTGGTGCTGGCGGCGACCAACAGACCGGACGTGCTCGACGCGGCACTGATGCGTCCTGGCCGCTTCGATCGCAAGGTGACGCTGGACCTGCCGGACCGGCGGGCGCGGCTGGCGATCCTGAAGATTCACTCGCGCGATGTGCCGCTGGCGGACGATGTGGACCTCGATCGAATGGCCGCCCTGACCGTCGGTTTTTCCGGCGCCGATCTCGAGAATCTGATCAACGAGGCGGCGCTGCTGGCGGGGCGCACCGGCGAGGACCGGGTCGACATGGATTGCGTGCTGAAATCCCGCGACAAGGTGGTGCTCGGCAGCGTGCGTGAAATGGCGCTGACCGACGAGGAAAAAACGCTGGTGGCCTATCACGAGTCGGGACATGCGCTGGTGGCCAGTCTGTTGCCACGTGCCGACCCACTGGACAAGGTCACCATCATCCCGCGCGGACGGGCGCTGGGCATGACCGAGCAGGTGCCGGAGGAAGAACGGCACAACCTGCGTCAGAGCTATCTGCGCGAGCGCATCGGCGTCATGCTCGGTGGGCGGGCGTCGGAGCAGCTGATCTTTGGCGAGGTCAGTTCCGGCGCCGAGGAGGACCTTAAACAGGCCACGTTGCTGGCACGTCACATGATCAGCCAGTGGGGCATGAGCGAAAAGATTGGGCCGGTGGCCTTTCGTCGCGGCGAGGAACATATCTTTCTCGGTCGCGAGATGGCTCAGCAGCGGGATTTCAGCGAGCACACCGCCGAGGTGATCGACGACGAGGTGAGCCGGCTGCTGCGCGAGATTGGCGATCAGGTGTCGAAGCTGCTGGCCGACAACCGCGGCAGCCTGGACGCACTGGCGCAGGCGCTATTGCAGAAAGAAACGCTGGAGGCTCCTGAGATCCGCGAGATTTTGGCGTCGGCGAAGGCAACGTCGTCCTGACCGGCGTTTGACCGGGTATTCATTTCTCCTCGATACGGGAAGAGGGTAGCAAGATGTCCTTCGATACGGCGTTGCTCAGCCTCGACAATCCGGTGTTCCATGTTTATGCGCTGGCCGCCAGCCTGATGATCCTGAAGCTGATGTTCCAGCCCTGGATGACCGTGTATCGGATGCTGCGCATCAAGGGCGGCTTCCGCAGCCCGGAAGATGCCCGCAGCAGTCCGATGAACCGGCGGCCCGATCCGTCGCAGCTGGACGCCAACGAATACGTAGAGCGCTCGCGACGGCTCAACCTGAACGATCTCGAGAGCATTCCGGCCTTCCTTGTCGCCGGGTTGTTGTTGGTGCTGGTGGAGCCGCCCTTATGGCTGGCACAGCTGCTGATCTGGACCTATGTCATCGCCAGGGCAGCGCATTTCGCCGCCTACGTCTCGGCGCAGATACATGATATCCGCGCATTTTGCTGGACCTGGAGTTCGCTGGCGGTGATCGGTATGGCGCTCTACGTGCTGGTCAGTCTTTTCTGACCGTCTTGTTCCAGGGCCTCGCGCAGACACTGAACGAAGGCGTCGACGACGATATTGCGCTCGGCCTGGGGCTTGGTGATGGCGCAGAAAGTGTTTGAATAGCTCAGCTGATCCTGCAGGATGGGCTGCAGCGCGTCGCCCCAGCCCCAGTTCTTCACCAGGTGGCGCGGCAGGAAACCCAGGTAGTGTCCGGTCAGGATCAGGGTGGCGCGCGCCTCCTGGTGATGCGCCGAGACCTGCTTGTTCCAGGCGGCCATGCTCGGATGCAGCTCGCGCCCCGGCTGCAGCCGCGGCGACTCGACGAAATTGAATCGCTGCAGGTCTTCCAGGCGAATCTCGCTGTCCGCTGTCCCGTGCAGCGGATGGCCGCGGCCGCAGTAGAGTGACATCTGCTCGTCGTAGAGCTTGAGTGCGTTGAGCCCCGGAATTTTATGCGGCAGTACCGTGATACCGAGCTGGACGCGGCCGTCGAGCACCGCCGGTACCACGTCGTCCGAGGCCATCGTCGAGATGCGCATCCG
The DNA here is from genome assembly GCA_013373085.1 of Oceanospirillaceae bacterium. Classification (GTDB taxonomy): domain Bacteria; phylum Pseudomonadota; class Gammaproteobacteria; order Pseudomonadales; family Balneatricaceae; genus Marinobacterium_A. Next base: position 18,595 of record JABXIM010000068.1, on the reverse strand, counting down.
TACCTCCGGCGCCTTTTCGGCAAAGCGGCCGAGCGCCTGGACGATAAAGGCGCGCGGCAGACCCAGCATATGCTCGGCGCAGCCCAGGTGCAGATGGCCGAGGATGCGATCGTGGGAGAGGTTGACCCGGTTGCGGAACTGGTCGAGCGCCGCCAGCAGTTCCTGGGTCGCCTCGTACACCACCTTGCCCTGTTCGGTGAGACTGAAACCGCCACGTCCGCGTTCGCACAAACGCATGTCGAGGCGTTTCTCGAGGTCGGCGATGTAGTTGCTGATCGTCGAGTTGGCCAGGTTCAGTTCCACCTCGGCGGCGGTGAAGCCGCCGCAATCGGCCACCGATTTGAATACCCGCAGCAGTCGCAGGTCCAGATCCGCCAGTTGGCCGGATATCGCCGTCTTGCGCTTGCCCATCGCTTTTACCTTTAAAAATACAAATGTAATAACCTGAAAGTCATTATATAAGGCAATGCAACGGCTTTGTATAAATAGTACCCATACAGCGCCACGCCGCGACAGCGGCGGGCACCACCCGATCATTAGAGGAGGCATTGCACCATGAGCATCCAGCTTCGAGACAGCAGCCTGCTGAAGACCCGGGCCTACATCAACGGCCAGTGGGTCGATGCCGACAGCGGCGCGACTTTCGATGTGTTCAACCCGGCTAACGGCGAGAAGATCGCCGAGGTCGCAAGCCTTGGCGCCGACGAGACCCGCCGCGCCATCGAGGCGGCCGAGGCTGCGATGCAGGACTGGAAGGCGCGTGCCGCCAAAGAGCGCTCCGCGGTGCTGCGCCGCTGGTACGACCTGATCATGGCCAACCAGGAGGACCTGGCGGTGCTGATGACCCTGGAGCAGGGCAAGGTACTGGGCGAATCCCGCGGCGAAGTTGCCTACGGCGCCTCGTTCGTCGAGTGGTTCGCCGAGGAGGCCAAGCGTGTCTATGGCGACGTCATTCCAGCGCCGCAGAACGATCGCCGCGCCATTGTCGTGAAGCAGCCGGTCGGCGTCGTTGGCGCCATCACGCCGTGGAACTTCCCCAATGCGATGATCACCCGCAAGGCCGCACCGGCGCTGGCGGTGGGGTGCGCCATCGTGCTCAAGCCCGCGGCGGAAACCCCGCTGTCGGCGCTGGCGCTGGCCGAACTGGCCGAGCGGGCCGGCCTGCCGGCAGGCCTGTTCAGCGTCGTCACCGGCAAGGATTCCCGGGCCATCGGCGGCGAGCTGACCTCCAACCCGACCGTCAGGAAGCTGACCTTCACCGGTTCCACGCCGGTCGGAAAATTGCTGATGAAGCAGAGTGCCGAAACCGTCAAGCGTACCTCGATGGAACTCGGCGGCAACGCGCCGGTGCTGGTGTTCGACGATGCCGATCTCGACGTCGCAGTCGCCGGTGCGCTGGCGGCCAAGTACCGCAATTCCGGCCAGACCTGTATCTGCGCCAACCGCATCCTGGTGCAGGACAGCATCTACGACGCCTTCGTCGAGAAGTTCGTCGAAAAGGTCCGCGGCTTCCGCCTGGGCAACGGTCTGGATGAAAACGCCACCCACGGTCCGCTGATCACCGCCAAGGCGGTGCAGGGGATTCAGGCGCTGGTCGACGATGCCGTCGAGAAGGGCGCGACCCTGGACGCCGGCGGCCGTCAGGACGATCTGGGCGAGTGCTTCTACCAGCCGACCGTGCTCAGCGGCGTGACCCCGGAGATGCGCATCGCCCGCGAGGAGATCTTCGGCCCGGTGGCGCCGATCTTCCGCTTCAGCGACGAGGCCGAGGCGGTCAGAATGGCCAACGACACCGAGTTCGGCCTCGCGGCCTACTGCTTCACCCGCGACGTCGGCCGCGTCTGGCGCGTCAGCGAGGCGCTGGAGTACGGCATGGTCGGCGTCAACGAAACCGCGCTGGGTTCCGACGTCACGCCGTTCGGCGGCATGAAGGAATCCGGACAGGGTCGCGAAGGCTCCAAGTACGGCCTCGACGACTACCTGGAAATCAAATACATCTGCATGGGCGGCCTCGCCTGATCCGCGGCGCGGAAGGAGTACAGTCATGAGCAATATCATCTACCCGACGACCAACTTTACGGCGACCGAGCAGCTGACCATCGACCGTGGCGAGGGCGTCTACGTCTACGACAGCAACGGCAAGCAGTACCTCGAAGGCCTGGCCGGTCTCTGGTGCACCTCGCTCGGCTACGGCAACAAGGAGCTGATCGAAACCACCTCCGAGCAGATGAGCAAGCTGGCCTATTCGCACATGTTCGGCGGCAAGACCCACAAGGTGGGCCAGGAGCTGGCCGAGCGGTTGCAGGAGATGGTGCCGGTGGAAAACGCCAAGGTGTTCTTCGGCAATTCCGGCAGCGACGCCAACGACACCCACGTCAAGATGCTGCGTTACTACTTCAACGCCATCGGCAAGCCCGAAAAGCGCAAGATCATCGCCCGCGAGCGATCCTACCACGGCGTCACCGTGGCGGCGGCTTCGCTGACCGGTCTGCCGGTGAACCATACCAACTTCGACCTGCCAGTCGAGGCGCTGGGCATCCTGCGGACCGACGCGCCGCATTATCTGCGCGGCGCACTGCCGGGCGAGACCGAGGCGGACTTCGTCGAGCGCATCACCGGCAATCTCGAGCAGCTGATCCTGCGTGAAGGCCCCGAGACCATCGCCGCCTTCATCGCCGAGCCGATCACCGGCGCCAGCGGCGTCATCGTGCCGCCGGCCGGCTATTACGAGAAAGTGCAGGCGATCCTGAACAAGTACGACATCCTGTTCTGGGCCGACGAGGTGATCACCGGCTTTGGCCGTACCGGCCAGGACTTCGGCAGCAACGCCGTGGGCATCGAGCGCCCGGCGCTGATGACACTGGCCAAGCAGCTGTCATCGGCCTACTTCCCGATCAGCGCCTCGGTGATCCGTGGTGACCTGTACGAAGCGATGATCGAACCAAGCAACAAGATCGGCGTCTTCGGCCACGGCTATACCTACTCGGGCCACCCGGTGGGCTGCGCGGTGGCGCTGAAGGTGCTGGAGATCTACAAGCGCGACAACGTCTTCGCCCGCGCCGCCGAATTCGGCGACTACCTGCAGCGTCGCCTCGGCGAGTTCCGCGATCACCCGCTGGTCGGCGAGGTGCGCGGTCGCGGCATGATCGGCGCCATCGAACTGGTGGCCGACAAGGCAACCAAGCAATCGTTCGAGGGCGGTGCCGTCGGCGCCTTCGCCCAGCGTGCCTGCGAGCAGCACGGTCTGATCCTGCGCGCAGTCGCCGGCAACAGCCTGGCTTTCTGCCCGCCGCTGATCATCACCGAAGCCCAGATCGACGAAATGATCGAGAAGTTCGGCAAGGCCCTGGCCGACACCCAGGACTTCGTCACCCGCGAAAAACTGGTCGCCTGATCCCGACGCCACTCCTCCCGGTACCGTGCCTCCGCCTCTTGAGCCGGTACCGCAGTCCGATCGGAAAGCTTGCACCCCGATCATCCTTATACCGCCGAACCCCCTTCGGCGGTTTTTTTGTATACGGACATACTTATCCTGCGGGCACAGGAATGTGCAGGAGCGGCGTGTATCGTTTGGCAATAAGTCTCACGGAAATTCCTATACTGGTATCGAAGAGTCCTTGTCACACCTGGTCACAGAAGGAGGTGATCCGTATGGGACGCCCTTTGTCCGGCGATAGTCCCGTGAAATATTGGCTTTGGTTGATACTGTTGCTCGCACTGTCGGTGGTATGGAGCCAGCATTCGCAGGCAGGGCAACAGACGGCGGATTCGTCGCAGGATATGAACACCGTACAGCGTCTGCACCTCATGGCGCCGGAGAACAGCGGCACCCTGCGCGATGGCTATGTGCCGGAGTCACCGCAGCTGCGGGCCCAGGTGCTGCAGAACCTGAATGAATTCAGGGCCGCGTACCGACAGCTGGCGCCTGCGCTCGAGGTGCTGGCGCTGCCCGGACTCGATAGTCGGCAATCGCTGGCAGAACGGCTGGGCAGCGCGCTGGCGTTCCAGGGGCTTGGTCAGGCGAGGCAAGCGGAACTGAGTCTGGAGGACCCTTCGCTTGTCCCTGCACCGATGCTGCTTCGTTGCGCCCCAAAGGACTTTAAACTGGTACAGCGCCTGCTCGAGGCCCTGTCCCCGTATATAGCGGGGGATGTGCTGATCCAGTTCGACGAGAACATCAGGACAGGGGAGCTCAAGCTCTATCTGCTGGGGCGGCCACGTTTCTCTGAGGAGGGTGTCGCAATCTTCGAAAGTCGGGACTGAGCCTCGGTACTACGCTGCTTCACGCATGGTGTCTGTAACCGGCAGGGTCCAGCAATGGCGTTCTTCTGGATGCCCGGCTGCCAGTTGTTGGGTTGCGTCCTTCGGACTCCACCCAACCTACAATGTCATGCTTCATACCTGGATATCTGATCCGTAGGTTGGGCTTCAGCCCAGCAATGGCGGTTTTGTAGATTCCCCCCGATTGCCAGTCGTCGGGTTGCGGCCTGTGGACGCCACCCAGCCGACGATGTCACGCCTCACGCCTCACGCCTCATGCCGGATGGCCGTCGTTCGCCATGCCCGGACGCTTGCAACACCGGTGTATCGGGACTATGCCTTACCCAAGGCCAGGCAAAAAACAGTTGTACTCCTCCGGCACCGCCCCTTTCCGTGGTTTTCATACAAGTTGTTGAAAGATAAGGGAGATGCATTGCAAATCATGCCTCTTTCCTGCTGCTTTCGCTTTCATTAAGTGCAAAAAAGTACAGGTTTTGAGTTGATATTGCATTTGTTTCAAAACCGGCCTGGCAGTGTAATTAAACCACTCTCGCTCGCCTGGTCACTGGCCGGGTGGGAAACGACAAAGATAACAATAAGCCGGTCGAGACGACCGGTAACGGAGTGTCAATCGATGAACAAGCAGCTGATCCCCACCCTCATTGCCTCTGCCGTCGCGCTGGCGTCCCTGCCGGCCGCCGCCGCAACCACCGTCACCATCGGTACGGTCAACAACGGCGACATGATCCGCATGCAGGAGCTGGCCGGCGAGTTCGAAAGGTCCCATCCTGATATTAAATTGGACTGGGTTGTGCTCGAGGAAAATGTCCTGCGCCAGCGTCTGACCACCGATATCGCCACCAGTGGCGGCCAGTTCGACGTCATGACGATCGGCCTGTACGAAACCGGTATCTGGGGCAAGCGCGGTTGGCTGACACCGCTGGAAAACCTGCCGGCCGATTACGATGTCGAGGACATATTCCCGTCGGTGCGCGATGGCCTGTCGGTGGACGGCAAGCTCTACGCGCTGCCTTTCTACGCCGAAAGCTCGATGACCTACTACCGCAAGGATCTGTTCGAGCAGGCGGGGCTGACGATGCCGCAGCAGCCGACCTGGGAAGAGATGCGCGATTTTGCCAAGGCCCTGCACAAGCCGGATCAGGAACAGTACGGCATCTGCCTGCGCGGCAAGGCCGGCTGGGGCGAGAACATGGCGCTGGTAACCACGGTGGCAAACGCCTTCGGCGCACGCTGGTTCGATGAAGGCTGGAAGCCGGAGTTCAACGGCGATGCCTGGAATGAGGCGATCGCGTTCTACGTTGACCTGCTGGGCAACTACGGTCCGCCGGGAGCATCCTCCAACGGCTTCAACGAAAACCTGGCGCTGTTCAACTCCGGCAAGTGCGCGATGTGGGTCGATGCCACCGTCGCGGGCTCCTTCGTCACCGACGCGTCCCAGAGCAAGGTAACCGAACAGGTCGGCTTCGCGCTGGCGCCGAAGCAGGTGACCGAGAAGGGGGCCGGCTGGCTCTGGTCCTGGGCACTGGCGATCCCGGCCAGCTCCGATGCCAAGGAGGCTGCCGAGTCGTTCGTCACCTGGGCCACGTCCAAGGGTTATAGCCAGCTGGTGGCCGAGAAGTCCGGCATCGCAGCGATCCCGCCGGGAACCCGGCTGTCGACCTACGCCAACGAAGCGTACATGGCGGCTGCGCCTTTCGCCCAGACCACGCTGGAGTCGCTCGAGAAGGCCGACCCCAATGACGCGACGCTGAAGCCGGCGCCCTATACCGGTATCCAGCTGGCGCAGATTCCGGAATTCCAGTCGATCGCCACCCAGGTCGGCAAGCTGGTCTCCGGTGCCCTGGCCGGTCAGATGTCGGTCGATCAGGCCCTCAAGAGCGCCCAGTCCATCACCGAGCGTGAGATGAAGCGCGCCCGCTACTACTGATCCGCCGATAGCACCGGTTTGGCCTAGCAGGTCGGGCCGGTGCACTCCTCCCGTCATATCCGGGGCGGGGGCCATCCCCGCCCTGCTGACAAAACAACGATAACAAGAGTCCGTCCTATGAGTATCTCAACCGTGCAAGACGGGGTGCCGGCGGTGCCGGCGCCCGGGCCCGAGACGGTCAAGGCCGACAAGCGTCTCCACAGCCGCGTAGGTTTGCTGACGGTGTCGCCGTCGGTGCTGGCGCTGCTGGTCTGGATGATCGTGCCGCTGGCGATGACCATCTACTTCTCGCTGATCCGTTATAACCTGCTGTACCCCGGCGAAAACGAGTTCGTCGGCCTGGAAAACTACTATTTCTTCCTGACCGACGAGGGCTTCGTCCACGGTGCGCTTAACACCCTCTGGCTGGTCGGCGCGACGCTGCTGATCAGCGTCGTCGCCGGGGTGCTGATCGCGGTGCTGGTGGATACGCCGTTCTGGGGCCGCGGCATCGTCCGGGTGCTGCTGATCTCGCCGTTCTTCATCATGCCGACGGTCAGCGCACTGGTGTGGAAAAACCTGCTGCTGCACCCGGTGTCCGGTGTGTTCGCCGCAGTCTGGAACTTCTTCGGCGCCACGCCGGTAGACTGGTTCGCCGAGTATCCGCTGCAGGCGATCATCCTGATCGTGTCCTGGCAGTGGGTGCCGTTCGCAGTGCTGTTGCTGATGACCGCGATGCAGTCGCTCGACCAGGAGCAGAAAGAGGCGGCCCGTCTCGACGGTGCAGGTCCCATCGCGATCTTCTGGCATATCACGCTGCCGCACCTTACACGCCCGATCGCGGTGGTGGTGATGATCGAGACCATCTTCCTGCTGTCGATCTTCGCCGAGATCTTCACCACCACCGGCGGCGGTCCGGGTTACGAGACCACCAACCTGGCGTACCTGATCTACAGCCAGGCGCTGCTGCAGTTCGATGTCGGCATGGCGTCGGCAGGGGGACTGGTGGCGGTCGTTATCGCCAACATAGCCGCCTTCATCCTGATCCGGATGATCGGCAAGAACCTCACCGAAAAAGCATAGGAGGATGGCATATGAGCATGTTGACCCTTAAACAAAGCCGTCGCCTGCAGACCGTGCTGATCGGCGGCTTGGCCTGGCTGGTGGCGCTGGCGATCTTCTTCCCGATCTTCTGGATGATTCTGACCAGCTTCAAGACCGAGATCGATGCCTTCGCGACACCGCCGCAGCTATTCTTCACGCCGACGCTGGAGAACTACGTCCATATCGACGCGCGCAGCGACTACTTCCACTTCGCCTGGAACTCGGTGGTGATCTCGTTCGGCTCGACCCTGGCGGGCATGCTGCTGGCGGTGCCGGCGGCCTACTCGATGGCCTTCTTCGAGACCAAGCGCACCAAGTCGACGCTGCTGTGGATGCTGTCGACCAAGATGCTGCCGCCGGTTGGCGTACTGGTGCCGATCTACCTGCTGTTCAAGGACGCAGGCCTGCTCGATACCAAGACCGGCCTGGTCATCATATACACCCTGATCAACCTGCCGATCATGGTCTGGATGGTGTACACCTACTTCAAGGAAATTCCCAAGGACATCCTCGAGGCGGCCCGCCTCGACGGCGCCACCCCGGCGCAGGAGATCGTCCGCGTGCTGCTGCCGATCGGCAAGGGCGGCCTGGCGTCGACGGTGCTGCTGTCGCTGATCCTGTGCTGGAACGAGGCCTTCTGGTCGCTGAACCTGACCGCCTCGTCAGCTGCGCCGCTGACCGCGATGGTGGCGTCCTATTCCAGCCCCGAAGGCTTGTTCTGGGCCAAGCTCTCGGCCGTCTCGACCCTGGCCTGCGCGCCGATCCTGATTTTCGGCTGGCTGAGCCAGAAGCAACTGGTACGCGGTCTTTCCTTCGGCGCCGTCAAATAACAACAAGAGGTTTTCCCCATGGCTGATCTGACTATCCGCAATCTGAAAAAAAGCTTCGAAGACATCGACATCATCAAGGGCATCGACCTGGACATCAAGGACCACGAGTTCGTGGTGTTCGTCGGCCCGTCCGGCTGCGGCAAATCGACGCTGCTGCGGCTGATCGCCGGCCTCGAGGAGGTGACCAGCGGCAGCATCCACCTCGATGACCGCGACATCACCGATGTGGCGCCGGCCAAGCGCGACCTGGCAATGGTGTTCCAGACCTACGCGCTCTATCCGCACATGACGGTGCGCAAGAACATGTCGTTTGCGCTCGAGCTGGCCGGGGTGGACAAGGCCGAGATCGATCGCAAGGTCGACGAGGCGGCGCAGATCCTGGAACTCGGCCACCTGCTGGACCGCAAGCCCAAGGCGCTGTCCGGGGGCCAGCGCCAGCGCGTGGCGATCGGTCGTTCCATCGTGCGTCATCCCAAGATTTTTCTGTTCGACGAGCCGCTGTCGAACCTCGACGCGGCACTGCGGGTACAGATGCGCCTGGAGCTGGCGCGGCTGCACCACGAACTGAAGGCGACCATGATCTACGTCACCCACGACCAGGTCGAGGCGATGACGCTGGCAGACAAGGTGGTGGTGCTCAACGGTGGTCATATCGAACAGGTCGGCTCGCCTCTGGAGCTGTACCACCATCCGGTCAACGCCTTCGTCGCCGGCTTTATCGGGACGCCGAAGATGGCCTTCCTGAAGGGTAAGGTGAAAAAGGCCGACCGCGCCGGCGTGACGGTGCAGCTGGACTGCGGCCCCGAGTATCAGCTGCCGCTGGACGGCAGCCGTCTCAAGGCCGGCGAGCCGGTAACCTTCGGCATGCGGCCCGAGCATATCGAGGTGACGGCGGCCGACGCCAGTCCGTTCAAGGTGACGCTGGACGTGACCGAGCACCTTGGCGCCGACACCTTCTGCTACGTCAAGGCACAGAATGGCGAGACGCTGACGGTCCGTGCCGGTGGCGACTACGGCGGCCGCTTCGGCGAACAGGTCGGCCTCATCCCCGACCTGGCGCACTGTCACCTGTTCGACGAAAAGGGCCGGGCGGTTCCCAAGCCCGGCGCGCCGGCACAGGCCGCCTGATCTTTGTGGGAGCTGCGCCCCGCAGCGAATAAGGGTGGCACGAAGGTCTACCGAAAAGCCATTCGCACCGGGGCGGCGCTCCTACAAGCCTACCGAACATCGTAGGAGCCGCGTACCCGAAGGGCACTTCCCCGCGGCGAATACAGGGTACGTCGAAACCACGTTCCCGAATTCAAGTATTCCAGCCAAGGTAAAAACATATGAAACTCAAGGCTGAAAGCCTGTCACGTCTGGGTGACGGCATTCTCACGCCCGCGTACGACCGTAGCCAGGTGAAACAGGGCATCGTCCATATTGGCGTCGGCGGTTTTCACCGTGCCCACCAGGCGGTCTATACGGAAATGCTGCTCAACCGCGGCGAGGCATCCGACTGGGGCATCTGTGGCGTCGGCCTGCGGGCCGAGGACCGGTCGATGCAACAGGCGCTGGTATCCCAGGACTATCTTTACACCCTTTATGAGCTGGGGGACCGCGACGATCTCCAGATCCAGGTGGTCGGTGCCATCGGCGATTTCCTGCTGGCGGAGGAGGACGCCGAGGCGGTGATCCGGAAGCTTGCCGATGCCGACACCCGCATCGTTTCGCTGACCATTACAGAAGGCGGCTACTGCACCGACGACAGTACCGGTGAATTCCTGGCGGATCTGCCGCAGATCCGCCACGACATCGAGCATCCGAAGACGCCGGCCACGGTTTTCGGCTTTCTGACCGAGGCGCTGGCGCGGCGCCGTGCCGCCGGCATCAAGCCCTTTACCGTCATGTCCTGTGATAACCTGCCACACAACGGCAAGGTGGCGCGGACCGCACTGCTTGGATTCGCGGCGTTGCGAGATGCGGAATTGTGCGACTGGATCGCCGATAACGTGACCTTCCCGAACGCGATGGTCGACCGCATCACGCCGATGACCACCGATGCCCACCGCAGGCAACTGCAGCAGGAGACCGGCATCGAAGACGCCTGGCCGGTGGTGGCCGAACCCTTCCTGCAGTGGGTACTGGAAGACAGGTTCTGCAACGGCCGCCCGGCCTGGGAGACGGTGGGCGTGCAGTTCACCGACGATGTCACACCCTATGAAGAGATGAAGATCGGCCTGCTCAACGGAGGCCACCAGGCGCTGGCCTATCTCGGTGCGCTGCTCGGGCACCAGTACGCCCATGAGACCATGCAGGACGCCCAGCTATGCAGGTTTGTCCGCGCCTACATGGACCGGGACGTCACGCCAAGGCTGCGGGAAGCACCGGGTATCGATCTCGAGGCCTACAAGGACTCCCTGATCGAGCGCTTCTCCAATACCGCCATATGCGACCAGATCAGCCGCATTGGCTACGACGGCTCCTCGCGACTGCCGAAGTTCGTGCTGCCAACGTTGCTGGCGCAGATCGAGGCCGGTGTACCGCTGCATCGTACAGCCCTGATCGTCGCCGCCTGGTGTCAGTATCAACAGGGCGTCGATGAAAACGGCGACCGTTTCCCGGTTGGCGATCCACGTGCCGGGCAGGTCCAGCTCGCTGCCCGACCCGGCGCCGACCAGGTCGAGCGTTTCCTCGGCTTCGAGGAGGTCTTCGGCCGCCGCATTCCCGAGTCTCGCGCCTTCGTCGATGCTTTCCGGTTACAGCTGGAGCGCCTGCAGACACTCGGTGTGCGGGCGACCCTCGAGCTGACATTGGCAGATGGCTGAGCCGGTATGAAAATACCGGTTACTATTAAGGAAATGGATGCACCACCATTGATCGTTGAGATCCCCGAATCCAGGAGTCACCATGCCCAACCTGCTTGAACAACTGAAAACGCTGAGCACAGTCGTGGCCGATACCGGCGACCTCGACGCCATCCGCCGCTTCGCGCCGCAGGATGCGACCACCAACCCGTCGCTGATTCTCAAGGCGGTGCAGTCAGGTCAGTATGACGCGCTGTTGAAAGAGATACTCGGCGCCGCCCGGGATCATAATGGCACTCTGGAAGAGGCGATCGACGAAGCCTGCGACCGACTGGTGGTGGCGATGGGCACCTTGATCCTAAATCATGTGCCCGGTCGCGTCTCGACCGAGGTCAACGCGCGCTTGTCGTTCGACACCGAAGCCAGTATCGCCAAGGCGCGACGTCTGGTCGCCCTCTACGAAGAAGCCGGGGTGTCCCGCGACCGCATCCTGATCAAGCTGGCGGCGACCTGGGAAGGCGTTCGCGCCTGCGAGGTGCTCGAGCGCGAAGGTATCGAGTGCAATCTGACGCTGATCTTCAGCTTTGCCCAGGCGCGGGCCTGCGCCGAGGCCGGCGCTTTCCTGATCTCGCCTTTCGTCGGTCGCATCCTGGACTGGTACCGCAAGGCCAATCCCGAGACAGACTATTCGCCCGCACAGGAGCCCGGTGTACTGCAGGTCCGTGACATCTACCGCTATTTCCGGCATCACCAGTATCCCACGGTGGTAATGGGAGCGAGTTTCCGCAACAGCGGCGAGATCCTGGCGCTGGCGGGCTGCGACCGCCTGACCATCAGCCCGGCACTGCTGGAAGAACTGGCCCATACCGAAGGCCGGGTGGTAGCGGTGCTGGAGGATCACGGCGAGCGCGAGGCGCGTCCGGCGCCGATCACCGAAGCGGAGTTCCGCTGGCAGCTGAACGAGGATGCGATGGCGACCGAAAAGCTGGCCGAGGGTATCCGCGGTTTCGAGGCGGATCAGCTGAAGCTCGAGGCACTGTTGCGCGAGCGACTGCGCTCGGCAGTTTAGGTTCGTAGATGGGTGGAACGGCGCCCGGACTGGGAATAATCGGTTCTGATGCAGCCGGTGCGCCGTGTAAGCGAACGTGGAACAGCACAACGGTAACCACAGTCACTGATGGGTTTCGCCGCGCCAATACCGGTGAATACCGACAGCGTTGTGCCATTCCGGCTCCACCCGTCCTACGGCCTGAGTAGGCTGTCGGATCGCCGGATATCAGGGGGGCAGGGCATGTATCTGGGAGTGGATTGCGGGACCCAGGGCACCAAGGTGGTGATTCTGGACCCGGAGCGGGGCACGCTGCGGGGCGAAGGTTATGCGCCCCATGCACTGATCAGCGAAGCCAGCGGGCGCCGCGAGCAGGAGCCGCGCTGGTGGATCGATGCCTTCCGGCGCGCCTACCGTACGGCGCTGGAACAGGCCGGCGTCGACAGCCGCGCGATCCGGGCGATCGGGGTTTCCGGTCAGCAGCACGGGCTGGTGGCACTGGACGCAAGCGGCGAGGTGATCCGGCCGGCGAAGCTCTGGTGCGATACCGAAACCGCGCCGCAGAATACCGAACTGCTGGACCGGCTCGGGGGAGAAAACGGTTCGCTTGAAACACTCGGCCTGGTGCTGGCGACCGGTTACACCCTGTCGAAGTTGCTATGGCTCAAGCAGCGTGAGCCCGACAACTTTGCCCGTGTCGCGCATATCCTGCTGCCCCACGATTACCTGAATTACTGGCTCAGCGGCGAGATCGCCAGCGAGTACGGTGACGCGTCGGGTACCGGGTACTTCGATATCCGCAGCCGGCGCTGGGTCCCGGAGGCGCTCGAGCTGATCGAGCCATCGGGACGCCTGTGCAGCGCGTTGCCGCCGTTACGCGAGGCGCATCAACCGGTAGGCCGGGTCCGTGCCGAAGTGGCGCGGGAACTTGGACTGGCGGAGGATGTGCTGATCGCCAGCGGTGGCGGCGACAATATGATGGGCGCTATCGGCACCGGTAATATCCGGGAAGGGAGGGTGACACTGAGTCTCGGTACCTCCGGCACCCTTTATGCCTATTGCGCAGAGGCGCCGCAGCGATTACATCCGCAATTGGCGCCGTTCTGTTCGTCGAGCGGCGGCTGGCTGCCACTGATCTGCACCCTGAACCTGACCGGTGCTGCCAACGCGGTACGCGACCTGTTCGGACTGGATCTCGGAGGCTTCAACGCCGCGGCCGCAAGCGCGCCGATCGGCTGCGACGGACTCAGCCTGCTGCCGTTTTTCAGCGGCGAACGGGTACCGGCGCTGCCGCAGGCAAGCGGCTCGCTGCTGGGCCTCAACCTGCACAACCTGACGCCGGGGCACCTGTGCCGCGCCGTGCTCGAGGGAACCACCTTCGGCCTTCGCTACGGCCTCGATCTTTTAGGCGATGCCGGTATAGAAAGCCGCGATATCCGGCTTATCGGCGGTGGCGCGAAAAGCCCGATGTGGCGGCAGATGGTGGCGGACATTCTCGATACGCGGGTGGTCTGTCCCCGCGCCGGTGAAGCCGCGGCGCTCGGCGGCGCCATTCAAGCCGCCTGGTGCGACGCCTGCGAGCGGGGCGAGTCTGTCTCGCTGGCCCAGCTGTGCGAACGCTACGTGGCCCTTGACGACGCAACGGCACTGGAACCGCTGCCTGAGTCGGTCGAGGCTTACCAGGTGGCTTTTGATCGCTATCGAAGCCGTCTGGGCGAGTTGCACCCGGAGGCCTGAGCCAAGCCGGGAGCCGGGGGGAACTGGCGTCAGGGCGGCTGCTGCGGTTGCTGGAGGATTGGTCACTTCCGGGCGGAGGGATTTCCGCAGTCTATCCGCCTGGCTGAATTGTCTCGACTCCGGCTCGGACGTTTGTCGAGTACTGCCGTGAGAGCATGGTGGCCGGCCGGGGCTGCTAAGTGCGCTCAGGTAGGATGGATGCAGTCGTTCTCGTGGCGGCGTACCTGCACGGTGGCCTGGAACAGCAGGTCGTTCACATCCCGCAGTCGGCGGCTCAATTCACGAGCCAGGTTCATGTAGATCATGGTGTACTGGCTCGGGTCCTTCTCGTAAAGCTCATGCAGCGCTGTGGCCGACAGTTCGATGGCACTGCAATCCTCCAGGGCCCGAACGCTGGCGCTGCGCGGACAGAAATCGATCAGCGCCATCTCGCCGAAGCAGTCGCCGAGCGACATGGTGCTGATGCGGTATTCACTGCCCTTCCAGTTGCGCAAAATCTCGACCTGCCCCTTTTCCAGGACATACAGCTCCTCGGCCCTGTCGCCCTCCATGAAAAAGTAATCGCCGGCCTTGCACGGCACGACCCGCGTTCGTGCCAGCAGGAACTCCAGCACATCGTCGGTGATGCCGCCGAAGATCGGCATCTGTTGCAGCAGTTTCAGTCTGATGTCGGGCATGCTTGCGTCGCCTTGGCCTCAGGGTTTCAGTACCATTCCTTCACGGGCGACAACCGATCCGGGCCGGCGTAGGTGAATCACCTGGTCGAGAGCCCGCAATTCGGCGTCGGTGCGCTCGGGTGCGTGATGGAAAACCACCAGGGTGCCGGCATTGGCCTTTTCGCACAGCGCCAGCCCCACTTCCCAGGTGGAATGGCCCCAGCCCAGATGGGCGGGGTAGTCATCGTCATTATAGGTGGCATCGTAGATGACGATATCGGCGTCTTGAATCAGGGTGACGATTTTGTCGTCGAGGCCCTCTTTCGGGTGTTCGGTGTCGGTGATGTAGCAGATCGAGCGACCGTCGTAGTCGATGCGGTATCCGGTGGCGCCATCGGGATGATTCAGCGCCGTAGTCCGCACCTGTACTTCGCCGGACAGCGCCAAGGTATCGCCGGAAATGAAATCGTGAAAACTGAACTGTGCCGACATGCCCTTGAGCGGTACCGGGAAGAAAGGCGGTTGCACGAAGCGGTGCATGGCTGCTTCGATGCCGCCGTTGCAATTGCCGGCCCAGATCCGCAGCTGGCTGTCGGGATGATAGGCGGGGGAGAAGAAAGGCAGGCCCATAATATGGTCGTAGTGGATATGGCTCAACAGCAGGTCGGCCTGCAGGGCTCCATCCAGCTCGCGCAGGTTGGTGCCCAGCGGGATCAGGCCGGTACCGGCATCGAGAATCAACAGCCGGTCGCCTGCACGTACCTCGACACAGGAGGTGTTGCCGCCGTAAATAAGTGTGTCGACTCCGGGGCTGGCACAGGATCCTCGTACCCCCCAGAACCGCAGATAGAAATCGTCCTTCATCGCTACCTCGATCGAGTCGTCCGTCGGGACCGCCTCACGCCGCCGACCGTAACATTATTCTCAGTGTAGAGGGGTATGGCGCCGCTCGATAGTCCCGGCGCCTAGGTTCCTTAGCGTTCGGCCCGGAGGCGCAAAAACAGGCACTGCTGTTTCCGGTTTTGCCGGTTTAGGGGGCTATACTCAAGGCGGATACGATTTTTCAGCTGTGGCGCGGTGCTACGGTTCATCACTCATGCCGGTGCCGCGTTTACAACGGCCCTGCCCGAAACTTTGGCTGGGTCGTCAGGCTTTCGAGCCCGGGAGGCCGGAGTGGGTATAAAAGCTTCTTCCCTTGCCGCTTCCACCGATTTCGCCGGTGAGCTCACCCTGGCGGTGTTACAGCAACAAAACGAGCAGTATCGTGGCAGCGGCGGTGTCAGCGATGGCAACCGTTCGCTGGGCTTTCGTCCGGCTTTTTACGATATGGACACCGGTCAGGTGCACCCGTCCCGCTTCGCCAACGGCCTGGAAGCGCCGATGCACGTACTCGATGGGCTGCCCGATGACTTGGTGGTCGTCCGTCTCGAGAGCGGACGGGTTACGGCCGTCAAGCCGGGGGTGGTGGCGGGTTTCGTCCGCAACGGTCATTTCTTCACCCGTGGGCAGGCTGCGCTCGCCACGGCGCAGCTCAAGGATGATAGCCAGCGCCTGAGCAATCCCGATCATCACCGGGCGCTGCTCGATATCTGGGAACGCTTTGTCCGGGATCCGCAGTATTCGAGCGAAATGGTCAGGCCGGTGGTCGAGGAGTCCTGGCGTCGCTGCCATTGCCAGGTCGACCCCGAGTTGCGCGAGGCGCCGTTGCTGGCGGATGCGCAGGAACTCGAGAGCCGGCGTCTGCGTCAGTCGGCACTGCTCGACGCTGCGGCGCCGGTGTTGAAACGGGCTGGCGAGTTGCTGTTCAAGGCCGATAGCCTGGTGTTGCTGGCGGATGCCGACGGGTGCGTTATGGATGTCGAGGGCGATCCCAACCTGCGCAATCTCGCCGGCAAAGTCAATCTCGTCGAGGGGGCGCGCTGGGATGAAAGCAGCGTCGGCACCAATGCCATTGGCACTGCGCTCGCCGCCGCGGAGCCGGTCCAGCTGTTCGGCGCCGAGCACTTTTGTAGCGGCATCAAGCAGTACACCTGTTCCGCCGACGTCGTGCGCGATCCCCATGATGGCCGGATACTTGGAGTGGTCGATCTATCGGCGCGGACCCGTAATTTTCAGCGGCACACCCTCGACTTTGCCATCACTGCCGCTCGACTGATCGAGTCCAGCCTGGCCCGGGCGTATTTCGCCTGCCGCGAAGACGTGCTCGAGGGCAGCCGGACGCAGTTTCTCAATTGGCAGAGCGACGGATTGCTCGCCTTCGACCGCCGCGGCCGTCTGGTAAAGGCGAACCGGCTGGCGCATCGGGCGCTGGAAGAGTTGGGTGCAGACGTTGCGCTGACGCCGCAGACCCGGATCGACGCACTCGACCTGGAGCAGGGCGACGGGTCAAGCTCTGTACCGGCCTGGCTCAATCCGCTATGGCATCAGCCAATTCTGTTGCGCAAAAGGACGGTTGGCACCCTGGTGGTCGTGCCCTGTCATCATTGATACATCGTTCATGCAGCCAATAACAGCCGAGGGCAGAGGTGCACGGTGACGGTATGCGCTTGTCCGGTCTGAACGCAGCATCAGGGCATCCTGCTAGCGAGTCAGCCTGGTTCTGAACCGCCGACCGCTGGCTTGCGTAACGCTGAGGTACTTATGACAAGGGAGATGCATATGTTCAGATCGATCGCGGCGCTGGCTATGGCGTTGGTGTCAATGGCGGTGATGGCCGCCGGGACGCCGGTGACCTACAAGGTCAACGGGCTGGAATATGAAGGCTATTACGTGACCCCGGCGGCCGATGCGCCTCTGGTGCTGTTGCTGCATGACTGGGATGGCCTGACCGCTTACGAGATCCGGCGGGCCGACATGCTGGCGGACATGGGGTACGCGGTTTTCGCCGCCGACCTGTTCGGCAAGGGGATCCGGCCCGTCGAAGACAGCGACAAGCGTCAGCATACCGGCGAGCTCTATGTGGATCGTGAGAAAATGCGGGCGCTGATGAACGGAGCCCTGGGGGCGGCAGAAGCGCAGGGAGCCAACACCGGAAACAGCCTGGCATTGGGGTACTGTTTCGGTGGCGCCGCGGTGCTGGAACTGGCCCGCTCCGGCGCGCCCATGAAAGGTTTTGCCACCTTTCATGGCGGTCTTTCGACGCCCTCCGGGCAGGACTATAGCAACACCCGGTCCAAGGTTCTGGTGATGCACGGCTCGGCTGATACGGCCATTACGATGCAGGACTTTGCCGCACTGGGAAGCGAGCTCGAAGCTGCTGGCGTGCCCCATGAGCTGATCAGCTATGGCGGTGCCCCGCATGCATTCACCGTGTTCGACAGTGATCGTTACCGGGAAGACGCTGACAAACAGTCCTGGAAGCGCTTCTCGGCCTTCCTCGAGGAGCAGCTCAAATGAAGAACGTCGCAGGTTCGGAGGATGGGTGAAGCGATGCATTCTGCTTAAAATTAATACCCCCGGCGCGGTTTGGGCATCGAGGAACCCGTCATATCGATCGTTTTGCAGATCGATTGATAGAGGCGGCAGGTGCGTTGGGATATGCGACTCCGGCACTGCACCCAACGTACCGAGCTGCTTAGCTCAGAGAAGTGTCTCGCGTAACCGGTAGCGCACCTACCAGAACAAAAAAAGGCCCCGCGAATGCGGGGCCTTGTCGTCGCAGCTTATTGCTTATTGCTTATTGCTTATTGCTTATTGCTTATTGCTTATTGCTTATTGCTTATTGTGGTTCAGGTTCAGGCGCGTGGCTCGGTCATCAAGCCTCGCACAATGGCATAGCAGGCAATCAGCAGCACGATGGTGAACGGGAAACCGGTCGACACCGCCATCGCCTGTAGGGCGCCCAGGCCACCGCCGAGCATCAGCGCGATCGCCACCAGCCCCTCGAAAACGGCCCAGAACACACGCTGTGGTATCGGCGAGTCGATCTTGCCGCCGGCGGTGATGGTATCGATCACGAGCGAGCCGGAGTCGGACGAAGTTACGAAGAAGACGACGACCAGCACTATGCCGACGAAGGAGGTGATCTGTGTCATCGGCAGCGCTTCGAACATGGTGAAGAGTTTCAGCTCCAGCGAGGCGTCGGCGACCGCCTGGTAACCGTCGTTGACGATCTGGCCGATCGCGGTGCCGCCGAAGGCGGTCATCCAGAAGACGCAGACCAGCGACGGAATAAGTAGCACACAGACGATGAATTCGCGGACGGTTCGACCGCGGGAGACGCGGGCGATGAACATGCCGACGAACGG
>JABXIM010000111.1 GCA_013373085.1 Oceanospirillaceae bacterium | reverse complement strand
GAAGGCCCGATCATTGCGCAAGATGTAGAAGCGATCAGCCACCGGGACAAACCGGATGACCTTGTGCGCAAGGGGCGGGATGTAGAACGGCGAACACTTGCCCGCGCAGTACATTATTACCTGACAGACAGGGTTTTACTGAACGGTTCAAAAACAGTCGTTTTCGAAGACTAGAAACCCTAGTCGCGGCGCACCAACTGGGCGCCGGGGATCTTTTCGAACAGGTCTTCCTGCTTCATGGCCGACCGTAAGTTTGCCGCGGCCAACCGGGCATGCTCCTGCCCCATGGCGAATGCCCTGCCACCGTCACGCGCCTCAATGGCTTCAATAAGCACGGCATGCTGATATTGTGCGTTGCGCAGAATATCGAACTTGCGTTCACGCTCCACCTGCACTTCAACAAAGGCATTGGGGGACGCAAAAGGAAGCGCCGTAATCTGGGAAAGGCTTCGCTCCAGCATCGGACATTTTGCAAGCTTCAGCAATTCATCATGGAATTGTTCGTTCAGCTCAACATATTGCCCGAAAACCTCGTCCTCATCCCCCAGATAGCGGACTGCCTCTTCGATTTCTTCATATATTGCCCGCAGGGGCTCAATCTCGTTCTTATCCGTAAGTCGTTCGGCTGCCATGCGCGCAGCCGTGCCCTCAAGAGTACCCCTGATTTCAATGGCATCGAAAATATCGTCTACGGAAAAATCACTGACAACAAAGCCGCCACGGGACAATGGCTTCAATAGCCCTTCATAGGCAAGCTGCCCAAGTGCCAGACGTACAGGCGTGCGCGAGATGCCAAGAAGGTCCACCATCGCCAATTCGGAAATACGCTCACCGGGCTTGAAGTTGCCGGAAATCACCAGCTCTCTCAAGCGCATGATAGCCTTCACCTGTTGGCGCGATCTGGATTGTTCCATGGTGGTTTTCTCTCCCGGTTACGCCTGCCACCCTAATAGCATCACGGCATCTTAGCAATGCTGCGCTGTCGTGTTTGAGTTCAAGTCATGATATTGTACTTATTGGTCAACGCCCGAAGTGAAAATGGAACACGGATACAGCCCGATGGATATGAATGTCAGCCAAATTCCCTGGTATAGCCTGTATGGCGAAACACCGGATGCGGAAAGTCAGGATGATATTCATGTGGAAATTATTGAAGACCGAAGCCGTGATGGCGGCTGGATCATTAAACCTCACCGGCACACCCACCTTTTCCAAATTATCTGCATTTTCAAAGGGAAAACTGTCGTCCACCTTGAAGCTAACCAGCATATCATTGAGGGCATAAACATCATTACAATGCCCGTTGGCACCGTTCATGGGTTTGAGTTCGGACCAGGCAGCGAAGGCGTTGTTATCTCGATCAGGGAAAGTGCGCTCAGTGGCGGCGAATATGAAAAGTCATTGCACTTTTTGCGCCCCATGATCGAAACGTCGATCATCACGTCACTCGACGGAGACGACGAAAACCTCCCCGACCTCACGCTCTATATCCAGCAAATTCGGCGGGAATTCAAAGGGGCCTCGGGGGCCCGATCCCAGAGTCTCAGGCTACTGTTCAGCCTTCTCCTCGTCACGCTACGGCGCCACCTGGATTCCCAGCATCTGGAAGCGACAGCGACCCAATCGGACACGCGTATCCTCGCCAGGTTCAAACAGCTGATCGACCAGCACTATCAGGACCACTGGACAGTCGCCGAATATGCTGAAAAACTGAACACATCCAAATCCACGCTAAATAGAATGTGCCGCAACGGCATGCAGTCCAGCGCCAAAAGCCTTATTCAGGACAGGTTGACCAATGAGGCGAAACGATTGCTGATCTACACGCGCCAGCCAGCCGATCAGGTCGCCTACACTCTTGGCTTCAAAGACCCGGCCTATTTCTCACGTTTCTTCAAAAAAGCCACTGGCTTGGCGCCGGGCCAGTACCGCACATCTCACGACAAAGAATCGTTCCAATCGCCACTCAATTGACAGCATTATACAAATATATCCCGATATTCTTGAAATTTCTGCTCAATTATAGCTCAAAAGTACAATAATACGGCACGATAGTGAATACCGCGCCAATACCGCCTCTTTTAGACTTTCGACTCAATAAACGAGAGAGGCGGTTATGGTCTGGAACGAGAAGCCCTATCACAAGATACCCGGCACATATGTTTTCGACGGCAAAAGGTCGGCTGGTGCTTTTAATCTGAACAAGATGCTTTTTTCCTTCAACAAGGAGGAAAACCGTAAGGCCTTTGAGGCCGACCCAGCGGCCTATGCTGACAAATACCAGCTGCCTGCCGACCAAAAAGAAGCACTTCTGAAAGGCGACTTTCTTGAGCTACTGCGCCAGGGCGGCAACATCTATTATATGGCCAAACTCGCCATCCCGGCTGGCTTCTCCGTGCAAGACGTAGGCGCTGCCTTCCACAAAATTCCTACGGACGCCTTCAAGCAACACCTGCTGGATCAAAGCAGCGGCTTTCAGGAAAAGCTGAAGGAACAGGAAGGATATTGGAATGGCTAAGCTGATCGGCGGCATAACCACATCGCACATCCCCGCGATTGGCAATGCGATGGCAAACAAGCTGGAACAAGACCCATATTGGAAGCGTTTCTTCGACGGCTATGAGCCCGTAAAAAAATGGCTTGAGGAAAAAAATCCTGACATCGCAATCGTGGTTTACAATGATCACGGCCTGAACTTTTTCCTCGATAAGGTGCCCACCTTCGCGCTGGGGTGCGCCAAGACATATGAAAACGCCGATGAAGGCTGGGGCTTGCCTTCCGCCACGAATTTCGAGGGCGACGAAGAGTTTTCCTGGCACCTGGCCAATTCGCTGGTGGAGCAGGAATTTGACATCACCACCTGTCAGGAAATGCTGGTGGACCACGGCCTTGTCGTACCGATGGGCTTGATGTGGCGGCACCTGGGCCATTGGCCTGTAAAAGTTATTCCACTGGCTGTGAATACCGTCATCCAACCGCTTCCGTCAGCCAAGCGCTGCCTTGATCTGGGGAAGGCGTTAGGCAAAGCCATTGCCTCCTACCCAGAAGACAAGAAGGTGGTGATCAT
>JABXIM010000002.1 GCA_013373085.1 Oceanospirillaceae bacterium | reverse complement strand
CGCAAGATCATCGTCGACACCTACGGCGGCATGGCCCGCCACGGCGGCGGCGCCTTCTCCGGCAAGGACCCGTCCAAGGTCGACCGCTCCGCCGCTTATGCCGGCCGTTACGTCGCCAAGAATATCGTCGCCGCCGGCCTCGCCGATCGCTGCGAGATCCAGGTATCCTACGCCATCGGCGTCGCCGAGCCGACATCCGTGTCGATCAACACCTTCGGCACCGGCAAGATCTCCGACGACAAGATCATCGAACTGGTGCGCAACCACTTCGACCTGCGCCCGTACGCCATCACCCGGATGCTGGACCTGCTGCACCCGATGTACCGCGCTACCGCGGCATACGGACATTTCGGTCGCGAGCCGTACGAAATGACCGTCGGCAACGACACCTTCCTCGCCTTCCCGTGGGAGAAGACCGACAAGGCCGAAGCCCTGCGCGACGCCGCCGGCCTCTGAGGCACCGGCTGAAGTACCAGAAGGGTCGCCCGCGGGCGGCCCTTTTTTGTGCCCGGCACAAGACACCACGGACGCCGGTTACGTCCCGGTCTGCGGCGTTGCATAATAAGCGTTTTTCCGGATGGAGCCCGGCACCATGCGCATACCGAGATGCTACGAACCCCAGCCCCTGCAAACCGGTGAGAGCCTGCTGCTCGGCGACAGCAATGTGCAGCACCTGGCACGGACGCTCCGCATGCGGGCCGGCGATGCCGTGCAACTGTTCAACGGCGACGGCCGCGACTATGCCGCGACGCTTCTGGAGGTCGACAAGCGACGGGTACTGGCGCGGATCGACGGCGCCGAGGACTCGCACCGGGAACCGCTGCTGCACGTCCATATCGGTCAGTGCCTGTCCCGGGGCGAACGCATGGACTACGCCGTGCAGAAGGCCACTGAAACCGGCATGTCACGCATGACGCCGCTGTTCTCGGAACGCTGCGAGGTCAAGCTCAACAGTGAACGCCAGGACAAGCGACTGCGCCACTGGCACCAGGTCGCGGTCAGCGCCTGCGAACAGAGTCTGCGCTGCAGCGTTCCCGACATCGCCGCACCGGAGCCACTGCTGGACTGGGTACAGAATGTCGAGGCGGACCTGAAGCTGGTGCTGCACCACCACAGTGCCCGCCCGCTTGGCGAATTGCCGGCACCGAGCTCGGTGGCGCTGCTGATCGGCCCCGAAGGCGGGCTCAGCGAAGCGGAGGTCGAAGCCGCCACCGCCGCCGGTTTCCAGCCGGTCTGTTTCGGCCCCCGGGTACTGCGCACCGAAACCGCGCCGGTGGCTGCCCTGGCGATCCTGCATTATCTCTGGGGCGATTGGGCGTGAGCGGCAACCGGGCGACCTCGAGCCAACGATACCAACCTGCCTCTGCCGCTGCCGCTGCGCTTCACAGGTTGGGTCTAGCGACGAAGTCGCGTAACCCAACAAGAGCTGTGCCGACTGAAGCCAATCGATCTGGAATACGATCGATTTGACGGGGTTCGCGATGCCCGAACGACGTCGTAACCTGTAGCCTCCGCTCCGATGCATTGCTCTGCCCATCCTCCGGCCGTGGTTCCGGTTAAAGACGGTATTACGCCTCACGCTTTACGCCTTACCACTCACCACTCTCCCTGAGGTACACTGGCGGTAATCCGCAGGAATTCAAAAGGATGCACCCGAACATGACCCTCAAGGTTGGCATCGTGATGGACCCTATCGAGTCCATCAACTTCAAGAAAGACAGTTCGCTGGCCATGCTCTGGGCCGCCCGCCGCAAGGGCTGGGAGCTCTGGTACATGGAACAGCAACACCTGTTCTCACGCGACGGCCAGGTGATGGCCGAGATGGCGCCGCTGGACGTGCGCATGGAGCCGGACGACTGGTTCAGCCGCGGCGACTATCGCATCGCCCCGCTGGCCGACCTCGACGTTATCCTGATGCGCAAGGACCCGCCGTTCAACAACGAATACATCTACAGCACCCACCTGCTGGAACAAGCCGAAAAGCAGGGCGTACTGGTGGTAAATCCGCCACAGCGACTGCGGGATTTCAACGAAAAACTGTTTGCCACCCACTTCCCGCAATGCTGCCCACCGGTACTGGTGACAAGGCGCGCCGACCTGCTGCGCCAGTTCCATGCCGAACACCGAGACGTCATTTTTAAGCCCCTCGATGGCATGGGCGGCAGCCAGATCTTCCGCATTCAGGACGATGGCGTTAATCTCGGGGTCATCATCGAGACGTTGACCAAGGACGGCCGCGAAACCATCATGGCCCAGAAATACATTCCCGAGATTCTCGACGGCGACAAACGCATTCTGATGGTCAACGGCGAACCGGTGCCCTACGCACTTGCGCGCATTCCGATGGCCGGGGAAACCCGCGGCAACCTAGCCGTCGGCGGCAGGGGCGAGGGCCGCCCGCTGAGCGACCGCGACCGCTGGATCTGCGAACAGGTCGGACCGACGCTGCGTGAGCAGGGACTGCTGTTCGTCGGTCTGGATGTGATCGGTGACTACCTTACCGAAATCAATGTCACCAGCCCAACCTGCATCCGCGAACTCGACGACCAGTTCGGCCTTGATATCGGCATGCAACTGATGGATACCATCGAGCAGTCGCTGGGAGAACGCAGCGCGTGAATCGGCCAGCCGAAGCCCCCGTCACCAGACCGGTGACCGCTCCGCCGGCGCCTGCCGTCGGCGCAATGGATCGTTTCGGCTTCACTCTGTTCCTCGCCGTCGCGGTGCACGCGATCCTGGCCCTGGGGATCGGTTTCACGGCGCCGAAGATCGAACCTCCGCGCAAAGTGATCGATATCACCCTGGCACGCTTCGAAAGCGAGAAGGCCCCGGAACAGGCCGACTTCATCGCCCAGGCGAATCAGCAGGGCAGCGGTACCCTGGATGAAAAGCGGGCGCCGTCAACACGGGAAGAGACCCCGTTCCAGAGCGAAGAGATCAAGCAGCAGGCGATGCAGCAGAGCCAGCCGGTCCCGGCGCCTGCCGAAACGGTGCAGCCTGCTCCGGTACCGGAGCCCCCGCCCAAGGTCGCCGAACAACCCTCCGTGAAGGCCGAGCCGAGCCCGGCCAAGGTGGTCACGACGACGGCACCGGCGCCAACCAAGCAGACCCGCCGCGAACCGAAACCGGAGGAGGCCGCACCGCCTCCGGCACCGGGTGCCTCCTCCTCGCTGCTGGCCCGCAGTCTGGAAATCGCCAGTCTGCAGGCACAACTGGACATGCAGCAGGAAGCGTACGCCAAGCGCCCGAAAGTCAGGCGCTTCACCAGCGCCTCGACGCTCAAGCACAGCGAGGCGGCCTACTTCGAAAACTGGCGCCGCCGCGTCGAGGATTATGGCAATCGCAACTATCCGACGGAGGCTCGCGACAAGGGCATATATGGCAGCCTGCGACTGCTGGTGAAAATCCTGCCGGACGGCAGTGTCGCTGATATCGAAATCCTGCACTCGTCAGGCTACCGGATACTCGACGAGGCTGCCATTCGAATCGTGAGACTGGCCGCGCCCTTCCAGCCGTTTCCGGTAGATATGCGCAAGACTACCGATGTACTTGAAATAATTAGAACCTGGAAATTTGAGAATCAGGCACGGCTATACTAATCCTTAGGTGAAACCCTTAGGACACACACCGATGCCCCCCAAGCAGCCAAGCCTGCGGGATCATTTCCTGATCTCGATGCCCCATATGCACGACCTGCACTTCGCGCAAACGGTCACCTACATATGCGACCACAGCGAGTACGGGGCCATGGGTATCGTCATCAACCGGCAGATCGACCTGCAGCTCAACGACCTGCTCAAACATCTGGAACTCGAGCGCGAAATCCAGGTGCGGGACAATCGCCCGATCTATGCCGGCGGCCCGGTGCAGGGCGAACGGGGTTTTGTCCTTCACCGCACCCCCCAGGGCACCACACCGCCCTGGCTCGCCTCCTATCAGGTCACCGACGAGGTGTGCCTCACCACATCCATCGACATCCTCGAAGCCATCGCCTGCGGCTCGGGTCCCTCCGATGCGCTGATCGCTCTCGGCTATGCCGGCTGGGGCGCCGGCCAGCTGGAACGGGAAATCAGCGAAAATGCCTGGTTAAGCTGTCCGGCCAATTTGGATATAATATTCCGGATTCCGGCCGACGAGCGCTTGCAGGCGGCCGCATCCACACTGGGTATCAACCTGGATCTTCTCACCGCCCAGGCAGGGCATGCATAACGAGACTGAATGAGCGCAGACTGCCAGCAGGCACTAGCCTTTGATTTCGGCACCGGCCGTATCGGTGTCGCAGTGGGTCAGGCACTGACCGGTACCGCGACTCCCCTTTCCCCGATCAACGCCCGGGACGGCATCCCCGACTGGACGGCGCTGGACCCGTTGATAGCAGAATGGGCGCCCGACGCCCTGGTGGTAGGCATTCCGCTCAACATGGATGGCAGCATCAGCGAGATGGCGCGCCGCGCGCGCAAATTCGCCAACCGCCTGCAGGACCGTTACCAGCGCCCCTGCTACCTGATAGACGAACGCCTCAGTACCGCCGAGGCCAAACGGATTCACCTTGCCGCTGGCGGCGGCACCAACTACCGCAAGGAATCGGTCGACGGCATCGCCGCGCAGCTGATACTCGAAAGCTGGTTTTCGACTACAGACCGCATTCCCAGCCATACCAAACTGGAAGACATTTATGACATCGGGAAGCCTTAGCGTCGACGCCCTGCTCGACAAGATGGGCACTGAGCTCAAAGCGCTGCTGGAACAGCGTCACATCGACAACCCCCTGATCGTCGGCATTCGCACCGGCGGTGTCTGGATTGCCGAGCGACTGCAACAACAGCTCGGCTTCGAGGACCCCATCGGCATCCTCGACATCTCCTTCTATCGCGACGACTTCACCCAGAAGGGACTGCACCCGAGCGTACAGCCTTCGCAGCTGCCGGGCGACACCGAGGGCCGCCATATCGTGCTGATCGACGACGTACTGATGTCCGGCCGCACCGTACGGGCGGCACTCAACGAACTGTTCGACTACGGCCGCCCGGCCTCGGTGACCCTGGTCACGCTGCTGGACCTGCAACGCCGCGAACTGCCGATCCAGGCCGATATCGTCGGCGGCACCCTGGCCATCGGCCCCAATCAGGTGGTCAAGCTCAGCGGTCCGGAACCGCTGGAACTCAATATCCGTCAACGAACCTGAGCCAAGCCAACACCATGTTTGAGCCGCAAGATCCGAACCGGATCCAACTGAACAGCAAGGGCCAGCTGCGACACTTCCTCACCACCGAGGGGCTGTCGCGGGAACTGCTGACCGAAATACTCGACACGGCCGACTCCTTCATCGACATGGGGGCCAAGCAGATCAAGAAGGTACCGTTGCTGCGCGGTCGCACCGTCGTCAACCTGTTTTTCGAGGCCAGCACGCGCACCCTCAGCACCTTCGAGCTTGCCGCCAAGCGGCTGTCCGCCGACGTGCTGAACCTGAACATCAGCACCTCGTCGACGTCCAAGGGCGAAACCCTCAAGGACACCCTGATGACACTGGAGGCGATGCACTCCGACATGTTCGTGGTACGGCATGCCGACAGCGGCGCAGCCCACTTCATCGCCAGCCGGGTCACGCCGGACGTCGCCGTGATCAACGCCGGCGATGGCCGCCACGCGCACCCGACGCAGGCCATGCTCGACATGCTCACTATCCGTCGCCACAAGGGTGACTTCGCCCCCCTAAAGGTCGCTATCGTCGGCGACATCCTGCACTCGCGGGTGGCGCGCTCGCAGATCCACGCGCTGCGCACCCTGGGCGCCAGCGAGGTCCGCGTCATCGGTCCCAAGACCCTGCTGCCGCGTCATATCGAGGCCATGGGCGTGAAAGTCTTCACCGACATGAGATCCGGCCTGCAGGATGTCGACGTCATCATGATGCTGCGACTGCAGAAAGAACGCATGAACAGCGCTCTGCTGCCAAGCGAATCCGAATTCTACCGGCTCTACGGCATGACCACCGAGAAGCTGGCCTACGCCCGTCCGGACGCCGTGGTGATGCACCCCGGCCCGATCAATCGTGGAGTCGAGATCGAATCGGCGATTGCCGATGGTCCGCGGTCGCTGATCCTTGACCAGGTCACCAACGGCATCGCCGTGCGGATGGCCGTGATGTCGATGGCCATGAGCGGCCAGACGGTCGAACGTCAGCATCCCCACGAACAGGCGCAGTGACCGGACAGGAGCCTCAACAGATGAATATCAGGATTACCGGCGGGCGCGTGATCGACCCGAGTCAGCAGCTCGATCAGGTGACCGACCTTTATATCGGCGCCGGTGAAATCGTCGGCATTGGAACCGCACCGGCGGGATTCGCAGCCGAACAGACGCTGGATGCCAATGGACAGGTCGTCTGCCCGGGTCTCGTCGACCTCTGCGCCCATGTGCGCGAGCCCGGTTACACCCATAAGGGCAGCATCGCCCGGGAAACCGCCGCGGCCGCCGCAGGCGGCATCACCACCCTGGTGACGCCGCCGACTACCAACCCCATCGTCGATACGCCTGCGGTGGCCCAGTTGATTCAGGACAAAGCCCGCGATAGCGGCCTGGCCCGGGTGATGCCGATGGGCGCGCTGACACGAGGTCTGGAAGGCGAACAGCTGTCGCCGATGCACGCGCTGGCCAGCTCCGGCTGTATCGCCTTCAGCAACAGCCGCCAGCCAATCCGCAGCAGCCTGGTACTGATGCGCTGCCTGGAGTACGCCGCGACCCACGACCTGCTGGTGCTGTTCCAGGCACAGGACGCTGAACTGGCAAAAGGCTGCATGCACGACGACAGCACCAGCACCCGCCTGGGGCTGGCAGGCATTCCGGAAGCGGCGGAAACCGTCGAGGTCGCGCGCTGCCTGATACTGGTCGAGCAGACCGGCGTACGGGCGCACTTCGGTCAGATTTCCTGCGAACGGTCGGCACGGATGATCATGGAAGCGCGCGCACGCGGCCTCAGCGTCAGTGCCGACGTCGCCGTTCACCATCTGCTGCTGAGCGATATCAATGTCGATGGTTTCGACAGCCACTATCACGTGATACCGCCGCTGCGCAGCCAGCTCGACCGTGCCGGCCTGCGCCAGGCCCTGCTGGCGGACGGCATCCAGGCGATTTGCTCCGATCACCAGCCCCACGACGCTATCGCCAAGCAGGCTCCGTTCGCGGCAACCGAGCCCGGCATGAGCGGGCTCGAAACCCTGCTGTCACTGAGCCTGATGCTGGTCGATCAGGATCTGCTCGAGCTGCCGCAACTGATCGCCAAGCTGACCTGCGAGCCCGCGGCCATTCTCGGCATCGACGCAGGCACCCTGCGCGCCGGACGCGCGGCGGACGTCTGCATTTTCGATCCCGAGGCCCGCTGGACACCTACCGCTGCAACCACTCGTTCGGGTGGCAGCAACAGCCCCTTCATGGGCACCGAACTGCACGGACGCGTCACCCATACGCTGCTTGGCGGCGAGCTGGTCTACCAGCTCTGACAGCTCTTCGGGCGGGGTTCGCCAGCCCCGCCTACTTACCGACAATGCCGAAACTCCACGCATTTACAGCAATTCCGGAAACACCCTAAACGCTTGTTTGAGATTATTGGCGGGACCGCAGGATCCAGGCTTTGCTTTCCTTTCTGATTCCACTAGGCTAGGGCCTAGCGAGGCTGCCGCCAGCCATGCCGGAGCGCAACATCTGCGGCAAGCCTGCCTGATCGAAGAGCCAGGCAAAGGACAATAAAAAGGATCAAGCACAAGGAATTCGCAAATGCCCATCTTCAAATGTCTGCTCCCGGCATTGGGGCTGACCGCCAGCCTGCTGTCGCCGACGTCCACTATGGCAAGCGAAGCACCGACGGGAAACGTCGTTTTGACGGTCAGTGGCCAGATCAGCGAAACCAACATGGACGGCAGTTTCGTATTCGATATGGAAATGCTCGAGGCCCTGCCGCAGTATGGGTTTGTCACCAACACGCCGTGGCACCCCGAAGCCCACGAGTTCAGCGGGCCATTGCTGCGGGAAGTGCTCGCACGGGTGGGCGCCGAGGGCGATACCGTACAGGCGATCGCCCTCAACGATTACAAGGTCGATATACCGATCGAAGACGCCAGTAAGTTCGATATGATTATTGCCCGACTGATGGACGGAGAACCGATGTCGGTGCGCAACAAGGGACCGCTGTTCATTATCTACCCCTTTGATCAGCAACACGAAACCCAGTCCCAGATCTACTACAATCGAGCTATTTGGCAACTCAAAGCGATCAATATCGAATAATAACAACACAGAGACCGATCCAAACGACAGATGCAGGCAACCAGAAGCACGAAGTACTGGCTAATCCTGATCAGCGTCGCTCTGCTGCTGGTTTTCTCGGTGGTTATCTATATCCAGTATCACCAGAGCCGCTTGCTCAACAGCACTGTCCAATATAATGAAAGCAATGTCAGCTGGAACGTGTTTCAGGTCGAAGCTGAAGCCCTGCGCTTTGGCAACCGCCTCTATGAATCGCTGGATAGCGAATCGCCGCTGGATATCGAACTTCTACAACTTCGCTATGACATCTTCTACAGCCGTGTCGACGTTCTGAAAAGCAATCCAGCCGCCCCCCTGCTGCTCGATGAGCGGGATTACCACGCCACCCTGGAAAGCATCTACGCCTTCCTCGATACGGTCGCCCCCCATTTCGAAGCCGGCAACAGCGCCGCCCTGGACGATGCTTCATTGCGTCAGATACTGCGACGACTGAAACCCATCCAGCAACAGCTGCATGACCTGTCCCTGAATTCGGTTCAGCGCTCAGGCATGCACTCCGAGGTTCGTGCCGCCGAGGTCGAAAGGCAGATTCTCATCAGTACCGCTCTGATCATCTTCCAGCTACTGTTGACACTGCTGTTCTTTGGCATCGTTATTCGGCAGATCCGCCAGTTGCAAGCCAGCCGTTCACAATTCAGCAACCTCGCCAACTTCGATCCGCTGACCGGCCTGCCCAACCGGCGCCTGTTCCGCGACCGCCTGGAACAGGAAATCAAGAAAGCGCACCGAAGCAACGGACGGCTGGCGCTGCTGTACCTCGACCTGGACCGCTTCAAGGACATCAACGATACCCAGGGCCACGATATCGGCGACATTCTGCTGAAGGAGGCAGCACGACGACTGGAGCGCTGTGTACGCGAATCCGATACCGTTGCCCGACTCGGTGGTGACGAGTTCACCATCATTCTCGGCGACCTGGACGATACCGACACCGTCGCTCCGATCAGCCAGCAGATCCTGCGCACTTTCAATGAGCCGTTTCAGCTCGCTGGCCGCAAGGACTACATCTCTGCCAGCATCGGCATCACCTTCTATCCGGATGACGCCGGCGACGTCAATACCCTGCTGAAGAACGCCGATCAGGCGATGTACGTTGCCAAGGAACAGGGACGTAACCGGTTCCACTATTTCACCGCATCGATGCAGCGAGCGGCCCAGGCACGGGTCGAGTTGATCAACGACCTGCGCAACGCCCTCAAGCAGCAGCAGTTCCAACTGCTCTACCAGCCCATAGTGGACAGCGGCAGCGGTGCCGTGGTGAAGGCCGAGGCGCTGATCCGCTGGCACCATCCCGAGCGGGGCCCGATCAGTCCGATGGATTTCATTCCGCTGGCGGAGGAGACCGGCCTGATTATCGACATCGGCGACTGGGTTTTCCGTGAAGCCGCGCGTCAGGCGAAAATCTGGCGTCAAGCCCATAGACCGGACTTTCAGATCAGTATCAACACGTCGCCGGTCCAGTTGCATCCCGAGGGCATCGATATACGGGAATGGCTCGAACACCTGCAGTCCCTTAACCTGCCAGGATCCGCGATCGCCATCGAGATCACCGAAGGGCTGCTGATGGACAACGACTTTGCCTGTCGCCTGATGGAAATTCAGCAACTGGGCATCGAGGTCTCCCTCGACGATTTCGGCACCGGCTACTCCTCCATGTCCTACCTTAAGAAGTTCGATATCGACTATCTGAAAATAGACAAGTCCTTTGTCCGCAACCTCCAGGCCGGCAGCAGCGATCTGGCACTTTGCGAGGCGATGATCGTGATGGCGCACAAGCTCGACCTCAAGGTCATCGCCGAGGGCATCGAAACTCCCGTTCAGCAGGCACTGCTTAACACGACCGGCTGCGACTACGGCCAGGGCTATCTCTTCGCCCGGCCGATGCCGGCAGCTGCCTTCGACAATTACCTGAAAACAGCAACCGGACGTTTACTGGTCCACTGACAGCCCGGCAACCCGAGATCCCAGCCATGCAGACCGTACTGATTACCGGAGCCAGCCGCCGGCTCGGCCTCTATCTGACCCAGGCCTTCCTCCGCGACGGCTACGAGGTCATCGCACTGACCCGCAGAGCGAGCGACGAACTGAACGCCGAAACCGGCAAAGGGTTGCATATCATCGAGGCCGACTACGGTAGCATGGCCTCACTGGAGGCGGCCGCCACACAGATAAGGGCGTTGGGGCGCCCGCTTCGACTGCTGGTTCACAACGCCTCTCTGTTCGAGAAGGACGAACTGCACCAGAATGATTTCTGCAGCTTCTACGACGAGCTGTACCAAGTTCACATGCGCATGCCGGCCTACCTCAACGAGCAGCTCGGCGATCTGCTGCAGTCCGAAACCGACGCAGGCTGCATTGTACATATCACGGATATCTATGCCGAAAACCCCAATCCCGCCTTCGGACTCTATTGCAGCACCAAGGCGGGGCTGGAAAATCTGGCCAAAACCTATGCCAAGCGGCTCGCCCCCGGGGTGCGCGTCAATGCCATCGCACCCGGGCCGCTGATGTTCCTGCCCAGCCACAAGGAAGAGGAAAAAGCCGCCGTTTTCAACGAAACCCTGATCAAGATGGAGTCGGGTTTCGAACCGATCCTAAAAGGTATCCGCTTTATACTCGATAACGGCTTTGTCACCGGCAGCACCCTCAAAATAGACGGAGGCCGGTCGATCGGAAAACTTTGAGCCAAAGATGCACACTTCTGCTTTTTCGGAAGTGTGCGACAATACCTGCCGGAGATAGGTTTCGTTACAGCGCCGAAAATAATCCGGATGGCAATTTTCGTCACTGAATATAAGATCGATGTCGCAGGTCCGGTCCTTGCGACTGCGATCCTTGTCCGACCGGTCACGCCCCAGAGACTCCTCGATCTGACAGAACAGACGTTTAAGCTCTGCCGCACCCAGATCGCTCTTGATGATCATCAGCGTATTGAGAAAAATGTGATCGCTATTGATCTTTTCAGGTGCGGTATAGGTACATGGAAAAAGGTGCACGATATTGAAGTGGGTCAGCAGTCGCTCGATACATTTAGCGATATTGACCTCGGGATCAATATTCGAGCCAATGGACAGATAGTGGTACATGTTGCCTCAGGCTCCTGAAACATATCTGGATTATAGTTATTAGGATAAGTTCAGCAATATCGGAATTAACAGAATATATATTTCCGATTTTTCCGCTTTTGTTCTTCCCAATACCGTTTCTTGATTAACGTGAAAGCCCGCTTTAAATGTCGGGACTTTCTTCAGACATTCAAACACATGCTTGAAACGGAATCCATAACCGCTGAATACCTTCAGGGCCGCACCAGCCGATACTTATTGACGGTTGCCAATACCGAGGCCGCGCCAAGCAAAGCCGCGCACAATAAAACCGTGCGAAAACCAAAAGCATCGGCTGCAGCGCCAATCACGAAGGCCCCCAGGGCCGGAACCCCAAGGCTGACGACAGTCCAGATACTCAGTACCCGCCCCCGATACTGATCAGCGATACAGAGCTGAATCAACGCCTGGCAGCCTGTGCCTATCATGGTGACCGCCAGGCTTAGCAGCATGATCATCCCCCCCAGGCCGACCAGTTCTCGTACTGCCATGACCGACAACAGTATCAGCGAACACCCCAGCAAAGCGGCCAGTACCAGTCTCAGCAGCCGAGCCTCCTTGCCGCGCAACCGGGATACGAGCACTCCGCCCAGAATCGAACCCGCCCCGGCCAGAGCAGTAAGCTTGGCGAGCGTTGCCGCATTCCCGCCTATCAGTTGCCCCGATATGGCCGGTAACAGCTCCATCACGCTCCGACCGAGCAGTCCGTCAATCATGGTCAGGATCAGCACAAGACGAATCAGAGGCGTCATTAGCGCCACTCTGAAGCCCTGCAACAGCGCCTGAAGCACCGGCTGACTGCAGTCGAACGACGGGCTGGACGTTACCTTCAGCCGCAGGATCAGCAACAGACCGGCCAGAAGCAATGCGGCCACGGCAAGAAAGGCCGCGGCAACGCCAACCGTCAGCAGCAGCCAGGCGGCAAGGGCCGGCCCCAGCACACGGGAGGCGTTGTAGGTGGTGGAGGCGAGACCGATTGCGCTGGGAAACAGTTCTCGATCCACCAGTTTCGGCAACAGCACCAGACGCATCGGATGCTGCGCGGCTGAGAGACCGCCCAGCAACAGCGCCAGCAGCAGCAGCCAATGCAGGGAGAAGTAACCGAAAACAGACGCCAGCGACGTGGCGAGCGCCAACAAAGCCTCGCTCATATGGATCAACACCATCCCATTGCGGGCGTTCACCCGGTCGGCGAGCACACCGAAATAGGGTGAGAGGAACAGTGTCGGCACCAGCATCGAAGCACTGACCACTCCGACCCACAACGCCGAAGCGGTCAGGTCCCAGGTCATCCAGCCGACCAGGAAACGGGTCATCCAGGTAGCGAGGGTCAGGAAAGCGCTAGCGGCGAAGTAGCGGTTGAAGTCGGGGGACGAAAAGGCGGTGGCTTTGTTTTTATTGTTATGCATGCGTGTAAACAAGCGGCCTTGTGAATAACAACGGGGCCCGAAGGGCCCCGTCTATCAAGTATCAGCCGGGCGACTGGCGCCCGAGGCGGAATCACATGCTCTTGATGTCGATATCGCCCCGCTCGTTGAGGTAGTCGTCCTCCTCCTGCAGCAGGAAGGAATTGTCCTCCGGCGGCGCGGCCAGATCCGGGTTGGTTTCGGCACTGAGCTTGATCATCAGGCGCAGGTCGTTGGCCGAGTCGGCATGAGCCAGCGCCACGTCGTAGGTGATGACGCCCTGCTTGTAGAGCTCGAACAGCGCCTGATCGAAGGTCTGCATGCCGAGGTTGGTGGACTTCTTGATGACGTCCTTGATCTCGTGGACCTCGGCCTTGCGGATGAGATCCTGGATCAGCGGGGTGTTGATCATCACCTCGATGGCGGCACGACGGCCTTTGCCGTCCTTGGTCGGCAGCAGTTGCTGCGCGACGATTGCCTTGAGGTTCAGCGACATGTCCATCCAGATCTGGTTGTGGTGCTCCGGCGGGAAGAAGCTGATGATGCGGTCCAGCGCCTGGTTGGCGTTGTTGGCGTGCAGCGTCGCCATGCAAAGGTGACCGGTCTCGGCGAACGCCAGGCCGTACTGCATGGTGTCCTTGGAGCGGATCTCCCCCATCAGGATGACATCGGGTGCCTGGCGAAGGGTGTTCTTCAGCGCCACATCGAAGGATTCGGTATCGATCCCCACCTCTCGCTGGGTGATGATGCTTTCCTTGTGATCGTGGACGTACTCGATCGGGTCCTCGATGGTGATGATGTGACCGCGGCTGTGCATGTTGCGGTAATCGATCATCGACGCCAGCGAGGTGGACTTACCGGTCGAGGTACCACCGACGAAGAGGATCAGGCCGCGCTTGGTCATCGACAGGTCTTTCAGTACCGGCGGCAGGTTCAGTTCTTCCATCGACGGGATACGCGTGGCGATGCGGCGCAATACCATGCCCGGCGAGTTCCGCTGCATGAAGGCGCTGACACGGAAACGCCCCATGCCCCGGGCACTGATGGCGAAGTTGCACTCGTTGGTGCCTTCGAACTCCGCCAGCTGCTTGTCGTTCATGGTACTGTAGACCAGCGAACGCACCTGAGACGGCGTCAGCGGTTCCTTGGTCAGCGGTTTGATGGTGCCATCCACCTTGATGCTCGGACGGGCGCCGGCAGTGACGAAGAGGTCGGATGCATCGCGATCGATGACCACCTTGAGTAATTGTGTAAAGTCCACGGTCTGTTACCTCCAGTGTACTGTCTCGTGCTAGATAGTACGTTCAGCGGGCCGCCAAGCAGTCAGATGCAAGGCGCGCTTGAGCAGGAATAGTGGTTCTATGTCAAGCAAGTGCAACGCAGCAGATGACCGCTTGGCGGCCCGCCCGAAGGGAACCTCTCAAATTGCCCACAGCTGTGTTGCAGCTTTCGAAAATGGAACAACCGTTCCCTTCAAGCTGCGCCTTACCGTGAACAATTTGGGAGGCTCTGATAGCACCATCTAGCTAGCATGAAACAGTACACCCACCTGATGCCCGTCAGAAACTCTGCGGACTCTTTGCTTTTTCCCGCGCGGCTTCGCGCGAGATCAATCCTTTCTGCAGCAATTCCAGCAGACTCTGATCGAGTGTCTTCATGCCGAAGGCCGCACCGGTCTGAATCGCTGAATACATCTGTGCCACCTTGTCCTCGCGGATCAGGTTGCGGATGGCCGGCGTGCCGACCATGATCTCATGCGCCGCCACCCGGCCGCCATTGGTTTTCTTCAACAGGGTCTGGGAAATAACACCCTGCAAAGACTCGGACAGCATCGAGCGCACCATATCCTTCTCCGCCGCCGGAAAGACGTCGATCACACGGTCGATAGTCTTGGCCGCGGAAGTGGTATGCAGGGTGCCGAATACCAGGTGACCGGTTTCCGCCGCAGTCAGCGCCAGGCGAATGGTTTCCAGGTCACGCATTTCGCCGACCAGGATGACGTCCGGGTCCTCACGCAGTGCCGAACGCAGCGCGTTGGCAAAGCTGTGGGTATCGCGGTGCACCTCGCGCTGGTTGATCAGACACTTCTTGCTTTCGTGCACGAATTCGATCGGATCCTCGATAGTGAGGATATGGTCGGTGCGGTTATCGTTGATGTAGTCGACCATCGCCGCCAGGGTGGTACTTTTACCGGAACCGGTCGGCCCGGTCACCAGCACCAGACCACGGGGCTTTTCGGCCATATCCTGAAACACCTTGCCCATCCCCAGGTCCTCCAGCGTCAGCACGCGGCTCGGGATGGTACGGAACACCGCGGCGGCACCGCGGTTCTGGTTGAAGGCGTTGACACGGAAGCGGGCCAGGGACGGCACCTCGATCGAGAAATCGACCTCGAGGTTGTCCTCGTACTCCTTGCGCACCTTGTCGTTCATGATGTCGTAGACAAGGGCTTGTACGGCCTTGTGGTCCAGCGCCGGCAGCTTTATGCGACGCACGTCGCCGTCGACGCGGATCACCGGCGGCATGCCCGCGGTGATATGCAGGTCGGAAGCTCCTTGCTGCACCGTAAACGATAAGAGTTCGGTTATGTCCATTTTGCTCGCGACCCGCTACTACTTCCATTCAAGACCCTATTTCTAGCAGAATACCCCGGTCAATCCAATGACCGGGGCCGCCGAAAGCAGAGTAATGAGAAGCATAGCAGACAATATTTGTGCAATGCGCCAGCAGATTGCCGGGATTGCCGCCAACTGCGGGCGAGACCCCGACAGCGTGCAACTGCTGGCAGTAAGCAAGACGCGTTCAGCCGACGAGTTGCGCCAGGCAATCGAGGCGGGACTGCGCGCCTTCGGCGAAAACTACCTTCAGGAAGCACTGGACAAAGTCGCAGCCTTGCAGGACCAGGAGATAGAGTGGCATTTCATCGGCCCGATCCAGTCCAATAAAACACGTCCGATCGCGGAGCACTTCGATTGGGTGCACAGCGTCGACCGCGCCAAGGTAGCCCGTCGACTGTCGGAGCAGCGCCCACCCCACCTGCCGCCGCTCAACATCTGTCTGCAGGTCAATATCAGCGAAGAACCCAGCAAATCCGGCTGCCTGCCACAGGAGGTGCCGACCCTGGCACGTGAAATCGCGGTACTGCCGAATCTGCGTTTGCGCGGCCTCATGGCCATTCCGGCCGCCAGCGACGATCCACTCGAACAGCGCCGTCCGCTGGCAGCCCTGCGCCAGTTGCTGGAGCAGCTGCAATCCGAACATCCGGCGCTGGATACACTGTCGATGGGCATGTCCAATGACATGGAAGCCGCCATCCGCGAAGGCGCCACCATCGTGCGCATCGGTACCGCCCTGTTCGGCCCGCGACCGACCAAGCAAAAGGAATCCCCATGACTACTCATCCCAACGTCGCCTTTATCGGCTCCGGCAACATGGCTCGCGCCATTATCGGAGGCCTGCTGGAAAACGGTTATCCGGCCGATCGCATCCACGCCACCGGCACCCGCATCGAGAAGCTCGCCGATCTTCAGACCCAAGGGCTGCAAACCGGCACCGACAATGCGGCGGCGGCGCGCAAAGCAGACATCCTGGTGCTTGCGGTCAAGCCACAGGTGATGAAACAGGTCTGCGAGGGGATGGCATCCGCTGTCAAAGACAAGCGGCCGCTGATCGTATCGGTTGCCGCCGGTATCGGCAGCGACAGCCTCGACCGCTGGCTTGGCGGCAACAACGCCGTCGTGCGCTGCATGCCCAATACGCCGTCGCAGCTGCAGGCGGGTGCCAGCGGGCTGTTCGCCAATGCGCTTGTCAGCGCCGAACAGAAGACGCTGACCGAAACGCTGATAGGCAGCGTAGGTTTAGCGCTCTGGGTCGAGCACGAAGAACAGCTGCACGCCGTCACAGCCGTCTCAGGCTCCGGGCCGGCCTACTATTTCCTGTTCATGGAAGCGATGATCGCCGCCGGCGAAAAGCTCGGTCTGAGCCAGGAGGTCGCCCGCCGACTGACCCTGCAAACCGCGCTAGGGGCTGCACGCATGGCGGAATCCAGCAACCTGGACCCGGCTCAGCTACGCCGCAATGTCACCTCGCCGAAGGGGACCACCGAGCAGGCGATCCTGTCGTTCCAGGACGCCGGACTCGAGTCCATCGTCGAGCAGGCGATGCAGGCCTGCGCACGGCGCTCTCAGGAACTGGCCGAGCTGCTGAAGGACTAGGGGCTGTTCATTCAACCAACGAAAGGCTCTATACTTTCCGCCAATCAAAGGTTTAACCAAATGGAAGGCAACGAAAAGCCATGGGACAGGACCCGATCCTTCTGATCATCCGCACGGTCGGCGAGCTTTACGCCTTTATCGTCGTGTTGCGTTTTCTGCTGCAACTGGCAAAAGCGGATTATTACAACCCGATCTCCCAGGCCGTGGCCCGCCTGACCAACCCGCCGCTGCGGCCGTTGCAACGGATCATTCCGCGCGCCGGGCGCGTTGACTTCTCGCCGCTGTTCCTGGCCTTCGTCGTCAAGCTGATCACCCTGTTTGCGATGATCTCGGTCGCCGGCCACAGTATCGGGCTGCCGAGCCTGC
The DNA here is from genome assembly GCA_013373085.1 of Oceanospirillaceae bacterium. Taxonomy (GTDB): domain Bacteria; phylum Pseudomonadota; class Gammaproteobacteria; order Pseudomonadales; family Balneatricaceae; genus Marinobacterium_A. The sequence goes on along the minus strand of JABXIM010000002.1, from coordinate 45,461 downwards.
TGATCTATGCGCTGGTCGGTCTGCTCAACACCATACTGACGATCTATTTCTGGGCCGTGATCGGCGCGGTGATCATCAGTTGGGTCGCCCCCAACAGCTACCATCCGGCGCCGCAACTGCTGCTGCAGCTCACCGAGCCCCTGTTCGCGCTGGCACGCAAGGTGATACCGCCGATCGGCGGGCTGGACCTGTCTCCGATCCTGATTTTCCTGGTCATTCAGATCGTCCAGTCCCAGATCGGCCGCCTGGTGATGTGATGGAAAGCATCGAGTCCTGCCGCAGCGGGACTCGACAACGCCCGTCAAAGCGTCGTCCCGCCAATGCCTGCACTGTCGCCGGGCTCGATTCGCAAGCCGGAAACAGTTGGAGTCTTCTCGCTGCCAGGGCCTGGGAATCATTGAAAATCGAACTCCCGGCCTGATCCGTCTACGCTATTAACACGATCGCCGCTGCTACCCGGAACGCGCGCAGATGCCGACACTCTTTCCCGACGACTCGGTCGGGCTCGTCGAGCCCCGCCTCATCCACTTCGACCAGCCGTTGCGGCTGGCCAGCGGGCGGACACTGCCGGAATACGACCTGGTAATCGAAACCTATGGCTGCCTCAATGCCGATCGCAGCAACGCTATCCTCATTTGTCACGCACTGTCCGGCAATCACCACGTGGCGGGCTACCACAGTCCCGAAGAGCGCAAACCCGGCTGGTGGGACTCGGCGGTCGGTCCCGGCAAGCCGATCGACACCAACCGATTCTTCGTTGTAGGACTGAACAACCTCGGCGGCTGTCACGGCTCCACAGGCCCCAACCGGCCCAACCCGGAAACTGGCAAGCCCTACGGCCCGGACTTTCCCATCGTCACGGTACGCGACTGGGTCGAGAGCCAGGCGCGCCTCGCCGACCACCTCGGTATCCGGCAGTGGGCCGCGGTGATCGGCGGCAGTCTCGGCGGCATGCAGGCACTGCAGTGGGCGATCGATTATCCGGAGCGACTGCGCCATTGCATGGTGATCGCCGCGGCACCGAAGCTGACCGCCCAGAACATCGCCTTCAACGAGGTCGCACGTCAGGCTATTTCGCGAGATCCACAGTTTCACGATGGCCACTACTACGAACAGGACACCATACCGAAGACCGGCCTGATGCTGGCGCGCATGGTTGGCCATATCACCTACCTTTCCGACGGCGGCATGCGCGAGAAATTTGGCCGCGAAATGAGGAGCGGCACGCTCAACTTCGACTTCAACCCGCAGTTCGAGGTCGAGTCGTACCTGCAGTACCAGGGCGAACGTTTCTCAACCGCGTTCGACGCCAACACCTACCTGCTGATGACCAAGGCGCTGGACTACTTCGACCCCGCAGCGGCGTTCGAGCACAGTCTGTCCGACGCCCTCGCAAATACCCGCTGTCGTTTCATGGTGATCTCCTTCACCACCGACTGGCGTTTCTCACCCGAGCGCTCACGGGAGATCGTCGACGCCCTGGTCGAGGCACGCAAACCGGTCAGCTATGCCGAGATCGACTCGCAGCAGGGCCACGATGCCTTCCTGATCCCCAGCCCCCGTTACATGGAGGTGTTTCATGCCTACATGCGCAGGGTCGCTGCCGATGTTCCGATGGAGGCCACCGATGCGTGCTGACCTCGACATCATCCAGGCCTGGATCGCACACGGCAGCCGGGTGCTGGATCTGGGCTGCGGGCAGGGCGAACTGTTGTGCTATCTGGCCGAGCACAAACAGGTCGAGGGATATGGCCTGGAAATCAACCACGACAATATCTCCGCCTGCATCGAGGCCGGTGTCAATGTCATCGAAAAGGATATCGACGACGGACTGGCATCGATTCGAGACGGCAGCTTCGACGTGGTGGTCATGACGCAAGCGCTCCAGGTTATGCACAGGCCTGACCTGATCGTCGATGAAATGCTCAGGATCGGCCGCGAATGCATCGTCACTTTCCCGAACTTCGGTCACTGGCGTGCACGGGGGTACCTCGGCTTCCGCGGCCAGATGCCGGTATCGAAGTTCCTGCCCTATACTTGGTACAACACGCCGAATATCCACTTCTGTACGTTCAAGGATTTTGAGCGCCTGTGCATTGAACGTAATATTCACATCCGCGAACGCACCGTGGTGGATCATCAGCATCGCGACCGTTGGTGGCTCCGACTCTGGCCCAACATGCTGGGCGAAATCGCCATCTACCGCATAACCAGGTAAGCCGTGAGTCGCGGACGCGGGAACCGTCGGAACGCCTGATAAAAAAGGAGAAACCATGAGAGCAACCACCCACATCCGGCACGCGGTCATGGCCGGCAGCCTGTTGGCCCTTCTGGCTAATGCACCCGCGGTCAACGCCGAACAGTTCGTCGCCCATGGCGACTACGAAGTCCATTACAATGCCTTCAACAGCACCTTTCTCGAGCCGGACGTCGCCGAAAGCTACGGCCTGACCCGCAGCAAGACCCTTGCCCTGATCAATGTTTCGGTGCTGCAGAAGCAGGCCGATGGCGGCAAGCAGGCGGTGACCGCCGTGGTGACCGGCAGTGCCAGCAACCTCATCGGCCAGAGCGAGGAGCTGAGCTTCAAGGAGATCCGTGAAGCTGACGCCCTTTACTATATCGGCGGTCTGCGCTTCGCCGGCGAGCAGCGTTTGCGTATCTCGCTCGATGTTCAGCCCGACCCGAACCAGGCCCCCTACAGCATTCAGTTCGAGCAGACTTTTTACCCCGAATGAGCAGTCAGTCCATACACCGCATCGTGCTTGCCAGCGGCAACGCCGGCAAGCTTCGTGAATTCCGCCAGGTGCTGGCACCCCTTGACGTCGAGGTGATTCCGCAGTCGGAGCTAGGTGTCACCGACGCCGAAGAAACCGGTCTGAGCTTTATCGAAAACGCCATTCTCAAGGCGCGCCATGCCTGCCGCTGCACCGGCTTGCCGGCACTGGCCGACGACTCGGGCCTCGAAGTCGATGCCCTCGACGGCGCCCCCGGCATTTACTCCGCGCGCTTCGCTGGCCCCGGAGCCACCGACGACGAAAACTGCGAGCGCCTGCTGCACCAGCTGGCCGAGATTCCTCAGCAATCACGCAGCGCGCGTTTCCGCTGCGTACTGGCATTCCTTCGCCATGCCGAGGACCCGACGCCACTGATCAGCATCGGCACCTGGGAGGGCCAGATCCTGGAAGCCCCCCGCGGCAACGGCGGCTTCGGTTACGACCCGCTGTTTCTGGTGCCGGACCTCGGGCGCTGCGCTGCAGAGCTCGTGCCGGAGGAGAAGAACCGCATCAGTCACCGTGGCCAGGCTGTCACGCAGTTGGTCGAGCAGATCGGCCCCTACCTCAACAGGGGGCTATAAGCCCAAAGCCGCAAGCGGTAAGCTATAGGCACCGCAGCATGGGAAAGTCCGTGCTGCGTTGTCAGCCCGATCCCGTACGAGTCCCCGCGCCATTCATGAAACTGCCGCCGCTGTCCCTCTACATCCATATCCCCTGGTGCGTGCGCAAGTGCCCCTACTGCGATTTCAACTCGCATGCCGCCCGCGGCGAACTGCCCGAGGACGACTATATCGAAGCCCTGATGGCGGATCTGGAGTCGGAACTGGGGGATATACAGGGACGCGAGATCGAGACGATATTCATCGGCGGCGGCACGCCGAGCCTGTTTTCCGCCGACGCCCTCAAACGCATTCTGTCGGGCGTTGCCGAGCGGACACCGCTGGCGCCGGGTGCCGAAATCACCATGGAGGCCAACCCGGGCACGTTCGAGCAGGCCCGTTTCGCCGGCTTCCGCGAAGCGGGCGTCAATCGGCTCTCGATCGGCATCCAGAGCTTCAGCGACACCCAGCTCAGCGCGCTGGGCCGTATCCACAATGCCGATGAGGCCTACAGCGCCGTCGCCAGCGCCCGCGCCATCGGCTTCGACAATATCAACCTGGACCTGATGCACGGCCTGCCACAGCAGACCCTTGCCGGCGCCCTGCACGATCTGGACACCGCCATTTCGCTTCAGCCCGAGCATCTGTCGTGGTACCAGCTAACGATCGAACCCAATACCGAGTTCAATGCCCGCCCGCCGGCACTGCCGGTCGACGAGCTGCTGTGGGATATCCAGGAACAGGGGCAGCAACGGCTGGCGCTGCATGGATTCCGGCAGTACGAGATTTCCGCATACGCCCGCGAAGGACGCCAGGCGGCACATAACCTCAACTACTGGCGTTTCGGCGACTACATCGGTATCGGTGCGGGCGCCCATGGCAAGCAGACCCGACCGGGTGAAGGCGTGATCCTGCGGCGCTGGAAGCAACGCCAGCCCGCCGCTTACATGGATCCGGTGCGGCGTCTGGGCGGCGAAAACATCATCGAACGGGACGAACTGGCGTTCGAGTTCATGCTCAACGCCCTGCGGCTCGTGGACGGGGTACCCAGCAATCTGCTCAGCGAACGCACCGGGATCGAGCCTCAGCAGATTCGTTCGCAGATCGAGAACGCCATCCGCCAGGGATTGCTGGCCGCCGATCCCGACCACATAAGACCCACGGCTCAGGGCCGGCTGTTCCTCAACAACCTGCTGGAGCTGTTTCTTTGAAGGGGACCGGCATGAGGCTTTTCCCAGAATAGACTCACGAGGCGTTAGGGGCGCCGGAATCGGGCTCTTTTCCGACATTCACTCCGGCACTACCCGGAAAACCCGGCGACGTAAATGCCAGTCACCCTTCCCACGCGTTACGCCTAACCGTCAAAGTGTCACGCGGGAAGCGGCTATCTCGGCGATCTCGACCAACGCCTGGGGTACCTGGCTGAGATCGTGCACCACCTGATCCGGAGCCGGACCGCCGGGCCAGAGCTCGTCACGCAGGTTGACCCAGATGGTCCAGTAACCAGCATTGTGCGCGCCCTCGATATCGGCAACCGGATTATCCCCGACGTGCACCACCTGTTCCGGTCGCAACCCGGTCTTTTCCAGCGCCTGCTCGAACATCAGCGGATGAGGTTTCTCGGTGCCGGTGCCATCGGCATTGAACTGGAAGTCGAAGTAGTCGCCAAGCCCGACGCGGTTGACATCGGCATTGCCGTTGCTAAGGGCTCCGATCAGCAGTCCGCGCTCGCGCAGCACCTGCAGCATGGTAATGGCATGTTCGAAAAACTCGACCCTGTTGCGGCCATCGAGAAACACCTCGAACGCCTGCAGCGCCAGCGCTTCGGCCTCTGCCCGGGCATAACCGGCGGTCAGCAGTCCGTGCTCCAGCAGGCGCAGGCGGATCTGGGTGACGCTGTGGGCAATTTCAGGATGCCGTTGCAGCACCTCCTGGCGCAGACGCGGCAGATCGGTGAGGCTGAATTGACGGGTGAAGAGCTCGGCGTTGAGCGCCAGCCAGTCGAAAAGCGAGCGGTTCGCCGCGTCGATGACCGGATCCACCGCCCAGAGGGTGTCGTCAAGATCAAAGGTTACGCATTTAATCATGTTTCTTTCGCGCTCTAGGATGGGCCCTGTCGTAGACATCGGCCAGGTGCTGAAAGTCCAGGTGGGTATACACCTGGGTGGTGGCGATATCGGCATGCCCCAGCAGTTCCTGCACCGCCTTGAGATCGCCGCTCGATTCCAGCAGATGGCTGGCGAAGCTGTGGCGGAGGCGGTGCGGGTGAACCTGGCCGTCCGTTGCCTGTATCCGCCCCCAGTGTGCCAACCGCTGCTGCACCGCACGGGTACTGATACGGGTACCGCGGCTACTGACGAACAGCGCCGGCTCTTCGCCCCGTATCAGGCTCGGCCGCCAACGCAGCCAGACATCGAGCGCGTCGATCGCCTTGCCACCCACGGGTAACATGCGCGTTTTGCGCCCCTTGCCGGTCACCACCAGGCTGGCGTCATGGAAATCGACGTCGCCAAGGTCGAGACTGACCAGCTCCGCCAGTCGCAGCCCTGATGAATAGATTAGCTCCATCATGGCGCAATCGCGCGCCGAGACGGCATCCTCGACCGGAATTTCCAGTAGTTGGCCGAGCTGGTCGGCATCGAGGGTACGGGGCAGCCGACGGGGGCTTTTCGGCGCACTGACGCCGAGTGCCGGGTTCTGGCTGGCGAGGCTTTCGCGGTTGAGGTAACGATAGAAGGTTCGAATCGCCGATAGCAGTCGCTGGATGCTTTTGCCGGACAGCCCCTCGCGGTGGGCTTCGGCCACGAAGGCGCGGATATCCCGCGCCCGGATCGTGTCCCAGCCCGCCAGGTGATTGGCTTCGGCATAGCGCTGCAGACGTTGCAGGTCACGGCGGTAGCTGCTCAGGGTGTGGTCTGAACACTGGCGTTCGCTGCGAAGATTCTGCAGGAAACCGTCCAGCTCGGTATCGGTCATCGGCCCCGGCTCAGGATCCGGTATAGCACCCGGCTCAGGACTTCGCCGACGTAGCTCAGGAACAGGGTACCCTGACTGCTCTGGAAGTAGTGCGGGTCATAGCTGCCGATGGCCAGCAGACCAAGGGTCTCGCCCTGGATCAGCGGCACCACTGCACCGGACTGTACGCGAAACGCCTGCTCCTGGAACAGACAGGCGTGCTGACTTTCCGCCAGCCTGCCACAGCTCGGCAGACTGGTTTCCAGCAGCGGCCCGAGCACCTGCAGCTCCTCGCCCGCGAGCTGACGCAGGTTCGCCGTCTCGTCGGCGAACGGCGCGATCAGCAGCAGCGAGGTGGTGTCGCCATGGAAGTCGCCGCACAGGCTCTCGTCGATCGCGACCGCGACGTCGTCCAGTGTTTCACAGCCCAGCAGGGCCAGCACCATGCGCTTGGTCTTTTCGAACTGGATATCGTTGTGACGCGCGACGTCGATCAGATCCGAAAGGTGGGTCCGCAATTGCTGGTTTTTCTCCCGCAACACTCCTGTCTGGCGAGCCACCAGCGACACCGCAGCGCCGGTTTCGTGAGGAACGTAGAGCTTTTCCAGCAACTGCGCGTGACGGGAAAAGAAGTCCGGCGTCTCGGCCAGAAAGTCCGCAACCTGCTGTTCATCCAGTGCCGCCACCGGCGTTGCTCGCTCGCTCATAGGAAGATCTGCCCCTCGTATACCGTTGTTGCCGGTCCCGTCATGATCACCGGCGCCCCGTCGCCAGCCCAGCGGATCAGCAGCTCGCCACCCGGAAGGTGCACACGCACCTCTTCGTCCAGCAGACCACGCAAGCGCCCGGAGACTACCGCCGCACAGGCACCGGTACCGCAGGCCCGGGTTTCGCCGGCTCCGCGCTCGTAGACGCGCAGACGCACCTCGTTGCGCGACAGCACCTGCATGAAGCCGATATTGGCACGCGCCGGGAAGCGCGGGTGGCTTTCAAGCGCCGGCCCCAGCACCTCGACCGGCGCACTCGCGACATCATCGACCAGCAGCACACCATGGGGGTTGCCCATCGACACCGCACCGATCTCCAGGCGTTCGCCGTCGACATCTATGTCGTAGGTAATGGCCCGTTCCGCGGCCTCGAACGGGATTTCCGCCGGCTCCAGTTCCGGCGCGCCCATATCGACCTCGATCTGACGGTCCTCGCGCACCTTCAGTACCGCCTTGCCCTTGGCGGTTTCCACCGCGATTTCCGGCTTGATGGTCAGGCGCTTGTCCCGCACGAACTTGGCGAAGCAGCGCGCGCCGTTGCCGCAGTGCTCGACTTCGGAACCATCGGCGTTGTAGATACGGTAGCGGAAATCCATCGACGGATCTGTCGGCGGCTCCACCAGCAACAGCTGATCGAAGCCGATGCCGACGTGACGGTCGGCCAGACGGCGGACGATCCCCGGGTTGATCTTCGCACGCTGGGTCACCAGGTCGATCACCATGAAATCGTTGCCCAGGCCATGCATCTTGGTAAAGCGTACCAGCATAGTCGCTCCTTAGTGCGGGTCCTTGGGCAGCAGCTGCTCGCCGTGCAGTAGATCGCCGATACTCTCGCGCTTGCGCACCAGGTAGGCCTGGTTGTCCTGCACCATCACTTCGGCCGGGCGGGGCCGGGTGTTGTAGTTGGAGCTCATGACGAAACCATAGGCCCCTGCGGAACATACCGCCAGCAGATCGCCGGGCTCGAGAGCCAGCTCCCGGTCCTTGCCGAGGAAGTCGCCGGTTTCGCAGACCGGGCCCACCAGATCGTAGGGGCGACGTTCACCGTCCTCGCGCAGATTGACCGGGACAATTTCCTGGTAAGCGCCGTACAGCGACGGTCGGATCAGATCGTTCATGGCCCCGTCGATGATGGCGAAGTGCTTGTCGCCGTTGCTCTTGAGGAACTCGACACGGGTCAGCATGACGCCCGCGTTGGCGGCAATCGAGCGGCCCGGCTCGAAAATCAGGCCAAGCTGACGATCGCCGAGCTTTGCGAGCACCGCCTCGATGTAGGCCTGGGGCGACGGCGGCTGCTCATCGGTGTAGCAGACGCCGAGACCGCCGCCGAGGTCGAGATGACGGATACGGATACCATCGGCCTCGAGCTCATCGACCAGCACCAGCAAGCGATCGAGGGCATCGAGAAACGGGCGGATCTCCGTCAGCTGGCTGCCGATGTGACAGTCCATACCGACCACCTCGACGTTCGGCAGCTGCGCCGCACGACGGTAGACATCGCCAGCGCGTTCGATGGCGATACCGAACTTGTTTTCCTTGAGACCCGTGGAAATGTACGGATGGGTGCCGGCATCGACATCCGGATTGACGCGGAAGGACACCGGCGCCACCTTGCCGACTTCGGCCGCCACGGCGTTGACACGCTCGAGTTCCGCTTCGGATTCGATATTGAAGCAGTGAATCCCCACTTCCAGCGCGCGCAGGATTTCCTGCGGCTGCTTGCCAACGCCCGAGAAGACCACCTTGGACGGATCACCGCCGGCCTTGAGCACACGTTCCAGCTCGCCCTGGGAGACGATATCGAAACCGGCCCCCAGGCGCGCCAGCACATTGAGCACGGCGATATTGCTGTTGGCCTTGACCGCGTAGCAGATCAGCGCATCGCGTCCCTCCACTGCCTGGGCGTAGTTCATGTAGGCGCGCTCGAGGGCATCGCGGGAATACACGTAAAGCGGCGTCCCGTAATCGTCGGCGATCCGTTCGAGGCTCATCTCCTCGCAATGGAGGCGACCGTTGCGGTATTCAAAACTGTCCATCAAAGATCCCGTGAAAATTGAATTATTGCTGCTCGGACGCCTGCGGGGCTTGATCGGGCAGGTACAGCGGCCCTTTGTTGCCGCAGCCCGCCAGTACCGCGAGCACGGCCAGAATTATCCAGATCCTGCGAGTCATCCGTATGCCCCTTATCCAAATCGGTCCAAACGCCCGATTATACAGTTTTTTCAACCGCCAATGTTCCCCTCGCCGTCGGAACTTATGCTCTGAGCGCGGAAAGATCCGAGCTGGATGAGCGACCGCAAAAACTCGGATATACTGCGGCCACCCTCAGACAGGAAAGTTCGAATCCCATGACCGAATCCGAATTCAACGACCGCGTCGACGAGACCCTCGAGGCCGTCGAAGAGATACTGGACGACGCCGAAAGCGATCTGGATTACGAAAGCCACGGCGGCATGCTGACCGTCAAGTGCGAAAACGGCACCCAGGTGATCTTTACCCGCCAGCCGCCAGTGTCGCAGCTCTGGGTCGCGGCCCGCAATGGCGGCTTTCATTTCGATTTCGACCCAACGTCCGAGCGCTGGTTGCGCGACAGCGACCAGGCTCCGCTAGCCGAGGTGTTGAGCGAGATTTTTCAGGCCCAGGCGGGCGAAGACTTCAGCTTCCCGTTCTGACCTGCGGGCCTTGCGCCACGTCGCGCACGGGACCCGGTCGCGAATCGAAAGCAGGACTGCGCCAATGATGGGGTGATAGGGACGGGGTTGTCGTGCGGAGCACGTTGACAGGGTCGGCGCCAACGGCTTCCGTTGGCGTCTGCCGGCTTATTCAGCCCTGCCGATCATTGCATCGACCTCCTGATACAGCCGCTCCAAGGCGCCTCTGTTCTGCTCGACAAAGGTCCGCGCAGCCTCGCCCTGCTTTTTGCGCAAATGCTCATCCGAGAGCAGCTTCTCCAGTTCCAACTCCAGCCGTTGTGTATCGGCCACCTTCTGCAGCCCCCCCGAGGCTTCGAGGGCGTCGCAGATGGATTGGAAATTGAATACCTCGTTCCCCATCAATACCGGTTTGCCCAACGCTGCCGGCTCCAGCGGATTGTGCCCGCCCCGTGGTACAAGACTGCCGCCGACGAAGGCGATATCGGCAGCAGCGTAGAAGGCCATCAGCTCACCCATGGTGTCGCCGAGATAAACCGACACTTCATTGGTAACGGGCTCTCCCAGACTGTGCCGGGCGACCGCAAGCCCGGCATCGCGACACTGCTGCCAGACCGTAGCAAAGCGTTCGGGATGGCGCGGCACCAACACCAGCAACAACTGCGGATGATGCCTGCGCAAGGTTTTCAGAACCTCCAGCAGGATTCTGTCCTCACCCTCGTGGGTACTGCCCGCCACCAGCACCGGACGCTCCCGGCCCCAGCGCTGCCGCAGCCGCAACCCGCCCTGTCGCCACTCGTCTTTTACCTCGATATCGAACTTGATGCTGCCGGTCACCCGAAGCTTTTCCCGCGGCAGACCCAGCTCGATGAAGCGCTCACCATCCGCGTCATGTTGCGCCGCGACAAGGTGCAGTCGCTGTAGCATTGGCCCTGTCAGGGCGCCGAAACGCCGATATCCGCGGGCCGACCTGGCCGACAACCGGGCATTGGCAATCAGTACCGGCACATTCCGGTCGGCACAGCTTTTGATCAGGTTGGGCCAGAGTTCGGTCTCGACAACGACCAGCGCGCAGGGCCTGATCCGCCGGTGAAAGCGCGCCAGTGCATGCGGCAGGTCCCAGGGGCAGTAGAGATGGCGCACCCGGTCACCGAACAGTGTTCGAGCGCGCTCGGCACCGGTTGGCGTCATCGTCGTCAGCACGATTGGCTGTTCCGGGCAGCGGCGCAGCAGGAGTTCGACCAGGGGTGCGATGGCGACAGTTTCCCCGACCGACACCGCGTGTATCCACAGAGGCGCCTCCGGTCCGGACGCGACATGCCCGAGACGCTCGCGCCAGCGCTGTCGGTAGGCCGGCGCCCGCCGGCCACGCCACCAAAGGCGCATCAGCACCACCGGTAGGGCGAGATAGAAAAGCAGTGTGTAGATCACCCGCAGCATCCGTCAGCTGTCCGCAAACTGCATCCGGTAAAGTGCCGCGTAAGCGCCGTTTTGCTCGAGCAACTCCCGGTGGGTGCCCTTTTCGACGATCCGTCCCTGATCCAGCACCAGAATCTGATCGGCCTTCTCGACGGTGGAAAGGCGGTGCGCAATCACCAGAGTGGTGCGGTTCTTCATCACCTGCTCGAGCGCCGCCTGGATATGCCGTTCGGACTCGGTATCCAGCGCCGAAGTGGCCTCGTCGAGAATCAGGATTGGCGCGTCCTTGAGTATCGCCCGGGCAATCGCGATGCGTTGCCGCTGACCGCCGGACAGCAGCAGACCGCTTTCGCCGACCTCGGTCCTGAGCCCCCGCGGCAATCGCTCGGCGAACTCCATTACGTGGGCGGCCTCGGCCGCGGCACCTATTTGCGCCTCACTGCAGCTGGCCATGGCACCGTAGGCAATATTCTCGGCGATGGTGCCGTTGAACAGCACCACCTGCTGATTCACCAGCGCTATCTGCTGGCGCAGGTTCTCCAGCTGATAGTCCTCCAGCGGCACGCCATCGAGCAGGATCCGCCCGCTCCAGCCGGCATTGAAACGCGGCAGCAGCGACGCAAGGGTTGATTTGCCGCTGCCCGAACGCCCGACCAGGGCCACCGTCTGGCCCGGCGCTATATCGAGATCGAGGTCGTGCAACACGATCTCGTCTTCGCCACGATAACTGAAACCGACACGCTCGAAGCGGAGCTCGCCCTTGACGCGTTCGACGGCATGTTGGCCGTTATCCTGCTCCGGAGGCTCGTCGATCACCGCAAACAGCGATTCAGACGCGGCGATTCCCTTCTGAACTGTGGTACTCAGATCGGTGAGCTGCCGCAACGGCTTGGTGACCATCCCCGCCGCGGTCAGAAACGCCACGAACTCACCGGTGCTCATGCCGCCCATCACCGTGGGGTGCATGGCGATGTAGAGCAAGCCGGCCAAAGCCAGCGCAATCAGGAACTGAACTGTCGGTGTATTGAGCGACTGTGTCACCACCATCTTCATAAACTGGCGGCGATTGCGTTCGCTGGCGGCATGAAAACGATTGCGCTCGAACTCGGTGCCACCGAAGATCCTTACGATCTGGTAACCCTTGATGGTTTCCGACGCCGCACTGGTAATGTCGCCGACCGACTGCTGCAGCTTGCGGCTCAGCTTGCGCATGCGTTTCGAAGCCACCGACACCACGACCGCGATAAAGGGCGCAGCCGCCACGAAGATCAGGGTCAGTTTCCAGTTGAGATAGAACAGGTACCCGAACAGTCCAATTACCGTCAGCCCCTCCCGCAGAGCCGTCTTGACCGCGTTGGTCACGGCCCCCGTTACCTGCTCGACGTTATACGTCAATTTGGCCAGCAGTTCGCCGCTGGAGCTCTGGTGGTAATAGCTGCTGGGCAACGTCAGCATGCGGTCGAACAGGTCGGTACGCAGATTGTGCACCACCTGACGCGCGACATGGCTGATACTGTAGTTGCCGATGAAGGTGCCGACCCCGCGCATGGCAAAGATACCCAGTACCGCCAGCGCCAGAAGGCCCCGCTTATCGAGCGCACCCTGTTCGATCGCATTGACCACATGCTCGAGCCACTTGGCCGACAGCGCCTGCGACGCGCCGAACAAACCGAACGCGCCGATACTGACCAAAAAAGCGAACCAGTAAGGTTTGACGTAAACCAGCAGACGCTTGTAAAGCATCCAACCGCTGGACTGTATTGCCGGTACCTGTTGTTTATTCATCAAAGACCGTGCTTTTCCTTAGTTCGGCGCACATTATACATGGATGGGTACTACTCGGGGTGACATCGACCGGCCTGGGAGCGACGCTTCAGGTCGAAAAAACCCCATGCTTCGGATAGGCTTACGCCGTAGCCGGATAACCGGGCAGGAGCTGCGGTCCTTGATTGTTAATCTTCAGCGCCTTGGCTCAGGATTCCGGCCTTTCCTGGTTTGAACAATCAGAGGCTTCCGTTGAACCACAAGATTTTAGTAACCGGAGGGGCGGGCTTCATCGGCTCAGCCGTTATTCGCCACCTGATTTCACATACCTCGCACGAGGTGGTGAATGTCGATGCGCTTACCTACGCCGGCAATCTCGAGTCTCTGGCGCCAGTCAGCGACTCTCCGCGTTATCGTTTCTACCGGGCGGATATCCGCGACCGGACTGCGCTGGACGACATCATCGCCGAGTTCGAGCCCTCGACGATCATGCACCTGGCAGCAGAGTCGCACGTCGACCGTTCGATCGATGGACCTGCGGACTTCATGCAGACCAATATCATCGGCACTTACAATCTGCTCGAAGCCGCCCGACACTACTGGAGCGGGCTTCCGGAGCCGGCACAGGCATCCTTTCGCTTTCACCATATTTCCACCGATGAAGTCTACGGCGACCTCGAAAGCACCAGTGACCTGTTCACCGAAACAACCCCGTATGCGCCGAGCTCTCCCTACTCCGCGTCCAAGGCGAGCTCCGATCACCTCGTTCGGGCCTGGCAGCGAACCTACGGGCTCCCGACACTGATCACCAACTGCTCCAATAACTACGGTCCCTACCATTTTCCGGAAAAGCTGATTCCGCACATGATCCTCAACGCCCTGGCCGGAAAGCCACTACCGGTCTACGGAGATGGTGCCCAGATTCGCGACTGGCTCTACGTCGAGGACCATGCACGGGCACTGGTGAAGGTCGCCACCGAAGGCCGAGTCGGCGAAACCTATAACATCGGCGGGCACAATGAAAAACGCAACCTGGAAGTGGTCGAAACCCTCTGCGACCTGCTCGAAGAGCTTGCTCCGGAAAAGCCCGGGAACCTCGCACGTTATAGTGATCTGATCACCTTCGTTCGGGACAGGCCCGGGCACGATCGACGCTACGCCATCGATGCCTCGAAAGTCGAGCGGGAGCTGGGCTGGGTTCCCGAAGAAACCTTCGAGAGTGGGATACGCAAGACGGTTCAGTGGTACCTGGACAACCGCGACTGGTGGCAGCGGGTGCTTAACGGCGACTACCGGCTGAACCGCATTGGCTAACCGACCCATACGACTCTGCATCGACTATTTCAGCGTCCTGCCCCACAGGACGCAACCTCAGTGACGTAGGAGGCCTGAGCAAATGAAAGGAATAATTCTGGCCGGGGGCTCCGGCACCAGGCTGCACCCGATTACCCGCGGCGTATCCAAGCAACTGCTGCCAATCTACGACAAGCCGATGATCTACTATCCGCTGTCTGTGCTGATGCTCGCAGGGATCCGTGACGTACTGGTTATTTCCACACCCGAAGACCTACCCAGTTTCCGCAAACTGCTGGGTGACGGCAGCGACTTTGGCATCCAGCTCTCCTATGCCGAACAGCCATCGCCGGATGGTCTGGCGCAGGCTTTCCTGATTGGCGAGGAATTTATTGGCGATAGCAACGTGTGCCTGATTCTGGGCGACAATATCTTTTACGGCTACGGCTTCAGCGCCATGTTGAAGCAGGCGGCGGCCCGCGAAACAGGCGCCACTGTATTCGGCTACCATGTCTCCGACCCCGAGCGTTTCGGCGTAGTGGAGTTCGATGCGAGTGGCAAAGCGGTATCGATCGAAGAAAAGCCGCAGCATCCGAAATCCAACTATGCAGTCACCGGCCTCTATTTTTACGACAATTCTGTTGTAGAGATTGCGAAGCAGGTCAAGCCGTCTGCTCGGGGCGAGCTGGAGATCACCGATGTCAACAACGCTTACCTCGAGCGTGACCACCTGCACGTCTGCATGTTTGGCCGCGGTTTCGCCTGGCTCGATACCGGCACCCACGATTCGCTGATGGAGGCCAGTCACTTCGTTCAGACCATCGAAGCCCGGCAAGGACTGAAAGTCGCTTGTCTTGAGGAAATTGCCTTCAACCAGGGCTGGTTAACCGAACAGCAGCTATCGAAACAGGCCGAAGCGCTTGGAAAGACCGGCTACGGCCAGTATCTAAAAAGGTTGC
This sequence comes from Oceanospirillaceae bacterium, assembly GCA_013373085.1. Classification (GTDB taxonomy): domain Bacteria; phylum Pseudomonadota; class Gammaproteobacteria; order Pseudomonadales; family Balneatricaceae; genus Marinobacterium_A. The sequence goes on along the minus strand of JABXIM010000002.1, from coordinate 30,280 downwards.
TCGGCCAGGTGAACAGCAAATGAAGGTTATTGAAACCGCACTGCCCGGCGTCCTGATCATCGAACCCAAGGTCTTCGGCGACCATCGTGGTTTTTTTCTCGAAAGCTTTCAGGCCGAGCGTTATCGCGAGGCCGGCATTGGACTGCCCTTCGTTCAGGACAACCATTCGCGCTCGCAACATGGCGTACTTCGCGGTCTCCATTTCCAGAAGACTCGCCCCCAGGGAAAACTGGTTAGCGTCAGCCGCGGCGCCGTCTACGATGTAGCCGTCGATATCAATCCTGAATCGGCAACCTGCGGGCAGTTTGTCGGTGTCGAATTGAACGATGAAAATCATCGTCAGCTCTGGGTTCCGCCGGGATATGCCCACGGTTTTTGCGTGCTGAGCGAAGTAGCCGACTTCCAGTACAAGTGCACTGACTATTACCACCCGGACGATGAAGGCGGGCTGGTCTGGAACGATCCCGATGTCGGCATCGAATGGCCGATCGAATCACCGAGGCTCTCCGAAAAAGACCAGATCAACCCAACATTGCGCGAACTGCTAGCGGGGAACCACTGAGCATGCGAGTCCTGATCACCGGCGCAAAAGGCCAGGTAGGCAGCGAGCTGCTGCGGCAATCGCCTGCAGTATTCGAAACCACAGGAATGGGATCCGCCGATCTCGACATCAGCAATGCGGACGAAGTCGCTCGCATGCTGGAGCGCTTGAGGCCGGAACTCATCATCAACGCCGCCGCTTACACGGCCGTCGACAAGGCAGAAAGCGACAGCGACCGAGCCTATGCGGTAAACCAGGAAGCTGTGCTGTACCTTGCCCAGGCCGCCGAGAAAGCAGAAATCCCCATATTTCACCTGTCCACCGACTATGTGTTCCCCGGAACGTCGAGAGGCCCTTATTCAGAGAGCGACAGCCCTGCGCCGAAAAGCGTCTACGGGGCCAGCAAGCTGGCAGGTGAACGAGTGCTCGCCGAGCATTGCAGTCGTCATATGATCCTGCGCACCAGTTGGGTATTCGGAGCCTCGGGCAATAATTTTGTCAAAACGATGCTGCGGCTCGGCCGAGAGCGAGATGAACTGAGCGTCGTCGCAGATCAACGCGGCGGACCTACCTCCGCACGCAGTATTGCAGAAGCACTGTGGCGACTTGCTCGACACTACGCGGAAAATGCCAGTTTGCCCTGGGGTATTTATCATTTTAGCGGCGCTCCCGCCTGCAGCTGGAATGAGTTTGCAGTGGAAGTTTTTGCACAGGCCACACAGGAGGGCCTGCTGACAGCACCACCACGCGTCGCTCCCATCACGACCGAGCAGTATCCGACGACCGCCAAACGCCCGGCCAACTCGGAACTGGATTGTTCGAAAATAAAGCTAGCCCTAGGTATTTCTCAGCCGGATTGGCGAGTAGAACTTCGCTCCGTATTGAAAGAGCTTAAGACGGACTGAAGGCAGCTTACGCTGGCAGCACGCAGAGAGCGCAGTGCTGTTATTATTCACAGAACAAGGTTATCAACAGGCTCAGATCAACCATGAAAATCGCAGTTGCCGGAACCGGTTATGTCGGACTATCAAACGCCGTATTGCTGGCACAACACAACGAAGTCGTGGCCGTCGATATCGTTGAGGAAAAGGTCGCCCAGATCAACAATCGCCACTCGCCGATCGTCGATGCCGAAATAGAGTCGTACCTGCAGGAAAAAACGCTCAATCTGCGCGCCACTCTGGACAAGGATGAAGCCTACCGGAATGCGGACTTCGTCGTCATCGCGACACCGACCGATTACGATCCGCAGACAAACTATTTCAACACCGCCAGCGTGGAGGCCGTGATTCACGATGTCATGGCCGTCAATCCCCATGCTGTCATGGTGATCAAGTCGACCATACCCGTCGGTTACACCCGGGAACTGAAGGCCTCCTGTGGCACCGACAACCTGATCTTCTCGCCGGAATTCCTGCGCGAAGGCAAGGCTCTGCATGACAACCTCTATCCGTCACGCATCATCGTCGGAGAGCGTAGCGATCGCGCCAGGACCTTTGCCGGGCTGCTCCAGCAGGGCGCGATCAAGCAGGATATCCCGACACTGTTCACCGACAGCACCGAGGCCGAAGCGATCAAGCTGTTCGCCAACACCTATCTGGCGATGCGCGTCGCCTATTTCAACGAGCTGGACACCTATGCCGAAAGCCATGGCCTGGACAGCCGCCAGATCATCGAGGGCGTCGGTCTCGACCCCCGCATCGGCAGCCACTACAACAACCCCTCCTTCGGCTACGGTGGCTACTGCCTGCCCAAGGATACCAAGCAGCTGCTGGCCAACTATGCCGATGTACCCAGCAATCTGATCCGCGCGATCGTCGATTCGAATACCACCCGCAAGGATTTTATCGCAGAGTCGATCCTGCGGCGCGCTCCGAAGACTGTCGGAATCTACCGTCTGGTCATGAAAGCCGACTCCGATAATTTCCGCGCCTCTGCCATACAGGGCGTGATGAAACGCATCAAGGCAAAAGGCGTCGAGGTTATCGTTTACGAACCGGTACTGCAGGATGGCGAGTTCTACCACTCCGAAGTGGTAAACGATCTCGAAGCGTTTAAATCCCGATCCGATCTGATCATCGCGAACCGGATGACGGATGATATTCGTGATGTCGAAGCCAAGGTGTATACCCGCGACCTGTTCGGCGGCGACGCCTGATCAGATGAGCCGGCCAGCCCCTTTGGAGCGGCCGGCCCTGTTACCGAAACCCCACGCGCAAACGCACTGAAAGACGGCGCGAGTATCCTTGGGCAAAGTAGCGGCGGGCTGGCCCTCAGGGTTTACCGTTTATTCGGGGAGCCCTTAAAATAGCCGGCCAACTCAAGGCGGACGTTATGGCACGAAGACGGAAAGTTCAACAACGGCCATTCTGGCATCCAATGTTCTGGCCCAACTGGCTCGGTACCGGCACCCTTTGGCTGCTGAATCGCCTGCCATGGAGCTGGCAGCTACAGCTGGGTAAATGGCTGGGGCTGGCCCTCTTCCGGCTGGCATCAGGCCGGCGCCATGTCGTCGATGTGAATATCCGCCTGTGCTTTCCCGAATTGAGTCCGGCTGAGCATCAGCGCTTCGTCCGGAACGTTTTCATCAACAATGGCATAGGCGTATTCGAGACCGCGATGGCCTGGTGGACACCACGGGAAGTTTTTCGGGAGCGAATCGTTTTCAAGGGCCAGAAACACCTCGAAGCCGCACTTGAAAAGGGCAAGGGTGTGCTGCTGCTCGGCGCACACTTTTCCACCCTCGACCTGGGTGGACTACTGTTTTCCGAGTTTTTCCCCGTCGATGCGATGTACAGACGTCACAACAACCCTTTGATGGAAGAGATCATCAAGAAGGGTCGCAGCCGCTATTTCGGCCAGTCCATTGAGCGCTCGGATATCCGCTCCGTGATCCGCGCCCTGCGCAAGAATCACATCATCTGGTACGCGCCGGATCAGGATTTCGGTAGAAAGCAGTCCGTCTATGCACCTTTCTTTGGAGTCCCGGCCGCTACCATCACGGCAACCGCGCGTCTGGCCAAGCTCAACGGTTCACCGATCCTGATGCTGGCCCAGCACAGGCTCCCCGATGGCCGCTACGAACTGGAGCTGTACCCGATAATCGAACCTTTCCCGACCGGGGATGACGAACAGGACGCAGCTCGCATCAATGCCGAGCTGGAACGGGCGATCCGTAAGGACCCGACGCAATACATGTGGGTTCATCGACGTTTCAAGACACACCCCAAGGGCAAGAACCACCTGTACAAAGAATCACGGGAATCCTGAGAATCTGCAGCACCTGACACGTTGTTTGTCGCAAACTCCAACAATAATTAGGCCGCTCAGGCGAAAATGGAGCACGTGTACCGATGAAGATAATGCAGATTCTGCTGTCGCAGGCGGAAGCTGGCGCCGAAACCTATTTCGAAAAGGTGGCGACGGGCTTTGCGTCCGATCCGGACCTGGAGCAGCAGCTGATCATCGAAGCCCTGCCGTCGCGGGAAGCGCGGCTCAGGAACGCAGGCGTCGACTATCGCACGCTGCCGATGGGGATTATCAGCAAGCCTCTGCTCTACAGGTTTCTTCTGAAACGTTATGTCGACGCTTATTCGCCCGACCTGATCGTCACCTGGGTCAATCGCGCGTCCCGTATGTGCCCTCCCACCGATGCCGTCGTGGTGGGCCGACTGGGCGGCTATTATGACATCAACAACTATCGCAAATGCGATCATCTGATCGTCAATACGCCCGATCTGGTGAGACATGTCACGGAAAATGACTGGCCGGCGGACCGGGTATCGATGATTTCCAACTTCGGCGAATTGCCATCGGCGCTGGACGTCAGTGACCCGTTGCCACAGATCCCGGCCGGCCACAAGGTGCTGCTGACACTGGGTCGCCTGCATCAGAAAAAGGCCCAGGATACAGCGATCAGGGCGCTCGCCAGGATTCCAGATGCCACCCTTCTGATTGCCGGCAGCGGTGATTTGCGCAAGGAGCTCGAGGCGCTGGCACGCACCGAAGGCGTCTCCGACCGGGTGCAGTTCCTGGGACTGCGCAAGGATATCCGGCAACTGTTCCAACTCGCCGACCTTTGCCTGTTTCCATCTCGCTTCGAACCTCTTGGCAACGTCGTGCTGGAAGCCTGGGCGACCCAAACGCCGCTCGTGGCTGCCGCCAGTACCGGCCCGGCCTGGCTGATCGAGCATGGACAGACCGGGTTGCTGTTCCCGATCGACGATGTCGACGGATGTGCCGCCGAAGTCAACCGAGTGCTGAGCGACAAGCAACTGGCGGCCGAACTGGCCCGGCACGGCGCCGAAAAATACCAGCGCGAGTTTTCGGAACCGGTCATTCTGTCGCAGTACAAGAAACTGTTCGCCGAGTTGGTTGCGGCACGGCGTGCAGGCTCGCTGGCGGATTCGCGAAGCTAAGCGTCTTTTCAACAGGAAGGTTCACATGCACGTACTGGTCACCGGCGGCGCCGGCTTTATCGGCTATCACCTGACCGAGGCTCTGTTGGCCACAGGCGTCCAGGTAACCGCCGTCGACAACCTCAACGACTACTATGCCGTCGACCTCAAACAGGCTCGTCTCGAGCGGCTGGCACGGCATCAGGAGCTGCGCTTTATTCAGCTGGATATCGCCGACCGTCAGGCCACGGCGGAGCTTTTCGAAAACAACCGCTTTGACGCCGTCATTCACCTTGCGGCGCAGGCCGGTGTCCGCTATTCGATCGACCATCCGCAGTCCTACGTGGATGCGAACCTGGTCGGCTTCATGAATATCCTGGAAGGCTGTCGCCGAAAGCAGGTCGGACATTTCATGTTCGCATCATCGAGTTCGGTCTATGGCATGAATACCAAATGTCCGTTCGGCACTCGGGACCGCACCGATCATCCGGTCAGTCTCTATGCCGCAACCAAAAAGTCCAACGAGCTCCTCGCCTACAGCTACAGCCACCTGTATGGCCTGCCCACGACGGGTCTCAGGTTTTTTACCGTCTACGGCCCCTGGGGACGACCGGACATGGCCTATTTCAAGTTCACCCGCGCTATCCTGACAGGCACACCGATAGACGTATACAACAACGGGCAAATGCAACGTGACTTCACCTATATCGATGACATAGTGCACTGCCTGAAACTGCTGATCGCTAAAACACCGGCCGTCTCTCGCCCTGCCGGCAGCAATGCCCAGGCGCCCTATCAGCTGTTCAATATCGGCAACCATTCTCCCATTACGCTGACCCGGTTTATCGAGGCAATAGAATCGGCCTGCGGCAAGCAAGCGATAAAGAAATTGCTACCCATGCAGCCGGGGGACGTACCCGTAACCTATGCCGATATTGACGACTTGGTTGAAACACTGGACTACAGCCCCCAAACCACCATCGAAAAGGGGATAGAACGGTTCGTGGATTGGTACCGAAGCTATTATCATTGAGCCAGAGTAGGCCATTGTCATGAATGAAGGAAAAGCGCCTGTATGTCGCCCCTGAAAAAGAAATTACTGCGCGCCCTGTATCGGAAAACAGCGATTTTAGGTGCGCCTTTTATGTTAAGCGCCAACCGCCGTACCCGTTACCGCGAATATTTCGATAAACGTATCATCGAGCTCTACCGGGACGATATCGAAGACTTCGTCAGGCACTACCCAACAGTCTGGAGCGAAGAGGACACCATTCAGTACCTGGTCAAGCATCGCTCCAGCATCTGCCGTTTCGGCGACGGCGAACTCAAGCTGATGGTCGGCGAACGACATAAATCTTTCCAGGATGTCAATCAGGCACTGAATGCCCGCCTGCTGGAGGTGCTGCACAGTCACGAGCCCAATATTCTTATCGCCATCCACCCGGTACGGGATTTTGATGGCCTGGGCCGGATCTGGCAGAAGTTCATCATCCGTATCGGCAACGAGGTACTGGCGCTGCTCGAGCCCGGGCGGGACTACCCGTCGATGGGCGCTTTCCGCGTACTGCCGGACCAGAGCGCCGAAGCCCTGATTGCTCGTATCAAATTGATCAAGCAGGTCTGGGAGGACCGCAAGGTGCTACTGGTGGTTGGCACCAACAGCCGCTTCACCTTCGAACCGGAACTGTTCAACAATGCCCGTTCCGTCGACTTCCTCCATGCTCCGGCCAAAAACGCATTCGACGAATACGACGATATCGTCAGGCGCATTTCAGAGTATGACAAGGACGAGTACCTGATCATGCCGGTCTTGGGCCCGACCGCCACCATTCTCGCGTTCGACCTCGCAAGAATGGGGTATCAGGCAATCGACTTCGGACAGATGCCCGGGACTTTCCGCCGTGCCAAACGCAAGCTCTTTGGCAACGAAGAGTACCAGATCGAAGAACTACTGCTTCCATCAACCGATCAAGAACCGGCGTAGGGGTTTTCCGGGCTATCCGGGGAGGCCTGCGGCGTCCGGCCATCGGCAAGAAAGGCGGCCTCCCCGGCCTGGAAAGCCCGTATGCCATCGCGGATCGCTCGGAACTTCACCTTATCATAATGCCTGCGGGCGATGAGTGCTTTCCAGCTGTACAACCAGAAACGTCGTCTCAGCGCGTGCTTTCCGCGATCGCGACTGTGCTTGCGGTAGAAATAGGAACGGGACCAGCCGAAGTGCCAATTTTTCATGTACTCGACCGCATCTGAACTGCCCGATGAGCGCCCCGCCAGGTGCTCGACATATATCCGCGGCAGCAACAGTACCTTATGCCCCGCTTCTCGTGCGCGCCAACAAAGGTCAACCTCTTCGGAAAACAGGAAGATATTCTCGTCGAAGCCCCCCAGCGGGCGCAACTTCTCCATGTCGAATAGCATACAGGAGCCACTGATAGCCTCCTTTTCTTCAGCAGACTCGACAATCTGACGATGCTTGCGGCTGGTCGCCGGGCCGAAGATGGCCGCCTCTGGATAGCTGGCCGCCTGCTGCAGCAACTCTGCCAGCCGCGGCGCATCGACTAGGATATCCGGGTTGATCAGCAGAGCATAACGACTCTGCACCGCATTCAGCGCCACATTAGCCGCCCGCCCATAGCCGAGATTGTGATCCAGGCGCATAATTTCGAGTTGTGGAAAGCGCTTTTCGAGCAGCTCGACATCGCCAGGTCGGCTGGCGTTATCGACGACCCGGATCTGATGTGGCAATGCCTCAATAAGCCCGCTCAGGCAATCGATAATGACCGCAGCGCTGTTGTAGGAGACGATAATAATTGTCAAATCAAGCATCGTCAGTCATCAACTCATACAAATAGGACTGCTGCAGATAGCGTTTGCTAGCCAGTTTTCTGCGATTCATCTGTCTTTCCACCAGCAGAAACGCCAGCCGCCGTTCGGCGGCGTCGGTATCGACCAGGGGACAGTCAAACTCAGGCAGGGGATTGTCAACATCCATCGGATAGACACAGCCTCCGGCCGATGCAATGCCCTCGCCCAGCGCAATGACCGTCTTATTGTGCATCGCCGCCTGTAACAGCACGGTAGAATTAATTCCGATTACCAAACCAATGTCATCGAACTGCCGAAACAGGTCCACACTCTTATCCTGATATTCAACATTATCGAGAGCAGGAAGGTTGCTTACCGGGGCCCGTGGGTGCTGCCTTACCACAAATCGGTACTGCGGATAGGTTGCCGACAAATACTCAACGAAGGCCCGCATTGTTTTAAAGGGAGATGAGCAAATAATATTGGTGTCCTGCTCATCCTGAAGTGGTACCAGTATCTTTTTTCTGATATCTGGCGGCTCTATTCTGAACGGACTAACCCGGGCAAATGGATTCAGCCCAAGATCACGTCTGACTATGCGGTTTCGCATTCGAATAAAATTCGCCCGTTCCCGATCCTGGATGTTATCTTCACCCGTCAGGCGCTTGCTGAAACTAGCATCCGCATTGGTGCCTTCTAGGTCGAAATAAATCCGATCGCGCTGAGGGAACCAACCGGCTTCAGAATAGATAATCCTGCAACGAGAGCTATATTCTTTTACCTGCTGTGCGGTTTTTCGATCAGCTTCCGTCCTACCGCCCCAGATAAAACAAAAATCCGGCTTTTCACGCTTCAGTAGTAGCGGCAATTCCTCGTCACTGGTCAGTATATACCGGCCTTGTTTCATACGTCCATGCACTGCTTCTGGATGAACGTAGAAACAACTGTCATAACCCAACTTCGCCAGTCCTTTCGCCAGCATGAGATAAGCTTTCGCAACATGCTTCCATCGTCCCGGACGGTCTGTAACATAGGCCGCGACTGTAAACAGTATCTTCTTACTCAAGGCCTCACTCCCACACTTTCTTCATCACCCGTGCGGGCGTACCCACCGCTATCGAGTTGCTCTCGATATCGGCATTGACCAAACTGTGCGCACCGATTATGACATTATCGCCAATTTTCACATTATTCAAAATCGTCACGTGACTGCCTATCCAGACATTGTCACCGATTTCGATATCGCCTTTGACCAATGGCTGTTTTTTGAAATCCGTATACTTCTCATTAAAGGAATGTGTCGAGGCAATAAAATTACAGTGTGACCCGACAATTACATTCCTGCCAAAAGTGATACTGCCACCTCCCTGAAACCAGTTATAAACGCCTACGACAGATCCGGCTCCAATATCGATCATACCCAGGCACTCAAAGACGGCACCAGTCTTTACTTTTACGTTGTCGCGCAGTTTTAACTCACCCTTCTTCCCGAAGCTAACCGTAACACCCTTCTGTAATCGGCAGGAGGAAGACAGCTCACAAACCGCCAAATTTCCTTTCAGGCGGTTATTCATCAGCACTGAGAGTACTAGGCCGGCTTTTCTGATTTTCTCGAGAATTTTCATGTCGGGGTCACAATGATTCCGTTTGTGGCGCGGTGGTCATCAGGCACTTCCGGCAGGATACAGGGTTGGCATTATTTGTTATTCTGACGCACCAGAATCGCATACTGCCCTCTAACAGAACTAAATGGAAGCCGGAACTTCGTTGAAAGTCATCCAGATCCTCCCAGCCCTGGACGCCGGCGGCGTCGAGCGCGGCACCGTCGAGTTTGCCCGGGAACTGGTCGCCCGGGGGCACGAATCGATCGTGATCTCCAACGGCGGCCGCCAGATCGAACGACTCGAGGCCGAGGGCTCGCGCCATATCCAGATGCCGGTACATCGCAAGTCGCTGCGCTCGCTGGCCCAGGTGCGGCCGATGCGCCGGCTGCTGACCGAGCTGAAACCGGATATCGTGCATGTGCGCTCCCGCGCGCCGGCCTGGATCGTCTGGCTGGCCTGGCGCAAGATGCCCCCGCATTCGCGCCCTCATCTGGTCAGTACTGTGCATGGCATGTACTCGGTCAACGCTTACAGCGCCATTATGACAAAGGCCGAGCACATTATCGCCATTTCCGACTGCGTGCACGACTATATCCGGCACAACTACCGGGTACCGGAAGAACGTATCACTCGCATCTACCGGGGTCTCGACCCTGCTATCTTCAAACAGGAGTGGGATGACAGCGCCTGGCGTGATCAGCTGTTCAGTGACTATCCGCAGTTCAGGGGCAAGCGCCTGCTGGTGATGCCGGGTCGCCTGTCCCGCTGGAAAGGGCAGGAAGCCTTCCTCGACGTGATGCAGCGCTTGAGCGAACTGCGTCAGGACTGCCACGGCATCGTGATTGGCGAAGCCGAAGCGAACAAGCAACACTACCTGCAGGAGTTGCTCGACAAGCGCCATGCGCTGGGATTGGACGATCAGGTCACTTTCGTCGGTCACCGATCCGATATCCAGTCGTTCTATCGTCTGGCCGACCTGTGCTGCCACCTGTCGAACAAGGCGGAACCCTTCGGCCGCACGGTGCCCGAAGCTCTGGCTTGCGGATGTCCTGTCATCGCGTATGATCGCGGGGGCGCGAGCGAGTCGCTGCACGCGGCCTTTCCTGACGGGCTGGTCGAGGCGGACGATGTGAATGCATTCGCCCGGCGCGCCGACGAACTGTTACGTCGCGACAACGCCGATATCCGGCTCCCGGATCAGTTCTACCTGCAGCACCAGGCAGAAGCGACGCTGGACGTTTACCGCCGGCTGTTGAACCAGCGCTGAGTCATGCCGGACACACAGGTGCGCTTGAACATCACCTAACAGGGTCAGATCAGAATGAGAGTACTCCACGTCGCCTACCTGCAACTGAAACGTTACGGCCACACGCGCGTCAGCTGGGCACAGAAACTTACCTATGGTCTGATCAAGAATGATCACCTGGTACAATCATTCAGCGACCGTGACGTGGCGGCGTTTGAAGCACCGCTGGGCATTCGCGACTTGGGCAAAAAAAAGGCCAACCGGCGCCTGCTGGAGACAGTTGAGGCGTTCGAACCGGACCTGGTGATTGCCGGTCACTGCGACATGATCAGCAACGAGACGCTGGAAGCGATCCGCGGCATGATGCCCAACTGCGCCATCGTTCACTGCAATAACGATCCGCTGTTCGTGCCATCCAATGTCGAGCGCATCAAGCACCGGGCCGAAGTGACCGACGCCGTTTTCGTTTCCACAGGGCGTCGCGAGCTGACCCAGTTCGAGGGCTCGAGAGCCCGCGTCTACCATATGCCGAATCCGGTTGAGCCGTCTGTCGAATGTTTCGACAACTCGACCCGTCCCACATCCGAGCTGCCTATCGACCTGATCTTCTGCAGCAACAGTCAGAACTTCACCAAGCGCCTGGAAATGGTCGGCCGCATGAAGGAGCAGCTGGACCCGATCATGAATTTCAAAACCTTCGGCAGCTTCAACGAGCCGCCGGTTTGGGGTCGCGCCTATGACCGCGCGCTGCAGTCGAGCAAGATGGGACTTAACTTCAACCGCCAGGAGGGGCTGCACTGGTACTCCTCGGCGCGCATGGCCCAGCTCGCCGGCAACGGTATTCTGCAGTTCACCCATGATTCCGGCCGCTTCGACGAGCTTCTACCGCCGGAAACACTGGTTTACTTCAACGAGGAAGAGGACCTGATCGCAAAAATCCGCGAATTCCACGCCGATGACGACAAGCGCCGTGCCTGGGCCGGAGCCGCGCGGGATTTCTTCCACCGCGAGATCAACTCGACTCTCTATGCCCAGTACATCCTCGAAGCCGGCCTGCAGATCCCCTTCAGCCATCCCTATTGCTGGGCCCAGGACATCAACCTGGACGGCACCCTGAAATGACACTGGCGCTGAAAACAGAAAAGCCCTTCGCGCAGGGCGGCCACCGGCTCTGCTTCGTGCATCCGCAAGACCCGCAACGCTGCATCAAGGTACGCCGGCCGGACTTCCCCCTGGAGGACCTGCGACGCAAGAAAGGCTTTCCCAAGACGCTGCTGCCGCTGAGCCGCTTCGATGACAATCGCGAGGAGTTCGAGGTCATCAGCAGCCTCGCGCGCAATCTCGGCGAAGCTGCCTTCGAGCACGTCAGCCGCTGCTTCGGCTTCGAGGACACGGATCTCGGCCCGGGTCTGGTGCTGGAACTGGTTCGGGATGCCGATGGCGCCATCTCGCAGACGCTCAAGGCCCACCTTTGGTTCGAAGGCTATACTCCCGACTGTCGCGACGCCGTCGAGCGTTTCTGCGCGCGCTGGCGAGAACTGCAGATCCCGTCACGGGACCTTTTGATGCATAACATTTTGGTACAGCGAGACGAGAGCGGCCGGATCTGTCGGCTGGTGGTGATCGACGGGCTCGGCAGCCCCAATATCCTGCCTTTCAACTGGCTGCCGGCAGCCCTGCGAGAGCGCAAGGTGGACCGCAAGATCGCCAACCTGCGCCACCGAATCGAACAGACGCTGGCGAAAAAGGCGCGTGGCGAAAAGCCCGGCAATCACGGCATGGCCACAGCACGCCCCCGCTCAACCTCCCCGGAATCCCAAGGCTGAAAATATGACAGACTCACCGATCCGCATTGCTCAAGTATTGGCAGGAGCCGCACAGGGCGGCGCGGAAAATTTCTTTGTCCGACTGGTGTCCGGACTGCACGAGCATCCGGAGCTGGAGGTTAAGGCATTTATCCGCGATCATGCCCACCGCATCGACTCGCTGCGCCAGGCCGGCGTCAACACCCAGGGCTTTCGTTTCGGCTCCCCGGTGGACATGATCGATCGTCACCACTACCGCAAGGCGCTGCTGGACTACGCACCCGAAATCGTCATGACCTGGATGGGACGAGCCAGCATCTATACCCCGCATTCGAGCCGCTATGTACTGGTCAACCGGCTCGGGCACTACTACAAGCTGAAATACTACAGTCACGCCGACTACTGGGTCGGCATCAGCAAGGGGATCTGCAAGCACATGATCGATGGCGGCTTCCCGGCCGAGCGAGTGGTGCACATTCCCAATTTCGCCGACGAGCGCGAGGTGACGCCGCTGCCCCGCGACAGTTTCGACACCCCGGTGGACAAGCCGCTGATCCTGACCGCCGGACGGCTGCACGTCAACAAAGCCTTCGATGTACTGCTGCACAGCCTTGCCGAACTGCCGGGCGTGACCCTCTGGCTTGCCGGCTCCGGCCCGGAGGAGCAGAACCTGAAAGCCCTGTGCCGGAAACTGGGACTGGAGTCACGGGTACGCTTCCTCGGCTGGCGCACCGATGTCACGGCACTGATGCGCACAGCGGACCTGTTTGTCTGCCCGTCGCGGCACGAGGGTCTGGGATCGATCGTGATGGAATCCTGGGCGCACCGATGCCCGATTGTCGCCACCAACTCCCAGGGACCGGGCGAGGCGATCACCGATGGCGTCAGCGGCCTGATCACCCCGGTCGACGATGCGGCTGCACTGGCGAAAGCGATCGACTCGGTACTGAAAAGCGACGAGCTGCGCCAGCGTCTGATCGAAGGCGCCAGCGAGGTATACGCCAACGGCTACAGCAAGGCGCGTATCGTCGAGCAGTACAACGAGTTCTACCACCGGATCCGCCGCGACTGAGTCCGCACCGGCGTCAATCCAGCCAGCCGCGCGCCAGTATCAGCTCGGCGCAGCGGCCCGCCTCGTCGAAACCGGTGGCCGGCGGGGCCAGCGCGTCTCCGCGCCAGTCAGCGAAGGCTGTCACCAGCCCCTTCTCCGCCAACTGCTGCAGTCCCCGCTGCAGACGATTGTCGCGATTCTGGGGCACCGACAGGATGCCCACGCCGCAGCCGGCGCTCAGCGCCTCGTACACCATCGACACACTGTCTTCAGTCACCCAGCAGGTCTCAGCAGCGGCCAGCTGAGCCGGCAGCCAGTCACGACCGGTTGCACTGGCCGGCACGAAGTCGACCCCGGGCAGGGCCGCCAGCAAGCGTTCGGTCGACGCCGGCGTACGCCTCGAGCTGGTCATGCGCCAGCGTCGGTCACCCGAGGCCAGAATGCGCTCGAGCTGTGTCAGCAGCGCCGACTCGTCCCAACCGCTGTGGCGAGACGGTCCGCCGATCAGGATCAGGCCCAGGTCCGCCTGTTTACGTCCCGGCTGCATCAGGTTCAGCGCGCCCCGGGTGGCGATCACATTGTCGCGCTCGGGCGGGTTGTCATGCTGCGGCATCAGGCACAGATCGAAGCAGCCAAGCGGCAGCGAGGGTTTCATCAGCACGACGGCAGGCCTTCGCCAGGCCCGCTTCAAGGCCAGCAGCGTGGCGTGCGTGGCGTGACCGGCCCCGACCAGCAGAGCAGGAGGCGCGTCCGGTGCGCCGTCCAGTACGCCCGGCGACAGCTGCCCGCTGAGCCAGGTACGTAACGCGCCTATACGATCGAGCGGCGAGCATTCGCGCACCCCTATCCCGGGACGACGGCGCCGCAGCGCCTCCGCCAGACCGCGCGACTGGTTGAGATGTCCCGGTTTGCCGTCACTGATAATGCAGATTTCTGACACCGATATCTTGTCCGGATTGGCCCCTAGCGCGTCCATGATAAGCAAATTCGAGCCCCAGACCCACGCAATACGGCGAAATTTCCGCCTCAGACAATTCCATTTTCGGCACGGATGCTTACAATCTACGGTCCAATACCCTTACACCCCGGGTGTATGACTCCTGTCCCGCGTCCGTCGGGGCCTGTTCACAATCTGTTTGGGATACTCAGTATGGCGGCTTTCGGCTCTGTATTTATGCCTGAAATGGCAATCTCCTGGTTTGACGGTTCCAACTGGAGCGAGACAGAGGTCGTGCCGAGCGACAGCATCCAGCTGCATCCGGGTGCGCACGTGCTGCATTATTCCAGCACCTGCTTCGAGGGCCTGAAGGCATTTCGTCACGAGGACGGTTCGATCAAGATCTTCCGTATGGACCGCAACCTCGATCGCTTCGCCCAGAGCTCCCATCTGCTGGCGCTGCCGGAAATCGATCGCGACGCCACGGCCAAGATGATTCGCGACATCGTCACACGTTTTGCAGAGGAAGTACCGGCACCGCCGGGATCCATGTACATCCGCCCAACCCATTTCGGCACCGAGCCGGCCATAGGCAAGGCCGCCGTGCCTTCACTGACGTCCTGCCAGTATGTGCTGCTGTCCCCGGTCGGCGATTACTTTGCCGGTGGCGACAAGGCCCTGCGCCTGCTGGTCGACGACGAGGGCATGCGCTGCCCGCCGCACATGGGCATGGTCAAGAGTGGCGGCAACTACGCCGGTGCGCTGCGCCCGATCATGAAGGCCCGTGCCGAATACCAGGCCGACCAGGTGCTGTTCTGCCCGGGCGGCGACGTTCAGGAAACCGGTGCCGCCAACTTCCTGCTGATCGATGGCGACGAAATCGTCACCAAGGGTCTGGATGAGTGCTTCCTCCACGGCGTCACGCGCGACTCCATCCTGACTCTGGCCCGCGACCAGGGCATGAAGGTCTCCGAGCGCGACCTGACCGTCGACGAACTGCTCGAGCGTGCGGCCAAGCCCGGCTGCGAAGCGGCGCTGTCCGGCACCGCCGCAGTACTGGCGCCGGTCGGCACCCTGATCTACAAGGGACAGGAGTACTCGGTCGGCGACGGCAGCATCGGCGCCACGACCCTGAAGCTGCGCCAGGCCCTCAACGATATCCAGTGGGGCAAGGCCGAAGACACCCACGGCTGGCTCACCAGCATCTGATCCGCAAGCCGTTACGAAAAAAGCCAGGCATTGTCGCCTGGCTTTTTTTGTTGCAGCCGTTCCGAACCTCAGCTTTTAGGCCCCATCACCTGCTCCCAGATGCGGCCAACGCCCTCACGGTAGTCCTGCATCTCGGAGTCGGGGATCACGCTCGACTGTTCCTGCAGGCTGAGGCGGTGGCCGACGGAGCGATACGCCTTGTAGGCCTCGCGCAGCAGGTCCGCATCCTGCGGCGGCAGCAGCCCGACCCGCTCGACCGCGTCGAGAATGCGGATATTGTCGGTGAACTCCAGCAGCTCCGGATACCGGCTGGCGTGGGCCAGCACCTGGTACTGCACCAGAAACTCGATATCGACGATACCGCCCGCGTCCTGCTTGAGGTTGAATACCGCCTCGGCATCGTCGGCAGCCGGCTTGCTGCCCAGGTGTTCGCGCATCTTGCGGCGCATCTCCACCACTTCGTCGCGGAGCGTTTCGATTTCGCGCGCCTGCCCGAGGATTTCCGCGCGCACGGCCTCGAAACGCTGCGCCAGCTTCGGACAGCCGCTCACCACCCGGGCGCGGGTCAGGGCCTGGTGCTCCCAGGTCCAGGCTTCCTTGAGCTGATATTCACGAAACGCCTTCAGCGAACTCACCAGCAACCCGGAGTTGCCGGACGGTCGCAACCGCATATCGACCTCGTACAGCAGGCCTCCTGCGGTAAAGGTGTTGAGCATATGGATGATGCGCTGCCCGAGACGGGTGAAAAACACGCTGTTGACCAGCTGTTTTTCGCCATCGGTCGAGAGATTCGGATCGGCGTCGTGGATGAACACCAGATCGAGGTCCGAACCATAGGACAGTTCGATACCGCCAAGCTTGCCGTAGCCAAGGATGATGAAATCCGGATCGCAGGGCTCGCCGGGCGCTTTCTGCGGCAGGCCGTGCTTTTCAGTCAGCTGCCGCCAGGCTGCTTCCAGTACGCTATCGAGCACGGTTTCGGCGGTCCAGGTCAGGTAGTCGCTGACCTTCATCAACGGCAGCACGCCGGTGATGTCCGACGCTGCAACCCGCAGCACATGGGCATTCTTGAAGTAACGCAGTGCCTCCATCAACTGCTCGGTATCCTCCTGCGGAATACGCAGCAGCTGCTGGCGCAGCTCGTGCTGCAGCGCCTGCTTGTCCGGCGGCGCATAGAGGGTACGTGGATCGATCAGCTCGTCGAGCAGGATCGGCAGTTTTGACAGCTGCCCCGAAAACCACGGACTGGCCGAGCAAAGGTGCACCAGTTGGCGCATCGCATCCGGGTTTTCCGCCAGCAGTACCAGATACGCCGAGCGGCGTAGCACCGCCTGAATCAGCTGCAGCACCCGCGCCAGCGTCTCGGCGGAATTGTCGACCGAGGCCACCTGGATCAGTAATGCCGGCAGTACGGCCTTCAGACGTTCGAGGCCCACGGCCTGCAGCACCATGACCGTCCGCGAACGTCGCAGGTCGTCGAGCAGCTTCCAGGCACGCGCCGGGTCGTCGTAACCATGACTGGCAAGAAAGCGTTCGGCAGCATCCTCCTCCCAGGCGCCATCCCAGAGGGCCAGCCAGTCCGCGGCACCGTCGACCGTTTTGGCTCTGCCCTCCTTTGCCGGGGCGATGACATCGTCGAAGTGAGCACGCACTGCGCTCCTGTGCCGATCCAGCACAGTCATAAAAGCCGGCCAGTCAGCGCAGCCCATGACCGTGGCCAGGCGCAGGCGCGCCTGCTCGTCCAGCGGCAACTCCTGGGTTTGCTGGTCATGCAGCGCTTGTATCCCGTGTTCGACATTTCGCAGATATTCATAGGCGGAAAGCAGCTCGTCGATCGCCTGCTGCGGCATGCCGAACTCCGCCAACAGCGGCAGAACGTTGAGCAGTTCGCGCTGCTGCAGCCGCGTATCGCGGCCCCCCCTTATCAGCTGGAACGCCTGGGCAATGAACTCCACTTCGCGGATGCCGCCGGACCCCAGCTTGACGTTCTGCTCCAGCCCCTTGCGCCGTACTTCGCGATTGATCATCTCTTTCATTTCGCGCAGCGACTCGAAGGCGCTGAAGTCAATGTACTTGCGGTAGACGAAGGGCCGCAGCAGCTCCTGCAGGCGGGCGCCCTGAGCCTTGTCGCCGGCCACCACCCGCGCCTTGATCATGGCGTAGCGTTCCCACTCCCGGCCCTGATCCTGGTAGTACCCCTCCATGGCATCGAAGCTGACCGCCAGCGGGCCGGCCGAGCCGAAGGGGCGCAGCCGCATGTCGACGCGGAACACAAAGCCGTCGACGGTAACGTTGTCGAGGGCCTGAATCAGTTTTTGTCCGAGACGGATGAAGAAGTCCTGATTCTCGAGACTGCGACGGGCGCCTTCGGTCTCGCCATTTTTGGGGTAGACGAACATCAGGTCGATATCGGACGACAGGTTCAGTTCGTGGGCGCCAAGCTTGCCCATCCCCAGCACCACCATTTTTTGCGGTTGCCGCTGGCCGCGGGCATCGGTGCGGGAGTGGGGTGTTCCCCATTTTTCGCAGGCAGTGCTGTACAGCCAGTCCAGCGCGCCGTCGATACAGGCGTCGGCGAGCCAGGACAGCTCGCGAGTGGTCTGGCGCATGTCGGCGAGCCGATTCAGGTCGCGCCATATGATGCGGACCATCTCGCGCTGACGAAACCGGCGCAGTTCGCGATGCAGGCCCGGTTCGTCGCCCTGCTGCTGCAACCGACCGGACAGTGCCTGCCGGTAGTCCCGCTCCGAGTAGTCGCGGTGCAGGTCGCCGCTGCCAAGCAGATCTCCCAGGAGCCCTGAGCGCTGCACCAGCTGGTCGGCGACGTAGTCGCTGCCGACCAGCACCCGGGTCAGCTCGCCGGCCAGGTGGTCCGGCAGCGAATCCAGCAGGTCCAGGCAGCTTTCGAGTTTCCGCCAGCGCTGGCGGATCAGGTCATGCAGCGGTTGCGGGATCTGCGCAAGTTGCGGTTCTGGCATTATCGGTCCTCTACCTTAAGGTGAAACTGCAGGGTGCTGGTGAGCATCGCGAACCGCACCATTGCCGCAGCGGTGCGATGCGCTTCGCTGCCCGGGTATTAAATCCTGCAATGCCCGGATTCCCGCCGTCCGTGACGATCATCAGCCCCCACAGGAGTCGGTCTGTGCAAGGCGGAGCAAAGCACGACTTCCACCCTGGCCGCGGGCGCGGCGGGTTATAGTGGCAGCTTATCAAGTTCCGGGGTGAAAAACGCCAATGGCTGCCGGGCGTCGGCGGCGTCTTCCGTATCGAGCAGCAACCGGCTGCACCGAAGCAGCAACAAACCGGGCTCCGGCGACCGCAACAGGGCATCGAGACGGCGCCGTGCGACCGGTGCCTGCTGCGCCGCCCAGCCCGCGACCTGATCCTCGCCGATCTCCGGCAGCAGCGTCCGCCAGGCCAACGCCTGGTCGAGCTCGCAATTGAGATGTCCCAGTTGCGTAAGCAAGGACTTACTCTCACTCGGAAGCAAGGCACCGAAACAGGCCAGAGTGGCCCGCAACCGCTGCAACGCCAGTGCCGTCCGGGTGACGGCGAGCCAGTCGGCGGCTTCGCGCCAGAGTTCCAGTCCCCGGCTGAGATCGTTGAGGCTTTCTTCGACCAGCGCCTGGAAGGCATCGCCGCTGCTCATCCCATCCGCCACCCGCGGGCCGACAGTCTCGGGCAGTGGTTCCCGGGCCAGCAGCCGGTAGCCGCGCTCGGCCTTGCTGATATCGCTGACCAGCAGCGGTACCGCCGCAGCCAGCTCCAAGGCCACCCCGTAGAGATCCTCGGCGGTACCGGCCTTGAGCTCCAGCTCGACTTCGCAGAGGGCGTCGCGCCCACCGGCCGCGGTCGTGACCTCGCCTCGATCCAACACCAGTTCGATCACCGCCTCGCCGTCGGCCACGGACGGTCGACGCAGCAACCAGGTGCTGCGCTCGAAATCGGTACGAAAGGCGGGCACGATCTGCTGCAGCAGCGCCGGGTCGTCAAGACTCACCGGCCAGCTCGCGTCGGCCAGCAGACTGTAGTCGAGGGCCGGTTGCGACAGTTCCCACTCCCATTCATTGCGCTGGTGCAGCCCGCCCTGGCTGGCGCCCCGGGTTTTCAGCGTCTGTACGAAACGCCCGTCGTCTTCGCGGATGCGCAGCGCCACCCGGTTGGCCGCCAGCGCCTGCGATGCGGTATCGAAATACCGGTTGTGCAGCCTCGACGTGCCGCGAAAGTCCGCCTCGCTCGCCAACAGCGGCAGCGCCCGCAGCGCCGATACGCCCTCTTCGGCCAGACTGAGCTTAAGTTCGATCTCCCGTGCCATAACCCCGACTCTCCTATCGACCGTACAGCGGTCCTGCCATCAATGATCACCGCAAGTGTAACCGGCTCAACCACTGTGGCGCAGCCACCAGGGCGACCGATTTGACCCATGTTTGCGTTAAAAAAAAGTTAAGGTTTGACTACAACCCGGCCAGATGCGCCCTTATACTTGCGCGCGAAGTCGTGACAACCAACAGGGAAACCGATGGTAACCAACAATCCGATCCTGCAAATGTTCGCGCGTTCGCCGTTCAAACCGATGCAGGAACACATTGCCAAGGCGCAGGCCTGCGCCCTTGAGCTGATCCCCTTTTTCGATGCCGTGATGGCGGAGGACTGGGGAAAAGCCGAGGCCGCCCAGCAGCGGATCACCCAGCTGGAGCATGAAGCGGATGCGTTGAAAAAGGATGTTCGCGCCCATTTGCCCAACAGCATCTTCCTGCCGGTCCCCCGCTCCGACCTGCTGGAACTTCTGCGCATGCAGGACAAGATCGCCAACCGTTCCAAGGATATCGCCGGCCTGATGCTCGGTCGCCAGATGACGGTTCCAGAGACAATCAAGCCGCAGATGGCGTCGTTCGTGCGCAGTGCGTTGAAAACTTCGGCGCAGGCAATGACCGCGCTGAACGAAATTGACGAACTGATCAGCTCCGGCTTCGGTGGCCATGAAGTCCATGCCGTCGAGGACATGATCCACGATATTGACGACCTGGAGCACGATGCCGACGACCTCGAGCGCGAGATCCGCCACGCGCTGTTCCAGGTCGAGAAGGACATGCATCCCATCGATGCGATGTTCCTCTACAAAGTGATCAACTGGATCGGCGACATTGCCGACCGTGCACAGCAAGTAGGCTCCCGACTGCAGCTGCTGCTGGCTCGCTAAACGCTTCCCCGTCAAGGATTCCAACATGAGCATAATCGCGCAGTACGGCGATATCATCATCATCCTCGCCTGCATCTTCGGTTTCTTCATGGCCTGGGGCGTAGGCGCCAACGACGTGGCCAACGCCATGGGCACCTCGGTCGGCTCAAAGGCCCTGACCCTGAAACAGGCGATTATCATCGCCATCCTGTTCGAATTCGCCGGCGCTTATCTTGCCGGCGGTGCCGTCACCGCGACGATCCGCAAGGGGATCATAGACCCGGCCCTGTTAACCGGCTCGCCCGAGTTGCTGGTTTACGGCATGCTCGCCTCGCTGCTGGCCGCCGGCCTTTGGTTGTTGATCGCCACCCACTATGGCTGGCCGGTATCGACCACGCACTCCATCGTCGGCGCCATCGTCGGTTTTGCGGCGGTGGGGATCTCCGCGGAAGCGGTACAGTGGGGCAAGGTGAGCAGCATCGTCGCGAGCTGGGTGGTCTCGCCGTTGACGGCCGGGCTTATCGCCTTTTTCCTGTTCAAGAGCGTGCAGAAACTCATCCTCGATACCGATGATCCCTTCGCCAATGCCAAGAAATATGTGCCGGTGTACATTTTCCTGGTGGGCTTCATTGTGGCGATGGTGACCTTCACCAAGGGCCTCAAGCATATCGGTCTGCACCTGAGCTGGGGCCAGAGCGCGCTGTTCTCGGTCGGCATCGGCATTCTGACCATGCTGGTCGGCATGATGTTGCAGCGGAACATCAAGCCCAACGCCAAGGCCGATCGCGACTATCACTTCTCCAGTGTCGAAAAAATCTTCGGCATCCTGATGATGTTCACCGCCTGTGCCATGGCGTTCGCCCACGGTTCCAATGACGTTGCCAACGCCGTCGGCCCGCTGGCTGCCGTGGTCGGTGTTGTCGCCGCCGGCGGCGAGGTGGCGCAGAAAACCGCGATGCCGGCCTGGATCCTGCTGCTCGGTGGCGGCGGTATCGTCGCCGGCCTGATCATGTACGGACACAAGGTCATCGCCACTGTGGGCAACAATATTACCGAACTGACGCCGAGCCGCGGTTTCGCCGCTACGCTCGCAGCCGCCACCACCGTGGTCGTTGCATCCGGTACCGGTCTGCCGATTTCCACCACCCATACCCTGGTGGGGGCGGTACTCGGCGTCGGTATCGCTCGGGGCCTCGCCGCGCTGAACATGCGCGTCGTCGGCACCATCTTCATCTCCTGGATCGTGACGCTGCCGGCAGGTGCGCTACTGGCGATCATGTTCTTCTTCATGTTCAAGGGCATGTTCGGTTAAGAGATGAGGATAAGGATGGGCTCGCGCCCATCCTGCCTACTGCAGGAGCGGCGCCACGGTGCGAGCCTGCTTGGCATGGAGCCAAGCCGTTCGCGGCGAGGCGCCGCTTCCACAATCATGGATTACGCTCCTCAAAGGCTGCACAATAGTGCCATCGTCATCTGCCTTTGCTTGAGGTCGACCATGTCCGCCATCCCCGATCTGGTAACCATGCTCCGCGAGCTGATTGCCCAACCGTCAATCAGCTGCACCTCCCCGGGCTGGGACCAGAGCAACCTCGGCGTTATCGAAAAGCTCGAAAGCTGGCTTGCCACCCTCGGCTTCAGCACCGAAGTCATGCCGATCGAGGGCGCACCCGGCAAAGCCAATCTGATCGCCACCCTGGGTAGCGGTCCCGGCGGTCTGGTGCTGTCGGGTCATACCGACACCGTACCCTGCAACGACGAACTCTGGCACAGCGACCCGTTCCGGCTCGACGAGCGTGACAATCGCTTCTACGGCCTTGGCACCTGCGACATGAAAGGGTTCTTTCCGCTCGCCATCGAGGCCGCGCGCCGCTTCGTCGACCAGCCACTGAAGCAACCGCTGATCATCCTGGCGACGGCCGACGAGGAAAGCTCGATGTCCGGCGCACGCGCGCTGGCCGAAGCCGGCAAACCCCGCGCCCGCTATGCCGTGATCGGCGAGCCCACCGGCATGAAACCGATCTACATGCACAAGGGCATCATGATGGAGGCGGTGCGTGTCACGGGTCGGGCCGGACATTCGTCGGACCCGAGCCTGGGCGCCAACGCGCTGGAGGCCATGCACGGCGTCATGGGCGAGCTGATCGCCTTCCGCCGGGAGCTGCAGCAGCAGTATCGCCAGAGCGACTTCGCCGTCGCCGTGCCGACGCTGAACCTCGGCTGCATCCATGGCGGCGACAATCCCAACCGCATCTGCGGCCGCTGCGAACTGGAGTTCGACCTGCGACCGCTGCCGGGCATGAGCATCGACGTGCTGCGCGAGGCGATCCACAAGCGTCTGGCGCCGCTGCAGCAGCCCTATGGCGTGAAGATCGAGGTCGAGGCGCTGTTCCCCGGCATCCCGTCGTTCCAGAACGAGCGCACCTCGGACCTGGTGCGAACCGCCGAGCGTCTGACCGGACATCGCGCCGAAGCGGTCGCGTTCGGCACCGAAGCCCCCTTCCTCAAGGACCTGGGCATGGACACCATCGTCATGGGACCCGGCTTTATCGACCAGGCGCATCAGCCGGACGAGTACCTGGGCTTCGACCAGATCAAACCCACCGTCGAAATCCTCGAACAACTGATTCAGAAGTACTGCCTGCAGGACAACCCGGACGCCTGACGTGACAAACGAACTCCAGCAATACGTTAACTGGTTCCGCCACTCATCACCCTATATCAACGCCCACCGCGGCAAGACCTTCGTGCTGATGTTCGGTGGCGACGCGGTGGTAGACCCTAACTTCGCCAATATCGTCCACGATATCGCGCTGCTCAACAGCCTCGGCGTGCGCCTGGTGCTGGTCTACGGCTCAAGACTGCAGATCGAGCAGCGCCTGAGGGCGCGCAACCTGGAGTCGCGACTGCACCACGACATGCGCATTACCGACAGCGAAACCCTGGAGTGCGTCATCGAGGCCTGCGGCTACCAACGCGCGCAGATCGAAGCCCGGCTGTCGATGGGCCTGGCCAATACGCCGATGCATGGCGCCCGCATCCGCACCTGTTCCGGCAATTTTGTCACCGCGAGGCCCTATGGCGTCTACGAGGGCGTGGATCTGTTGCATACCGGCGAGGTGCGGCGCGTCGACAGCAAGGCGATCGCCCGCCACCTGGACCAGGGCGAGATCGTGTTGCTGTCCAACATCGGCTACTCCCCGACCGGCGAAATGTTCAACCTCGCCATCGAGGAGGTCGCCACCGCCGCCGCGAAGGCCCTGGACGCGGAAAAACTGATTCTGTTCGGTGCCGACAAGGGGGTTTTCGACAGCCGCGGCGAGCTGCGCAGCGAACTGCTGGCCCGCACCGCCGAACGGCTGGTGAACCAGTACATGCACCGGATGGAGTCCGAGGCGCCGGACCGTGAATACTCGGATCTGGCGCGCCAGCTCGAAGCCGCGGTCGAGGCCTGCAACATCGGCATCCCCCGCTGCCACCTGATCAGTTATCAGGAGGACGGTGCCCTGATCGGCGAACTCTTCACCCGAGACGGCTCCGGTACCATGGTGATTCGCGAATCCTACGAGCAGGTGCGACAGGCCAGCATCGAGGACGTCGGCGGCATTCTGGAGCTCATCGCCCCATTGGAAAAGGCGGGCATCCTGGTACGCCGCTCCCGCGAACTGCTCGAGGCGGAGATAGAGCAGTTCACCATCGTCGAGCGCGATGGCGCTATCATCGCCTGCGCCGCGCTCTACCCCTTTCCCGAGGAGCGCATCGGCGAACTCGCCTGCGTTGCGGTCTCGGGCCTCTACCGCGGCGGCGAGCGCGGCGACATGCTGCTCCAGGCCATCGCGGAAAGCGCCCGCGAACAGGGACTGGACCGGCTCTTCGTGCTGACCACCCGCACCGCCCACTGGTTCATCGAGCGCGGCTTCGCCGAAGCCACCCTCGACCAGCTGCCCGGCAAGCGCCAGGAGCTGTACAACTACCAGCGCAATTCCAAGGTGTTTATCAAGCGGTTGTAGATTGGAATCTCCCGACCGCTGGCAATCCCCCCATCCCTGGTCCAGACTAAATCAGTCGCCGGATGGCGACTGTTACATTCGTCCAAGCAACCAGGGAAGGTTTCACCATGGACAGCACAGCCCTTACTCGGCACGATGCCGGGCATCAACAGCCCCGGCGCCTGACGTTCGAGTTCAGCGGCGACAGCCGCGAGTACTTTCGCATCTGGATCGTCAACCTCTGCCTGTCACTGCTGAGACTCGGCATCTATTCAGCCTGGGCCAAGGTTCGCTCAGAACGCTATTTCTATGGCCATACCCGGCTCGACGACAGCAGTTTCGAATACACCGCCAGCCCTGTCACCATTCTCAAGGGCCGCTTGCTGGCATTCGCGGTGCTGGTGCTATACAGCCTCGTCAGCCGCTATTTCCCAATGACCGTGCTGCTGTTCGGTCTGGCGTTCGTCTTCGTGCGCACACAGATGACCAACCTGACCCTCAACCACTCCCGGCTGGACGAGCACCGCTTCGAAAGCCGCATGAAAACCGGCGCGATGTGTCGGCTGCTGATCACCAACACGCTGGGCATCCTCCTCTCGCTCGGCCTGCTGATCCCCTGGGCCCAGGTCAGAATGGCCCGATATCGCGCCGACTGTACCGATGTGCTGCTCAACGGCGAGCCCGACCGCTACATCCAGGTCCGCGAAGCCGAACAAGGCGCCTTCGGAGAGGAACTGGGCGAGGCGCTCGATATCGAAGTCGGCCTGTGACCGAGCTCGAGGGCTACCTGTACGATGGCCAGAGTTCGGCAAGACTGCAGGTGCGCCTGCAGGTGGACGATGGGGGGCGCGTGCGGCTGCCGGACGGTACCTTGCTGTCCTGGCGGTCACTGAGCGTTGGCGCCCCCCTGGGCAGCGGGCCCCGCTATCTCGAACTACCCGACGGGAAACGTTTCGAGACCCGCCAGCACACTGACGTCGACAACCTCGACCGGCGCTGGCGTTACGGTTCCGGCGGCCAGCGTCTGGAAAGTCGCTGGCGCTGGGTGCTGTTATCGGTGCTGCTGGTCATTCTGGGGGGCGGGGCGGGGGTACGCTATGGACTGCCGGCGCTGGCGAAGGCGGTGGCATTCGCGCTGCCGGCCAGCATCAGCGAGCACAGCAGTCGCCAGACGCTGGCCACGCTGGATCGCTGGGTGTTCGCCTCGACGCAACTGCCACAGGCCCGGCAACAAGCCCTGCAGGCGCTGTTCACCGAACTGACGAATGATCAACCCGACGGGTTCGACTACAGGCTGTATTTTCGCGATGGAGGGGCTCTGGACGCCAACGCCTTTGCACTGCCGTCGGGCGAGATCATTCTGACCGACCAACTGGTGCGGCTGAGCCCGCACCCTGACGCCGTCGCCGGCGTGCTGGCGCACGAAATCGGCCATGTGCAGCAACGCCATGGCCTGCGACGGGTACTGCAGAGCAGTGCGCTGCCACTGCTGATCATCGCAGCCACCGGTGATCTGACGGCCGCCAGCTCGGTCCTGGCGGCTTTACCGACGATGCTGATCGAAAGTCATTACTCGCGCTCCTTCGAACGCGAGGCCGACCGCTTCGCCCTGGCGCTTCTACAGGCCAGGGAGCGTGATCCGGCACAACTTGCCGAACTGCTGCGCCGGCTCGAGAGTCGACAAACCGAAGCCGGCGCCGCTGTTCCCGCCTGGTTACAGTCACATCCCGGCACCGAGGAACGGCAAACGCTTCTGCAGACGAAGTAACGGGCTGGAGAGGTCAATTCATCCAAGGACATGAACCTTGTGGTAGTCGGCAACTGACCAAGGGGTCTCAGGATCACATGGCCGGCAGCAGCACCCGAAAACGGGCCCCGCCAAGCGGCGAAGTGTCGATGCTCAGCTCGCCGTCGTAGCTGCTGAGAATATCCACCGCCACCGCCAGACCTATCCCCTGGCCGGGCGCGGAGGTATCGAGACGGGCACCACGCTGCAACACGGTGTCCCGCCGCTCAGGCGCCACGCCGGGACCGTCATCATCGATGTCGATACAGAGGTCGCTCCCGTCGCGCACCGCCCGCACCTGCACACGCCGCTGTCCATATTTGCAGGCGTTCTCCAGCAGATTGCCCAGCAGCTCCATCAGATCACGCTCGTCGCCGGCGAACCGGAGCCCCGGCGGGTGCTCGACTTCGATTTCGGTGCCCTTGTCGCGGTAGACCTTCCTCAAAGCGCCGGTGATACGCTGCAGCGCGGGACCGATCTCGACGCCGGCGGTCATCGCCCGCCCCTGGCTCTTGACCGCCCGGGCGAGCTGGTACTGCACGATCTGGTCCATGCGCTGGACCTGTTCGTCGACCACGGAGCGGTACTCCGCCAGTGGCAGCTCCTCCTCGGCGCTGCCGCGGATCACCGCCAGCGGCGTTTTCAGGCTATGGGCCAGATCGCCCAGGGTATTGCGATAGCGCTCGCGCTGCCGCCGCTCGCTGTCGAGCAACAGGTTCAGGTTGGCTGTCACCGGCTGTACCTCGAGCGGATAACGTCCACCGAGGGCGTCGGCCTCGCCGCTTTCGATGCGCTTGATGTCCCGTGCCAGACCGTCGAGCGGTTTCAGGCTCCAGCGCAGAATCACGTACTGCACCAGCAGCGCCAGCAGGAACAGCAGGCTGAGCCAGCCAACCAGCTGGTTGCGGTAGGTGCGCAGCTCGGTCAGCAGCGGCGCGTCGGTTTCGAGCACGTTGATCAGGTAATGGTGTTCGCGACCGCCACCTTCCCAGACCACCGGATACTGATACAGGTAGAGGCCATGCTCCGGCAGGTGGGCGAAGAGTACGTCGCCGGGCGCCAGCGGGGTGTCGTCGAGCGCCAGCAGCAGCCCGGCCGGCAACAGCATGCTGGACTCGGAGCGCCACTGCAGGGCGCCGCTCTGGCTCTGGATGACGCCATAAAGCCCCGACTCGAGCTGGCCGAAACGCGGCTCGCGCAATGCCTGCGGAATACTGAGCCGGCCATCCTGAAATTCGGCGGCGCCGAGCAGCAGGTAGACCTGCAGTTTGAGCTGTTCCCGCTCGGCGGTTTCGAGGCTGTGCAGAAAGGCATTCTGCAGCGCGAACCAGGCACTGAAGAACACCACGGGCAGCAGGCTGCAGGAGAACACCAGCAGCCGCGCCCGCAGCGAACGCACGCGGGGCCAGCGCAGCCGCATTAAGCCTCTTCTGCCGGCGCCAGGTCGAAACGATAGCCCAGGCCGCGTACCGTGGTGATTGGCTGCAGGGTCTGCTCCGGATCCAGCTTCTGCCGCAGGCGGCGAATGAAGACCTCGAGCACGTTGCTGTCACGGTCGAAGTCCTGATGATAGAGATGCTCGGTCAGCTCGGTCTTGGAGATCGTCTTGCCGGCATTTAGGATCAGGTATTCAAGCGTTCGGTATTCGTAGCTGGTCAGCTTTACCGGACGCTCATTGAGGGTCACCACACGCCCTGCGGTGTCCAGGGTGATCGGACCATAGCGCATCACCGGTGTAGCGTGGCCGGCGGCACGGCGCAGCAACGCGTTCAGGCGCGCCACCAGCTCCTCGATATGGAAGGGTTTCACCAGGTAATCGTCCGCTCCCGCCTCGAGGCCTTCGACCTTGTCCTGCCAGTCACCGCGCGCAGTCAGTATCAGCACCGGAAAGGTTTTCTGCGCATCCCGCCAGCGCCGGATCACTTCGACACCCGGCAGCTTCGGCAGCCCTAGGTCGACGATAGCGAGGTCGTAGGGATACTCCTGGCCCATGAATTCGGCGTCCTCGCCGTCCGCACTCTCCTCGACGGTGTAGCCGCGGCTTTCCAGCGCTGTCTTCAGCTGGCGCCGCAGGTCGTTGTCATCCTCGACGATCAGTACTTTCATTCGGTAACACCTTGTTGACCGGTTAATCTAGTTGAGTATCTGTCCTGACTGGGCATCGACGAGTACCTCGCGCACCCGCCCTTCATGCACCAGTCGTATTCTGTAGACGGGGCGACCCTGCAGGTCAGCAGCCGTCGCCTTGATTACCTGCCCCTGATAACGTTTGCGCACCTGTTCGACCGCCTGCTGCAGACTGATCCCGTCCTGCGCCACCTGCAGCAGATGCTCCTGGGCATCCGGAGCCCGGGTCAGCAGCCAGATCGGCTGGCCCGCAGCGGCGAAGGATAATGGCGACAGCAGCAAAAGGAGGCCGACACCTGCGGCCCGCCAAAGCAGCGATGGGCGAGACCTGTGCGTCTTTCGCAACATCGGGTTGTGCTCCTCTCGTTCAGAACTCGGTCCGGGGCAGGATTCTCAACCCTGCCAGCGCGTCGGCGTTACATCGACCCGCACCCGGATACGCTTGCCCGGGCGGTGGTCGGTACGGGTATGATAGACCCGTCCGCGATAACGGTAACTGACCTCATAACCGATGACGGCCTCATGATACTCAAAATCAGGCTCGACGGCACAGCGGCGCTCGGTGACGTAGCGGCGATCGTCATGATCATGATGACGATGGTCAGCCCAGGACAAACCGGGCAGCAGCGCCAGGGCCACCAGCCCGGCACTCAGTCGAATGTTCATCGCCGGCCTTCTCCAGTTCAGGGACTTGTCGATCATAGCGTTCACTCTAGGCGGGAGCGGCTGAATCCGGCATGAACTTTGGGCTGCGGGCCAGCACTCGCGACAGGCGACATCACACCCGCCGCTGGCGATATGAGAGCACAGCCAACAGCTGCCTGAGGACATCCGGCTCTGTTATACTCGGGCTCTTCGCATTAGGAGCCTGCGGACAAATCCCAACGAGTCTCTGGCTTTCAGCGCGAGCCGAAATCGCGGCGCAGCTTCGAAGACATGCTGATGGCCTGTCGAGAAGCTGCAACAAAGAGGTCGGATCGCGCCGATAGCCCCATAGGGCGGGTCCTGAAGCTTGCATCTACATAGTTGCAGCACTTGGAAAGGACTATTGCCAAAGTGCCCTTCTGGGTATTCCCTGCGCACTGCGTCGCGTATCTGCACGCTTCAGGGCCCGCAGAGGCCAACTGGGACTTGTTCGCAGGCTCCATTACAAGCATTCAGAGGCTTCCCTAGCCGAGGATTTCAGGCCATGCCGCAATACCGTTCCAAGACCTCGACCGCCGGACGCAATATGGCCGGTGCCCGCGCACTCTGGCGCGCCACCGGAATGAAAGACGACGATTTCCACAAGCCGATCATCGCCATCGCCAACTCCTTCACCCAGTTCGTGCCCGGCCACGTGCACCTGAAGGATCTGGGCCAGCTGGTGGCACGGGAGATCGAGAAGGCCGGTGGCGTGGCCAAGGAGTTCAATACCATCGCAGTCGACGACGGTATCGCCATGGGTCACGATGGCATGCTCTACTCGCTGCCGAGCCGCGACATCATCGCCGACTCCGTCGAGTACATGGTCAACGCCCACTGCGCCGATGCGCTGGTGTGCATCTCCAACTGCGACAAGATCACTCCGGGGATGCTGATGGCCGCGATGCGCCTCAATATCCCGG